>CAIJKW010000057.1 GCA_903821355.1 uncultured bacterium | reverse complement strand
GGCTACCTTTCTCGTTGACCACCTCTTCCTCAACAGAAGCTGGGTTGCTTCTTTTCTAATCCTCGGCATATTTTTGTTTGTTGTGTATGGCATGACTTAATGATATTTCACTAAGTGATGCGAAGCTATTGAGATATTACGGGGGGGTATACTTATCAGTGTATTGTGTTTTAATATTATTAGATTATTAATTAAAAAATAGTTTATGAAAAAATATTTCGGTTTACTAATCGTTTTAAGTTTCTTGGTTTTTGGAATTTCAAAAGCAGAGGCTACGGCAATTGTGGCCCCAGCGGCAGACTCAGTTTCAACAACCGTTTCAATCGGAAGAACATTAAACGTCGGTTCTTCAGGGGAAGACGTGAAAGTTTTACAAAATATCCTAAAACAAAAAGGATATCTTTCGGCAAGTGCTACTGGGTACTACGGTTCTCTGACTAAATCAGCAGTAAAAAAATATCAAAAGGATGCGAAGCTTACAACTGTGAGTGGGCTGGTTGATGCTGATACTCTAGCGAAAATTCAAAGCAATATTGCAAAATCTGTTCCACCAACTCCGATTTTTATCAATGACATCGAGTCGTTGCCAGCGGCGTCGAAACCTTTTATCCATATAGTTGGTTCGTCCGGAGGTCAGGTAAGTGATTCTTCTATTTCAGTAAAAATGGGGAGTACTTTCACTGTTTCGGGAGTACCTCAAAATTTGCACGGGTTGTCATATTATTTTGGTACCGGTTCCCCGACTACCGGGTATTTCAGTAGGGCATATTTCTTTGATCAAAATTTCGGGGATAATAATTCCTGTGGGAACAACGAAGCCTTAGCTGACAATACTTGGGTTATGACATGTACTGCGAAGGTGATGGGCTCAAGCGAATTTTATATTGAGATTTATGCCAATGGACAAATTTATAAATCTAATACAGTTAGTGTAAAGATATTACCAACCTCTGCAGCCTCAGTAACTGTACTTTCTCCAAACGGGGGAGAGACATTTACCGCGGGACAAAAAATTTTAGTAAGATGGAATAGCAACAATCTCCCCGCAAGCACTCCGCTGTATATATTGATTCAGCATCACTCTCCGGCAGGTGGTGGAATTGATGGCGCAAATTACGCTACAAATCTAAACGAGGGTACAGTACTAAATGACGGGAATGAAACTGTAACTTTACCTACTCAGTACTCAGGACGTCCTTTTGGAAAATATTTCAAAATAGCCGTAACCACGGACCCCCGCGGTGGAGCCATTAATCCGATCTATGATACCTCGGATAATTTGTTTGCTATTAATAATGTTGGAGTAATAAACTCTGGCGACAACACTCAACGAATATCGTATTGGTACGGAAAAGTAAATCAACATATCGATGCAAATGGAAATTGGTTGACCGATCCAGATGGAGTCTCCGGAGCAGACTTAGACAAACTTTCTTATTGTCAAAAATGGTTTCCAAATACCACAAGTGTAGCGGATTACAAATTTGAAACCATGACCGGCTGGCGCAATCGAGGAAATGTTGACGGACCGTTTACTTCAACAAGAATGTCGACCAAATGTATTTAAAATGGTTCGGTGGTTTTTTACCATTTAACCAATTTACATAGGTTTTAATGAAAAAAGATGTCCCCAGGTTATCCCGGTTGACATCTTTTTTCGTTTCGTATATACTCGTTCTATCGGTATGAATATTACAAAAAACAAGTTAAAGAGGCGGTATTAATAGACGTTTTCTTTTGTCTGTTAACCGCTCGAAAGGCGGTTTTTTGTTTGACTGAAAAAAGATTGAATATTTGAAAATTTAAAACTGTCACGACATTTAGACGAGGGTCTTTTTGGGTCGTAGACAGAAGAGAGCTTCCAAAGTACCGAGCGGTCGGGAAAAGGGGCTTTTTCCGCTAAATGATATAAGCGGAATAAATTATGGTTTTCAAATTTCTTAACAGGAAATTTAAGGGCGTATGGTGGATGCCTTGACTTTAAGAGGCGATGAAGGACGTGGCGTAGCTGCGATAAGCTTCGGGGAGGTGTGTAGCAACCTTTGATCCGGAGATTTCCGAATGGGGAAACCCTGTCGAGTAAACCTCGATAACACTTGTCTTTATGATAAGTGAGCGCACCCTGGGAAGTGAAACATCTCAGTACCAGGTGGAAAATAGACAAAATTGTATTTCCTAAGTAGTGGCGAGCGAAAAGGAAGAAGCCCAAACCGAAGTAGCAATACTTCGGGGTTGTAAGATAGTAATGTAGATTTCTAGAAGAGTCAAAAAATAAAGAGTTAGTAGAAATTGCTGGAAAGCAATACCATAGAGGGTGATAGTCCCGTAAACGAAAATTCTTTATCTCTTTTATTACTATTCTTGAGTACCCCAGGACACGGATAGCCGGGGGGAATCCAGCGGAACTAACCGCTAAGGCTAAATACTCTTAAAGATCGATAGTGAACTAGTACCGTGAGGGAAAGGTGAAAAGTAGCCCGATTAGGGCGGTGAAATAGACCTGAAACCATATGTCTACAAGGAGTCGGAGCAGGTATTTATATCTGCGACGGCGTGCCTATTGAAGAATGAGCCAACGAGTTTATTCATACTGCAAGGCTAAGCTGGCTAAAACAGCGAAGTCAAAGGGAAACCGAGTGTTAATAGCGCGAATAAGTAGTATGCATAAGACCCGAAGCAAGGTGAGCTTGCCATGAGCAGGATGAAGTTTGTCGAAAGACAAATGGAGGTCCGAACCGGTAGATCGTATAACGTCTTCGGATGACTT
>CAIJKW010000056.1 GCA_903821355.1 uncultured bacterium | reverse complement strand
CCATTAAACATGTTAACCTCCTGATGTTATTAGGGTTAACATTGTTATACTAAAATATTAATTTGTCATTTACGACATTTCTACTTAGCAGGAATACGACATTTCTACTTTGCGCCTACACAAACAAAACTTTTACTGTTGGTGCAAAAACGAAACTTCCGGGGGTTCTGCTAAATCGAAACTTCCGGTTTTGAAAGAAGAATTTTTCAATCCAAACAGAGACAACTGAGAGGTTGCCCCTGTCCGATTGATTTTTCTTGTGTGTGTCTTTCTTTAATATCACATTCATTGAATTTTTATTCAATAAATTTATACATAATATCAGTTAATTCTATAATTATTTTTATATGGATGAAATCTATTTGGTTTATACCTTGGTTTTTTCATGATCCATCTCCTTGCGGTTTCTTGGACGATTATAGGTTGATAAGGCAACTGCTTAAATAGGACAATTTGAAGCTCATTACCTTCATATTGTGCATGTACATAACCAATGTCATCGAGCCAGACTAGAATGATTTTCCCTCGCAATCCGGGTAATTGAGAGTTCTCTTGCACTTGATAAATCTCACTTTCATACTGAAAGGACAGGTCCTTCTGAATGATTCTGTGATGATTGGGTCTCAGAATTCTTGAAAGATCGTACTGCTCTAAAGAGCGATGCAAATCCGTGGATTGTGCAGGAGGTTCCTCAAATCGCTTGTTATGTTCCAGACGGTATGCTTCCGCAAAAACATTGGCGGTTTGTATATCAGAAATGCCCTGAAGTCGTAGCTCTTTAATGAATCGATCTTGTAATGTACGATTACATCTTTCTACTCTACCCTTTGCTTGAGGTGAATGTGCATGAATCAGCTTAACGTCGAGCTCTGTCATAGCGCGTTCAAACTGTGTAATGCCCTCTTCTTCTCCAGTTAAAGGGTTTTTTCTCTTCCTCTCCACATTGAAAACCGCATGTCTGTCAGAATACAATGCCAATGGACGTCCGTATTTGTGTAAATAAATATCCATTGCACGGAAGTATCCTACTAAGTCCTCCGTAGGAGTAAAAAAGAGATTGAGTATAGAGCTTGTAGCGTCATCAATAAAAACAAGTAAAACGCATTTTGGCCCCCTTCCTTCAAACCAAAATTCTACGGATCCATCTATGAGAACAAGTTCTCCAAAATTCGACCTTCTGGGCCTTAAAGGATGATATGTTAGGGGCGGTTGAACATGAGGAATCCACAGCTTGTGCCTAATCATTAATTGACGAACTGTTTCTATGGAAAGAAACACGCTATGAAGTCCTTGAAGCTTCTCGGTAGCTAAAGTAGGCCCAAAATCCGGATATTTTTCCGCTATTAACCTAAGTGCTTTATCTTTTAAAGGTTGGGATAGCTGACTATTATTGTTGCCTAATTTTTTTGATATAACCCCTTCATCACCAAACTCTTGGTATCTTTTAAGAAGGGTCCTAATCTGCCTGTCTGAAATGTCTAATAGTTTACCAGCTTCTATTTGAGTCAGCTCCTTCTTGGCAAGCCGCTCTATAATCTTAATCCGCTCTAAGTCTTTACTTCTCATTGTTATAACTCCATTCATAGAAATCCTCCTTTGTGAAATGGGGGTATACCCAAATTCATAAAACCGGAAGTTTCGATTTTGGAGAAACCGGAAGTTTCGTTTTAGCGCCTACATAAAAACAATAATAGCAATAAATAATTGGAGGTTATAAAAAATATGAGTATAGAAAGAAAACACATGGTCATTTTACCCGAACGTTTTTATCAGCATCAGGATTCGCATCAAGAAGCAGAGTTGCATCAAGAAGCGCCTCGACAAGCTCCAGAACCAGTTATTCCTACCCTTAGAGTGCATCTATTTGGTGACTCAGGTGTAGGAAAAACCTGTCTTGTAGAGCAATATTTTGAAGCTCGATACACTGAAGCTTTCCATAGTGATAAATCAGATGTTGTAACAAAAGTGCAAAGCGTTGGCGATAAAAAAATTAAGCTACAACTATGGCCTAGGGATCTAAATCAACGTTTTAGAAGTATACCCAGTCAAAACTTTATGGGGGCGGACGTAACACTTTTAGTTTTTGATGTAACTGATCCTGAATCACTCAAAACTATAGCAACAGATATAGAAGAGGTGAAAAGGTATGAAAAAGAATCATGCCT
>CAIJKW010000055.1 GCA_903821355.1 uncultured bacterium | reverse complement strand
CGCTAGATGAAATATTCCCTCAGCGTATTCTTCGTCTAATCTCACACAGCCATGGGAGGCAGGGAAGCCGGTTCTAATTCCTTCATGTATCCATACTCCATTCTTCTCATCTATCGCAACCGCGTGGGGCATAGGTACACCATCGTGATTCACATATTTTTCCACACTTCTTCCAGATTCATAACTGGATGTCGGTGTTTCCATACCCGCTCGTCCACTTGAGATTTTGACATTTTTCAGTACCAACATGGTTCCATCGATATCCTTCACCGACACAGACTCTCCATTTTTATCGTAAACATTTAAAACTTGCTTAGGACCAGTTTCTATTATGACGATGGCTTTATAAGCACCCTCAAAATACTTCTTCAAAAACTCGGCTTTGACCTGACTCCTCTCAAGACGTATTTTTTGTAATAGCTTATTTTCACGTTCAATGCTCTCAGGTGTCTCCGTTGACTCAGGTTGATTTTTTACCTTGGCAGCCTCAGCTGCTTTTAGGGAGCTAGACATCCCGCCGACAGCAAAGGAAGCGATAGCGGATAATCCACCTGCAATAAAATTTCTTCTACTAACAGGTCTAGAAATATTTTTATCACTGTCTTCTTTTGACGATTGAGCAGGGGAGACAGGTACCTCTTGGCCTTGGCTGGGACTAAGAGTCTCTTTGGCTAAATTCTCTGATGTCGGGTACATTGGCTCTTCTTGTATAAAAGGTTTTTCCATAAAATAAAAATAAATTTGATTAATGTAATTTTAGCATATATTTGGAAAAAAATTTGAAATTGGGATTTTGAAATTTTTCTTTTACCTCAAGAGTAGGAGAGGGGTACAAAATAGATTCAAATAGCAGATATCCTTATAGTTAGGGCTAGGGGCTTACAAAGTATATATACGTCGCACAATAGAAACTTGCACGACAATGGGTGTGGATAAGTCAAAATAGTGAGGTGCGCAAAGCTTAAAAAGTACAAGGGCCTAGGCCTTTAAATGCAATAAAAGTTAGGTAATGAAAATTATTCAACCAACTTATTAATACTTTCAATATAGGTTTTTGATAAAAAATGTTTTGCTTTTGGAACAAGTAAATCTGCATTATTTTTCATAATTGGAATTTCTAATTCACCGGCAAGTGATATGTGTGGGGACTTAAGATTTTTTAAAGAAATTTTAATATTCTTAATATCCCTAGCTAGTTCAATGGCCAGGTCTTTGTTCATGTGTTCAGTATTATCATCAACTAAAGATTTGAAAGAAAAAGTATGAATTGGTGAAATTGAACCAAAAATTACTTTTTTGCATGGGTATTTTTTTGCAATCAGATAAGCAAGAATCGCCCCAAATGAGAAACCAAAAATCATTGATTCCTTTTCGATTGGAAAAATTTGCTCACTTAATGGTTTATACCAATCTGGATTTATTGGTTTAACAAAATAGCCTTTTTTCTGAAAGGTATCTATAAGTTTTTTGTATCTTGATAGATTACAATCTTCTCCA
Organism: uncultured bacterium; assembly: GCA_903821355.1. GTDB lineage: Bacteria > Patescibacteriota > Minisyncoccia > Phycocordibacterales > CAIZLB01 > CAIJKW01. The sequence goes on along the minus strand of CAIJKW010000055.1, from coordinate 15,669 downwards.
AGGCCGGGTATTATATATATTATTTTCATAGAATTAAAATGGGAGAGAGCAAAGCGCTCCCTCCCAAAGGCCTTACGATCTAGGATTACGCTCGAGGGTCAAACTGACCGTCCTTGGCGCCCTTGATGAAGGCATCCCATTCGTCAGTCGTGAAGAACAGGGTTTGCTTTTCTGGGTCTTTGGTGTCGCGAACGGCAACACCTGCGGCTGTAATGGCGACCGATACGCACTTAGGCCGGTTTCCGCACCAGCCCGAGGCTTTGAATTGGTCGTCTTTGACTCTGAAACGGAATTGTTTTCCGCTTTTTGCACCATTTTTTCTTTTCATTGTTCTGTTTCTTTCTTTCTGTGTTGAGTAGATGCCGTTGGGTATAAATTGTTTAACACAACGTTCCTACTTATGTAATATCGTATATCCTTGCATACCCCTTGTCAAGGATCATTTTTTACTGTCTCATAAAATTAAAGCTGAGTAGGGGAGACTCTCAAATTCACGTATTAAAATATTCAATATTTAAATCTAAACAGATAATTTAAATTCCTGCAAACCTCAATTTAAATTTCTAAAAAACTTACCAGCAGTGTATTGGTCGCATACACGAAACTTTCACGACATAAAACCAGCCTTATTGTTGCGGGGAGTGGTTAGGCAATATATGGCTCAAAGTATATAAGCGTCGCACAATATATCTTTTGCGACATACATAATATAAACCCCTTCTGAATAAGCTTTGTTTAACCGCGGGCTTATTTGTGGATTTTGTTTACTTTTGTACGTATTGTTAGAGGTATGTTTGCCTATCTAATTTTTTCTCTGAGCCTGTAGCGTCAATCTGTGCCCTCATATTTTTGCTAATTTTGCGAAAAAACGAAATCTGCTGTTTTAAACAAAATAACCCTTCTCCCCTATTATTGACAAAAATTTCCATAATGGTTTAATTATTAAAAAGAACATTTACATATTTTTGTACACATCTGTTTTTGCACACACCTGTATATCTAAGGTTGAGTCTAGAAAGGATTTCATGATTGAGTGATCGTGAAATCGAACTAGGCTAAACTTTAAACTCCCAAAAAAAAGTGAAAACGAAAACGACGTTTGCTAAATTTTTTCACAACCTGACGGCCCCAGAGAGAATTCTTCTCTGTGGAGTATATGAAGCTTGGAAGCAGCCCAAGGAGATTCATGAAGGAGACCTTATTGCCGAGCTTTCTCTGCAGTTTGTTATTGTCACTTCTCAGACTGGAGAGGTCCACACGGCTAAGGCGGCAGCTAAGGCGGCAGAATTTATGAGAGACATGCAGATAATCTTCTCAGAACTTCATGTTGACAATGACGATGACGAGTACTGCTTACTGCTCGCTCTCTACAGGGAATTAATGGGAAAAAAGCTTTGAACCGCTCTATCCCATTTTTTCGGTTAAAGGACTTCGGCGTACAAAAAACAAAACTGATGGGGTTTACTACCCCAGGACAACAAAATCCCCCGCAGCCATAAACTGCGGGGACTGTTTTGTTCTAAAAATATGAAAATAGTTTAACTAGTTAGTTATTTGCAATATTTTTGATAAATTCACCAATCATTTTAAAGTCATCCCAGACCAATATACACATGTCTTTGACGTATCCAAAAAATTGCTTTACGGACTCCTTGGCTAAAACGGTTTTAAGGTCAACTCCAATTAAATTAAGTAGAACGAGCGCTACGATTATTACCACTATTATCTCTATAAATCCTTTCTTATTTATCTCGTTCTTATTCGTGTGATTAATAATTTTGTCTGAAATATTTTTCATAAAATAATTTATTCTAATGTCTAATGTTTTTTTATTTGTTCAGTCATTTTTATTCCGTCTCTATAATGAATTTATTATACCACAAAGAAAGCATAAGCAATGCATAAATCTTCCTAGAGATATCAACTTTACCTATAACTTTCCCGCTAACATGTTTTTTAACCAAATCTTCAATAAAATCCATATTCATATACTCTTTAATGTATTCATTATTGAGTATCACATTCATGACCTCTTCAGGGCTGTTCTTAAGCCATGCGCCAAAAGGGGTTGGGAAGCCAAGCTTTCTTCTGTCTGCTGTGGTTTTTGGCAGGATGTCTGTAAAAGCTTTTCTTAAAATATATTTTGTCTTTTTGTTTTTATACTTTAGTCTGTCTGGAATAGTTTCGGAAAAATCTGAAACTTCCTTATCCAAAAAAGGCACTCGTAGCTCCAGTGAGTTTGCCATAGTCATCTTATCGGCCTTAGCTAAGATATCTCCTCGAAGCCATGTTTTGATATCGATATACTGCATTTTTCTAGAATCATTCTCCCCTCTTGTTTCCATATAGAATTCCTTAAGAACTTCACTTGTTGAATACTTTGGCATGTATTTATTATTTTTCCAAAGTAAATCTCTATCTTTTTTATTAAAGATATTTGCATTACCAATATATCTATCTTCCAGTTTTGTCACTCCCCTTCTAATAAAATTTTTTCCGATGAAGTTAAAAGGCAATTTTAAAAATGGGCGAAGGAAATACTTTTTTACAAAAAACGGTAACTGACTAAGCACTCTTACATCAATTGGCTCACGATATATATTATACCCTCCAAATAGCTCATCCGCGCCTTCACCGGAGAGCACTACCTTAACTTGTTTTCTTGCTTCCCTAGCGAGAAAGAAAAGTGATACGGCAGACGGATCTGCAACCGGCTCATCAAAATACCAAACAATATTTGGAAGCTCCTTAAGATACTCTTCAAAGGTTATTAAAATTTCATTATGTTTTGATCCAATTTTGTTAGCAACTTCTTTTGCCGCCTCTTGTTCGCTAACTTCTTTAAAACCAATTGTAAAAGTTGAAACAGGCCCAGCTTTTGCTTTATTTCTTTCTTCTTGAACGAGTGTTGCTATTATTCCACTATCAATTCCACCGGAAAGAAATACGCCAACCGGCACATCACTAATCATGTGGTGAGCAACTGAATCAGTTATTATATCTTTTGTTTTCTTTGCGAAGGAGTTTTCCTGATCACCTCTATTTTTTTCGCCCATCTCGCCAAGTTCTTTTGTCTCATTATTAAACTCATATTCCCAGTATTTTTCAATCACAAACGGCGACTTATTTTCTTTACTTAAATCTATTGTTAGATGATGTCCTGGGGTTAATTTAAAAATTTTCTTAAACAAAGTCTCCTCCAGTGGATTGTACTGAAACGATAGATATTGATACACACCCTCATGGTTGATTTCTTTTTTAACACGAGGGTCTAGCAATATGCTTTTTATTTCTGATCCGAAAGATAAAATATTTCCACCATCTGGCTTATTATCATTTGTCGAGTCTTTGTCAGTAGAAAAATACAAAGGTTTAATTCCAAAATAGTCACGCGCTATAAAAATCTGGTTCTTTTTAGAATCGTAAATTGCAAAAGCAAACATTCCTCGTAAATGCTTAACCATGTCTTTTCCATATTCCTCATACAGGTGAACTAAACCTTCAGTATCGCTTTCTGTTTTAAATTTATGACCACGAGCTAGAAGCTCTGGTCTTAGTTCTTTATAATTATAAATTTCACCATTAAATACAACAGTTATTGTGCCGTCTTCATTTGAAATAGGCTGATGTCCTCCAGATAGGTCGATGATCGAAAGTCTTCTCATCCCAAAAGCAAAATTATCTTCAGCTAAAATACCCCTGTCATCCGGACCTCTATGGCTGATTATGTCAACCATCTTGTCTATAGATGTGGATGTTATTTCTCTATTTCCTATTATTCCTGCAATTCCACACATATTTTGTATTTCTTTATTTAAATTTATTTTTTAATAATTTCCTTTGATTACTTCCTTGGAAAATAAACCATAGGGTCAAGATAGGCTGCAACTGGGGCTATCGGCATTCTGTATATTTTTCCACTACAAGAAACGCTCGGTCTAGTCTCTGCGTTTACTGCACTGGCATCATAAACACTAATATGAAGATGAGGGCCAGTGGAGTACCCTGTATTTCCAGAGTATCCTATAATATCTCCCGCGGAAACCTTTTGACCTTCCGTAACGCTTATCACCGATAAGTGTCCGTACGTTGCGGCTAGACCGTTCGTAAATTTAATCAATACCCATCGTCCAAAAGATGCCCCTTTACATGTCAGATCAGTATCTCCTGCACCTGAAACAATACCGTCCGCAAGAGCCTTTACAGGTGTTCCAACTTTTGCTCCAAAGTCAACTCCGTTGTGTGTTCCAGAAACATAAAGCCTGGCTGAGGCATTGGTTTTTCCAAATAATTGGGTTATTTTAACCGTATCGAGTGGCCAATTAAAAGTTTTGTTCGACGATGGTTTTGGAATCAACGAAGGGTTTAAAGTATACTTTAAAGTCGATTCATAATCAAATAACTCTTTATCTAGGGCTTCTTTTTCAGATTTCCTTTGTGCTAAGATTTGTTGATAGGTTTTTTCTTGATTCTTTGTTTCCTTTAATATTTGAGATTGCTCTTGCTTGTTTGCTTCAACAACTTTTTTCTTACCAGACAGTTCTGTTTGCAAAGTAGTCAGTTCTTTTTTTGTGTCTTCTTTTTGCACCTTATTAACTTCCAATGTCTTTTTTTCTGTTCTTAACGAATCTATCTCCTCGCCAATTTTTTGATTAAGACTTTTTAGACTATCAACTTCAACTAAAACATCAGACAAATTTCTTTTGCTTAATATATTTTCAATTAAAGACGAATCCTCCTTGAATTGAACATTTTTAATTTCTGCGGAAATAACTGTTTGGTAATGAGCAACTTTATCTTCCGATACTTTAATGTTAATACCGAGTTTTTGAATTGCTATGTTGGCAACATCAATTTGAGTTTTAGTCTTCTTAATATCAACGTCCAACATTTTGCCATTTTGAGTTAAGGTTTGAATTTTTTTCTGCAGAGTCTGTGCTTCTTTTGAGGTCTTGTCAGTTAAGTCTGCATACAACTGAATCTCTTTGTTTAAGGCCTCAATATTCTTATTTTTCTCATCTATTTTTGCCTGAAGTTCTTCCACAGTAGATGCGGCAATGACTCTTTTGATTAGATTGGGTGTTATTTGAGATATAAAAATAAGGACAAGAAAAACCATGCTAAGGATTGCTGAATATTTTTTTATTTTTATTTTCAAATTTCTTATGTTCATATCTTGTTTGTTTTCTAAAGCTTCTCTTTCAAAATCGATTCTGCTTCCCCAATCCTTTTCAATGTTTCTTCTTTGCCTAGTGTCTCTGATAATATAAAAGGATCTGGAGATTTTTCTTTTCCTGATAATGAAACCCTGATAGCCCAAAGGACTATTCCCCTACCCTCACTTTCCGCAATTGGCCATAGCGTATCTTTCACAGAGTCTTTGTTCCAAATATTACTTTCTAATTTTTCCAACTCAGCCTTACAGATTTCTAGTATCTTAGCAAGACTCTCGTGGTTCAAATCCTTACCTTTTCTCATTTTTTCTGCACACAAAAGAATCTCCCTATCATATAGTGGTGCTTTAAAGAAGTATGCCAAATCACCTTCCTCATCCATCTCCTGAATTTGTTTAAAATATTCCAATCTATCTCTCACAATGTCTACGACAGAATCAATTCTTGACGAATAGGTTGGAAGCGATACTAATTCTTCCGGCATAAATTTTTCAAGATTATTTTTGTATTCATCGTGGGATAATTTAAGCATGTGCTCTTTATTTACCCACTTCAATTTTACATCGTCAAAAATTCCACCACCCTTTTGAACTTTAGTTATATCGAATAAATTAATAATTTCTTCTTTTGTAAAAATATCCTGCTCTCCCCCGGGATTCCATCCAATCATTGAAATATAATTGATTAGAGCTTCTGGTAAATAACCTTTATCCCTATAGACAGTTAATGGAAGTGCTCCTTTTCTTTTTGAAAACTTTGTTCTATCAGGTGAAAGCACAAGTGGTAAATGGGCAAACTTTGGAATTGGTGCACCAATAGCCTCCATTATTAAAATATGACGAGGTGTGTTTGGAATATGATCCTCCCCTCTTATGACGTGATTTACGCCCATCTCAAAATCATCGACAACAACCGCTAGATGAAAAACAGGTTCATTAATACTTTTTGCGATAACAAAATCTCCAAGATCAGTGGTGTCGACTGAAATATCTCCGCGTATTAAGTCTGTAAAAGTTACAACTTTATTTGGATTTCTAAATCTTATCACTTCTTCCCTGTCCCCTTCTTTTACGGGAGTTTCCTTTGAAACATAAGCCTTATCTTCTTTGATTAATTTTTCCAAATACATTTTGTGATTCTCTACTCTGTCTGATTGCTTTTCCATTCCATCGTAATCAAGAGCTAGCCATTCCATTGTTTCAAAAATATTTTCCTCAAATTCTTTTGTACTTCTCTCTCTATCCGTATCTTCAATTCTGATTAAGAACTTTCCATTATTTTTTCTTGCAACAAAATATGCAAAAAGAGCTGTTCTATAAGCTCCGGCATGAAGAAACCCAGTTGGTGACGGAGCAAACCTAGTTACTATTTGCTCTGTAGCATCCTCTGTTTTTTCTGTGCTTTTGTTTGTATTATTCATGTCTTTATATATTTTGTATTTTATTCTGTACTTCGTCAAAATTTGCTAATTTTGGCGCGATTTTTACGCTTAAAAATCGTCCACTTCATGCCCAAGTGCAATTTTTAAAATTTCTTTTGCGATTAATCCTGCCGCGTCTGGCCTTGCAAATTTATGCATACCTTCAATCATATTTTCTCTAACCTTTGTGTTGGTCACGATTCTGTCTACTTCGTTCAAAATAATTTCCGCATTTAAGTTTGACTCCTCTATGACGACGCATCCCCCACTTCTTGCAAAGTTATATGCATTTTTACGTTGATGATCACCATTTGATTCTGTAATTGGGATTATGATGGAAGGAACTCCCCAAAGAGCAATTTCAAAGATAGTTGAACCACCTCTTGAAATAATTACATTTGATGCTCCTGCAGACATTCTCATTGAAAGTGAATTTAAATAGTCATATGGTTTGTATCTATTTTTATGTGGATTATTTTCTAAAATAACACCTACTGATCTTGTAACATCTTGGAAATTTAATTTTCCAGTCTGATGAATCACCTGATATTTTTCAACAAGTCTTGGTAGTGCCTCTAAAATAATATTATTAATTATTTTTGCCCCCGATGAACCACCCATTACAAAAACAACGGGAACATTTTCTTCAAGCCCTAGATATTCAGCTGCTCCACTCGTTAAAATTTGGCTGACCTCTTGTCTTACTGGATTGCCAGTGTAGGCAACTTTATTTTCATCGAAAAACTCTGACGCTTCCTTGTAGGAAACGGCAATTTTTACTGCAAATTTTCCTGCCCACCTGCTAACTCTTCCTGGGACACTATCTGATTCGTGAATAATGATTGGAATATTAAAGAATTTTCCAGCACGTAACGCCGGATAGCTAACAAAACCTCCTTTGGCAAAAATGACATCTGGCATTATAAAGAACATTTTTACAATTGCCACGATAACCCCAAAGCCCATCTTAAAGATGTCTATGAAGTTCAATAGCTTTGATATTCCTTGTGGATTTATCCTCTTTTTTCCAGCCGATACGTGTACAAACTCAATTTCTTGATCAAATAGAACCTTAGAGTTATATGGCGAATTAGCCATGTAATAGATTTTGGGCGCTAGTAACTTTTCTTTATGAGCAATTTCACGAATTTCTTCAGCAACTGCAATGAGTGGGTAAAAATGGCCACCAGTTCCTCCTCCTGTAAGCAATATCTTCATGTTTTTAGTATATCATTTAATAAGGATAACGAAAACACCCCAAGTAGCCCCATTGTGAGCACGCCAATTCTCTGGTGAAAACGTGATTTCCTTATGGGGAACGGAAATCATCTGCTCACTGCAGTTCGCAAGTCTCAGAGACTCCTCATTCTGGGATTTTTCTTTCATGGATAACTGGTATCTATGTGTAAACATTATATAAAATATCCATATACGAAGATCCAACAAGGTGGACTCCGGTGGGTTAGCCATTTCTAATTATTATGGTTTTGTTTTCAGTATGGTTCAAGAACCTCATGAATTTTCAGTCTGTTTAGTTCTTCCGGATCAATTTTTGATAATGCCTCATTTAAATCTTTTCAGCTCCCTTTGAATTCACAACCACGACCCAAACAAAATACTAGCCCTTTGTGAGACTTGCGAGTTGCAACGAGCAGAGCCAGTTTTCAGCAGAAAACTGGCGTGCTCACAAAGGGTTGTATTTTGTTTGGGGTGTTTAGCGCTTCTGATACTTCGAAATATTCATAATAATCCCAGCTGAAGCCATCGTAAAGAATAGGGCTGTTCCTCCATGGGATATAAATAAGAGTGGCGTTCCAGAGAGTGGTACTATAGCAAGCATTGCGGCGATGTTCATAAAAGATTGTAAGACAATTAACACAACTATTCCTACAATTGTATACGAACCAAATGCGTCTGGAACTCTCGTTGCTATTCTAAGTGCTTGAAAGGCAAAAAGAATATATAAAATAATTATTGAAACTGATCCAACAAAACCAAACTCTTCAGACGCAACTGCAAAGATGGAATCTCCAATTGGTTCAGGTAGGAAAGCAAATTTTTGTGTGCTTTGGCCAAATCCCCTACCCGTTAGGCCACCAGAGCCAATCGCAATCAATGATTGTTGAATTTGATAGCCACTTCCAGTTGGGTCTTTTGATGGATCAATAAATGTATTTATCCTTTTCTGTAAATAAGGTCTTTCAAGTACGAGCACACCTAATCCAACTGCTCCAACTATTGCAATGATAAATAACGGCTTCCAAGATCCCCCTGCTGCCAAGTAGATTGCAACACCTGAAGCTGCTATGACTAGAAAAGTTTCTGTATCGGGTTGCATCAAGACTAACCCAGCAGAGAGAACTATTAAAGTTATTAATGGCAAAGTTCCAAATTTAAAAGTTGAAGCTTTTTGTTTGATCGAAGCAAACCAAGCTGAAGTATATAAGACGAAGCCTATTTTATAAAATTCCGCAGGTTGCATGGACATGCCACCCACACCAATCCATCGTCTTGCTCCCCCATGGAATACTCCAATATGTGGTACAAAAACGAGAATCATTAGAACTAACGAACCGCCGAATATTAGAAACGCCCATTTTCTCCAAAAGGTATAAGGAATTAACGAAGTTATCACGGCAACAATTGTTCCACCAAGAATTCCAAAAATTATTTGATTAGAAGTCACCGCCATGAATTTTGTTGTACCCGCGGCAAGTAGTCCAAGAGACGCTGAATAGAAAATCAAAAAACCGACGACAACTAGAATTATTGTCAATGTCAAAAAAATCTTATCTATTCCACCTCTTTTTTTTGCTATTGAATTTGATGACATTTTATTTGATAAGAACTTATTTGGTTTTATTTGTCTTTTTCCTTTTCCTTCGCGCTATTTATCCGATTAGCGCAATTACAGTTCCTATTATCGCGCATATTATCGAAATAATCCAATATCTCATTGTGACTTTATACGACGGCCACCCTGATGCTTCAAAATGATGATGAAGTGGTGCAATCTTAAATATCTTTTTACCAAAATATTTTTTGGAAAACATTTGTATCGTTGAAGAAAGCGATGTGATAATTAATGGAAGCGCAATTATTGGAAGAATTATGACTTGATCTGTAAGGAAGGCCACGACAGCAAGAGTAATGGTCAGACCCATCATTCCCGTTTCTCCTAAATAAAATCTGGCGGGCGGTATATTGAACCAGATAAAAGCAAGTAGGCCTCCTATTATAGCGGCGCAAAATGCGGCAAGGTCTACTTGATGCTGTGCTATTGCAATTATCGTATATGCGCCAAAAGCTGATGCCATAACACCTCCTGCTAAGCCATCAATTCCGTCAATGACTGACCCACTAAAAATTACAAAGACAACTGCCATGAAAAACGGGATAAATAAAAGACCCATCCACAATTCTCCGTAGAATGGAATGTGAACAGAGAGACTTTCTAGTTTAAAATAAAACCACCAAGCGCCAACTGCTCCAATTAATAATACAGTTAAGATTCTGAGTTTTCTGGATATTCCTTCGGAAAGATTCAAGCCCTTGCCGTAGATTTGAAGTAAATCATCTGCTAATCCAAAAATTGAAGCGAATAAAAACATTCCAAGAGGTAGTAATGTTTGATTTCTACTTAAGAAGTTTAGTTTTCCAGAAATATCACTTGGTACAAAAAATGAAATTAAATAAAGAATCGCAATTACAGCTAGGACTGAAATCCAAATTATCACCCCGCCAACTCTTGGTGTCCCTATCTCACCGTTTTCATTGTGTATTTGTTTAAAAGCCTCTGACATGGCATCCACGTTTTCTTTGCTCCTAGATTTTTTGCGCCACATCTTGTGTGCATACATAAAGGTGGACAATCTTGGGGTAATAGCAATTCCCACCAAGAAAGAGACGACGGCTGGAAACAGGACCTTAATTAAATCGTTTGTCATATTGATAGATTATGACATTTCTATTTTAATGGTGCAAATGCTCCTGTGGACAGTGATGTCGTGGACGAGGTCATGGACGAGTCTGTTTGAGAATTGAAAATTGATGAGTTTGAATAATTAGTTGTTGCGGTAGCTAATTTTATGGTATCTAAATATCTATCTTCAATTGTCGAACCCAAAATTACGATCGCATATTTTTTTTGATTAACATTAATTATAATCATTAAGTTTCCACCAGACTCTTCTGTTGTTCCGGTTTTACCAGCAACGATGTTGGGTATCTCTGCCAAAGAGCCATTCACATTTTTTGAATCATGAGTATTGCCAGACCAATTTAAAAATGTCGCTTCGGGTACGATACTTGCTTCTCCAAGGAAAGGAATGCTTGTAAAAATAGAATTAAATAGTATGGCGATTTCTTTTGCGCTACCAATCGCTGATGGAAGTTGTTTGGGTATTGTTGAGCTTGCTATAAGTGTAGGCGAAGCTGGCGAGGTTTTGGAATTATAGCTTGAATTATTAACAGAAAGTCCGCTTACATTCTTGAAGCTAAAACTTTTAAAACCCAGATCCCTGGCTGTTTTATTCATTAATAATGCAAAGGCAAACTCATCGTCAATAATGCTGTTAGCCAGAGATTGCGCTGCAAAATTAGAAGAGGTAATAAGCATATATCTAATGAGATTCTCTTTTTTCCAAAACTCACCGTTTATTAGATCTCTATCCCCTTGATTGTACCCAGGGCCTTTTTTTATAATCTGGACAGTTTCAGTTTGGTCACCTTGTTTCTGTCTTGCACTATCAAGCTTTAGAAAAACTGCAGCGGTAATAACTTTTACGAGTGAAGCCATCGGTACGGGCTCATCCGCATTTTTTGAGTAAATAAATTGTTTGTTTGTGATGTCATAGACGACAGCGTTTTTTGCTACAATTTCTGGAGCGTATATTTTGTTTATGTCTGGTAACCATGATGTTGAACTTGTGGCGTCGTTTATATGAAAATTTATCTTACTTAAGTCAGTTGTCGTTGAGTCAAGTGTCCCAGAATTAAAGTTTGACGATGTCGCATTAGTTGTAATTGCATTTAGAAAATTTTGTGCAGCCGATGTATTCTTTGTTGCTTGTGAGGTCTGTGCTGTTTGTGTCGCGGCCTCCACCCCATTTACACCAAAGAAAAACACAAAAAATAGTGCAACTATTATTGAAATATAAAAATATTTTTTCTGACTAGTTTTAGTCAGCAGATTCTTGTTTGGTGTTAAAGTCTTCATTGAATTTATTTAGTTCTTTTATGACTTCTTCGTAATTTGGTAAACTTTCAATATTTGTTACGCCAAGATGTGATAATAATTCAAAAGATGGTTTATAAATATTTGTACGAGAGTTTTTTGGGTCTACTTCTTTGTCAATAAGTCCTCTAATCATTAGGTTTCTTAATATGTAAGAAGAATTGACTCCTCTGATATTATCAATCTCGCTTCTCTTTATTGGGCCTTTGTAGATAATAAGAGCCAGGGTCTCTGTTGTAGCCTTTCCTAGGTCTTTGTTCAATTCCTCCACTTGAAGCTTTTCAATTAATCCCGCGGTTGAGGCTGATGTTCTTAATGCATACTCTTCCCTTATTTGAACAACACAAAGACCTCTATCATTAAGCGTACTCTTTAAATCATCGATAGCAAGGTTTATAGCAATACTTTTATCTTGATTTATTTCAGAAAGAAAGTTTTTGGAAGTCTCATCCATCTCTAAAAGTTTTTGAAGGTCTTTTTTGCTAACTGATTCTCCCTTCCAGAATAAAATAGCTTCAATTCTTTTCGATATTTCTGTTGTGGCTTGTTGTGTTTTTTGATCTTGCATATTTTTGTTTGTTTTGTTCGAGACCCCTTACATATACTTTGGAACTCCAACCGAATCGCTCTCCATCTCTATGTCTTCAAAAAGATTATCTTGCCTTGCATTTATAATACCTTGTTTTACTAATTCAAGCATCGCCAAGAAACTCACAATCACATCAACACGCTGTCCCCTATCCATTTTTCCTTTGTTTCCACTGAATTCTCTGAATGTCATTCTAACTGCGGATTGAATACGGACGGTTAGCTTATCGATCATTTCTTCAATGCTAATTATTTTTTTAACGATAACCTTCGGTGCTTCTGCCTGCTTTTTTGGTAAGGAAACCAGCAGACGAAGTATTGCCGATGAAATTTCACCCGTCTCAACTTCTTTACTTGGCACGAAAACTTTGATTTCTTGCTTAAGCTCGCCTCTTTCGTAAAGAATACTTTTACCAAAAATCCTCCCAAGAGTTGCGGATGCTTGTCTTATAATTTCCAACTGCTTAAGTCTCTTTTCAAGATCTTCAATATCACCGTGCTCTTCTTCAGTTAGGCTGATTGTTGGCAAAAGAGACTTTGCTTTAATTAAAATTAAAGTTGAAGCAATACTTATAAAGTCTGCTCTGTTATGAAGAGAATAATCTCCCAGTTTGTTGACGTGACTTATGTAATCATCTGTGACTTGTGCTAGAGATACATCGTTAACAAATAATTTACGCTTTTCAACCAACGATAAAAGCAGATCCAGTGGACCTTCAAATGCCGATGTCTTAATTGTAAATATTTCTGTCATCTTTTTTATTTACTACTCAATTATGTTTATTATATCAAACTATTGTTTAACAATCAGATTCAATTCTTTAAGTTGCTCTGCAGAAACACCAGATGGAGCTTGCATCATCGGATCTCTTCCTTCACCCGTCTTTGGGAAGGCCATAACCTCTCTAATATTTGGCTCATTCTCAAGAAGCATCAAAAGTCTATCTAGTCCCCACGCAATACCACCATGAGGAGGTGTTCCAGATTTAAGAGCTTTAATCATGTGATAGAAGTCATTTTCTACTTTCTCTTTTTCATATCCGAGAATTTCAAAAACTTTAAATAATGCTTCTGCTTGGTGATTTCTAATGCTTCCTCCTCCAATTTCTGATCCATTTAGTACGATGTCATACTGTGCTGCAATAATTTTCTCAAGTCCTTCATCGCTTCTTTTTGCATTCATTAATTGCTCCATATATTCTTGCTTTGGTGCAGAGAAAGGATTGTGAGTAAAAGTCCAGCCACCCTTAGTGTCTTTTTCAAAGAATGGAAAATCAATAATCCAACAGAAAGCCAAAAGATTTGGATCTTCTTTGTCAGTTCTGATGTCTGGTCTATCGATTCCATATTTCTCCATCGCTTCATGATATGGAATTCTTGGAAAAGGAATTTCTTGAATTCTTTTTTCTGGATAAAGTTTTGTAACAATATCAATTAGAATTTTTTCATTGAGTGACATTATATCTTCTTCAGTAACAAAACTTGCTTCAACGTCCATTTGAGTAAATTCAGGTTGACGATCTCCACGGCTGTCTTCATCGCGCATACACTTTGCAATTTGGAAATAGTTTTCAATTCCTCCCGCCATCAAAAGTTGTTTGTATTGCTGAGGGCTTTGTGGAAGTGCATAAAACGCACCTTTCTCTAGCCTTGAAGGAACAAGAAAGTCTCTGGCGCCCTCCGGGGTTGATTTTGTAAGAAGTGGAGTTTCAACTTCTATATATCCATTCTCGTCAAAAATGTCTCTAATAAGCTTTGCCATTTTGTGTCTGTTTCTGATGTTCTTTTGAAGACGATCAGTTCGCAAATCTAAATATCTATATTTTAGCCTCGTATCTTCATTTACTTCACGAGTATCTTTACCTAATTCAAAAGCTGGGGTTTCAGCCTCATTTAGGACTTTTATTTCAAGAATTTCAAGTTCAATATCACCATTTTGTTTTTCTGCCTGAATATTTTTTTCTGGTCTGCTATTGACCTTTCCCTTAACTTCAACAACCCATTCAGGTCTAACGGTTTCACCAACAGCTTTTGCTATATCAGCTCCAGGAAGTATCACGCCTTGTATTCTTCCAGTTTTATCTCTAAAATCAAGAAAAATTAGTTTTCCCTGATCTCTTCTGACATCAATCCATGCACCGATAGTCACTTCTGATCCAGTGTGTGCTTTTAAGTCTTTAATATAAATTCTGTTTTTCATTTTTTTGATTTGATTAGTTTTGGCATCAAACGTTGCGTTTATTTGCAAGTTTGGGGAACAAAATAGCCCCCACAAACTCATTACGTTAATAATAAATTTGCAGGGGCGATTTTATCGCGGTGCCACCCTGTTTTTTCTCTTTTTATGCTTGCGTAGCATGGAACGGAGGATTCTACTCGCCTTTCAATAATCCAATTAATTTGCGTGGATTTTGGCTGGTTTTCTTTCCTCGCCTCCTCGGTGTTAACGATTCAACGGCTTATCAAAAGTATAGCAAAGCTTGGGGATTAATCAATCTCCTTTCCGTGTTTCTAACGTCTGTTCAATGCTTCTTCAGCGAGACATTCTTTTACAATATCTCTTATATCTGAGGTTAGTTTTGTGAATAGGTAGTCTTTAATAGTATGAACATCAGTCTTCAGTTCTGCTACGTCAGTCTTAAGTACAGCCACATCAGTCTTCAACTTTGCAACATCAGTCTTCAACTCTGCAACATCAGTCTTCAGCTCTGCAACATCAGTCTTCAGTTCTGCTACGTCAGTCTTAAGTACAGCAACATCAGTCTTCAGTTCTGCTACGTCAGTCTTAAGTACAGCCACATCAGTCTTCAGCTCCGCTACATCAGTCTTAAGTACAGCTACATCCGTCTTAAGTACAGCTACATCCGTCTTTAATTCTGACACATCAGTTTTCAACTCTGCGACATCAGTCTTTATATCAACAATTTCTGCCATTAACTCATTTTTAACCTCAATTAACTCTCTGTGTGCCTCTACTCTAACGTTTCTAATTTCTTGCGTAAGTTTATCATCAAGTGTGTGTATGTCTTTTCTAACATTAGCAAACTCCAGACTAAATTTACGATCCAAGTCTTGTATATCGCTTTTGATATCATAATACACCAAGCTAAATTCTCGGTGTGTTACGAAACTATCATCTTGCTCGCTTGAAAGACTGCGATTGTTATTTTGCCTATTTGAAATTATGTTTTTAAATTCTTTTGTCATGATATTCATATTTTAATTTTTATATAATAATTACTAATGTAAAT
>CAIJKW010000054.1 GCA_903821355.1 uncultured bacterium | reverse complement strand
TGTTGATAAAAAGGAATATTGATTATTTCTGGAGTTTCCTCAAAAAATCATTCTACTTTAATTGCTTTGCAATAATAACAAGTAATACAGAAGCTTCTTTTCTGAAATGTAATTTTTTTTTTCAAAATAAAGATTCCTTAAAAAATTTGCGTCCAAATTGTGAACTTAGCAGTTTACCAAGACTTCTAATCACCTATGGACGCAAACTCAACGACAATTAATCGTTTCAAGATGCAAGTTAATAAATTTTCAGGAATCATTTCAAAAGATTTATCAAAAACAAAACGACGCTTAGTAAAAGAATTAATATATGGCATTCAATCCTCAAAAGATGTGAAGCTCTCAAATATAAGCAGGGCATTGAAAGAAGATATCCCTTTGATAAAAACGGAAGATCGCTTAAGTCGAAATCTTGGAGCAAATGATTTAACAGAGCATTTGAATAATCAGATATTACGTTTAGGTGATGACAAAATAGACGATTCCATGGTTATTGCAATTGATCCTGGAGACATGATGAAACCCTACGCAAAAGCGATGGAAAATCTTTGTAATATATATGACGGAAGTGAGCATACCACAGCTGTTGGTTATCACCTATGCCAAGTGACAGCAGCTAATTTAACACATGATAGAATTGTTCCATTGTATTGCGAAGCATACTCAAGCGAAGCAGACGATTATTCAGGCTCTACGGAGAAATTAATAGAAGTCATTAAAAAAGTAACAGCTTACACTAAAAAAAGGGGTACTTGGGCAATAGACAGACAAGGTGATGATATCGATCTTATTAACTTTTTTACTGAAGAAAATCTGCAATTTGTGACAAGACTAAAAATGAACCGATATCTACACTTTAACAATAACATAAATAAACAGGTGAAAGCCGAACGAATTCATCATCATGTAAAGTTAACACACAAAGCTCATATCTATATAACAAAGGACGGAAAAGAGGAGTTTTTACACCTTAAATTTGGCGCAGTTACAGTTGCATTACCTGATGACCCGACACATTGGTACACTCTCGTTATCATTGAAGGTTTTGGAAAACAGCCGATGCTTTTATTGACCAATAAAACTGTAAACATTCATAAATCAAAAGAGTTATGGCGCATTGTAGAAATATATCTTACACGATGGAAATGTGATGAATGCTATCGATATATAAAACAATCATATAACCTTGAAGATTTCAGAGTTATGAGCTACATCTCAATACGTAACATTACAGTTTTAGTGCATGCTATAGCCTACTTTACCAGCATTTACATAGGCGTCTCATTAAAGTTAAGTGTAATGGTTCAGAAAATATTTATTCTATCAAAAAGATTTTTTGGAGTTCCTACTTTTTTCAATTATGCAATGGCTGACGGTATTTTTGAGTTGTTAAGATATACAAGATGCGGAATTGTAGGATTTAAAGGAAAAACCGGATTTGGACTTGATGATTTTCAGCTATCTTTATTCCCTGATTAAATTTTGAGGAAACTCCAGAATGGATTAATGTTTGATTTGACAGGCATTTTATTTGCACTTTACTGTCAAATCGCTAAAAAGTTTCAAATTGTACGTCTTTGTCCTATTGTTACTACTGCCTGCTTGGGCTTAGGT
>CAIJKW010000053.1 GCA_903821355.1 uncultured bacterium | reverse complement strand
TGACCAATTCATCCAAGCAAGCCGGCGTTTTTCTTCAATTTCTGGCCTAAGAAGCGGCTGACCAGTTTCCAATTTGTGAAGCGCAACCTTTTCGACCACACGTGCTCTATCTGCCATAAGGCCGACAATCTTTTCATCAATGCCACTCAATTGTGCTCCCAACTCAACTAAAACTGGATCTCTCTTTTTCATAATTCCCTCCTTTTTAGCAATATTTTCTTGTTGGCATGTAGCGAACATTGTGCTTCTTATCGACTAAGTAGCAAACGTTTTGCCTTTCTTTTTCGCTTGGTATAGCCTTGCGAATAATTTCCACGATGATTTCTTCAACTTTCATCATCCTTTGGAATTTTTCTTCAGGTATGTTAGCAAAAAGACCGCCACTACAGCTGTTCTCTATCTCAGCAGCCAAAGCTTGCAAGCAAAGTATTTTGAGGCCATCTTCCTCGGAAATTTTGCCTTCGATTAAAGTACCCATGTTTATTGGCAACATCTTAACTGGTCCAGATGTTACTTTTCCGCTTTTAATCTCTTCAACTCTTTCTGCAAAATTCATACGTCCTCCCTTTTTTGGTTTTATAAAAATTTCAAATAGCAAACGTAAAATTACATTATCACACATAATGTCTCTTAGTCAAGGTAAAATTACCTAGCCAACCGGCAAGCAGGCAATAAAAAAGACGGCCGGAGTTCTACAACTCACAAGGCCGTCTATTATCTAGGAAAAGTGGGCTACCTATTTAGCCCGAGACCGTTGTCTCCGTACCAGATTAAACTGGAATCAATTCCTCTGTACACCATTTCTCCGGTGCGGGGATCTTTTAGGAATATCTTTATACCCGTCTGTGGTAATATTTGCATATTGCCAAGCGGGATAATAAAATATCCTCCAACGCCTTTCAACGTTGAGTTAAAATAGTTGCCATATTGACCAATGCTTTGCTCATAGCCGTTAAGAACGACTGTGATTTCACTGACTTCGCAACCGAAGTCCGATGAAAATGCAATCACATTGCAACCAATATTTTGGTCATAGTAGCAACTGGTTAATTTGATAAAATCATCGCTCAGATATGAGCTATCTAACAACGACGTTATCATAACCTGTGTCGGGGCGGTAATTCTTGGGTCTATGTTTCCAATGTCCACCGTAATAACGTCCGAAAACGAACCTTGGTTTACGTTGAAAACCCACCCACCGTGATTTGTCCAGATGATTTTGACATCTGTACTAATCACGTTCCACGGTTTATAAACTGAAGCTCTCCAGTAATTTCCGTCTCTCCAGGCGCGACAATCACCAAACCAGACTTCGTCTGAATCCGAAGGCAAAACGCCTTGGATTTGAAAACGGATACTCCGGTTATAATTTAACGTCATAACCAAAGGCATAGTTTGTGAACCCGCACTCAAAAGTGTTGGCCCCATGTTCTGGCTTATAAACAGTTCATCACGCTTGGTATTTTGCCAGCTTGCCCAAGTGTTGTACCACCCAGGTTCGCAACCAAGTGAGGCTTTTGACACGCCGTCTTTGATGAAAAAACAGAAGCCGAGATTGTCATCAGCGACCTGAACAACAGGCTGAGTGTTATTGGAGACTTTGTAGATTTCTCCTTCAAACACACCGTTCCGCACCTCTTCGAGGCAGGAGACGGCGTATGCCCAATACCTCTGACTTTCATTCGTCGAAGTTGGCCCTGCCGCTGCATTACCGATTATCGCGATTCCGAAAAAAACTGACATGATGCAAATTAACTTTTTCATTTTAAATCCCTTCCTTTTTCTTTCTTTTTGTTTTTCTGTTTAAACTATCTTTTCAATCACTATTTCAAAACAATTCCCCCCTCCTTTCCAACGTTAAAGTTATTTGTTTTACCTGTTTTTGCGTTTTTGTTAGCTTCTTCAAGCTTTTTCCTGGCAAAAGCTAATGCCTGATTTACATCAGCATTAAATGAAACTTTACTGGCTTTACCAGTTTGAGTCGGGGCTTGTGCCTCAGCTTTTTCCGGTTCAACCACTGTGGCTTTTTCCACAGGTTTTGGTTTTTCCGCAGGTGCTGGTGTTTTTAATGGTATAAAGAAACAAAGTGTTCCAATAACCATGAGTAACACAAACCCAGCGATAATCCCGACAGTCGTCTTTCTTCTGTTCATTTCTACTTTTCCTTTCTAATTTAAATTTCAACGAACCAACAAAAAAGAAGCACCTTGCTTCCTTATTATTTTCTATATTATAGCAAATAATTATTAATATGTCAATAGTTCCCTCTTTGCCTTTTGACATTGGCCAAATTTTGAGGTATAATCAGTTCTTAATATA
>CAIJKW010000052.1 GCA_903821355.1 uncultured bacterium | reverse complement strand
TTTATCAACCTTACCCTCTGGAGAAGTAGATGTTCCAGCCAAAATTCCACCATCAATTACAACTTCCTCCCCTGTCATAAATGAAGATTCCTCACTAGCAAGAAATAGAGCAACATTTGCAACGTCTTCAGGTGTACCCATGTGACCAAGTGGAATATCGTGACAAAGCTTTTTCATATTTTCTTCTCTATCAGGTCCATCGCCAAGCATTGTCTCCCACATATGCGTCAAAATTGCTGCGGGGTGGATTGAATTGCATCTAATATTGTATCCCTGACTAGCACAATAAAGCGCAACTGACTTTGTGTGGTTTCTAACAGAGGCTTTACTTGATGCATATGCAGCCGTAGTTGGTACGCCAACAATTCCAGAACGAGATGACATATTAACAATATTTCCGCCAATTGGTTTACCTACCGCATTAACACCATTTTGCTTCATATATTTTATAGCGTATTTACAACCCAAAAATACGGAATCACTATTTATCTTGTGAACCATTCTCCAACTTTCAAGGGATGCATTTTCTGGATCTTGTGGTCCCCACGCAGGATTCTCCAATCCCAAAACTCCAGCATTGTTTACCAAAATATTTAGGCGTCCAAATTTTTCAAAAAGATTTTGCAATGTTTTTTCCCATTCCCCTTCGTCTGAGACATCTAGGTGCATGTAAGAACAGCCGTCACCTAACTCCTTGGCTGCAGCCTCGCCTTTTTCATCATTCACGTCAGAAATGACAACCGTTGCGCCTTCACTGATAAATTTTTTTGCTATACCTTTTCCGATACCTGTTGCGGCACCTGTGATAAAAGCAATTTTGTTTTGTAATCTTGGCATATGGTTCTATTCTAACACAATATTAAATACTTTTTAAATTACAAATCCACTTAATTACTAACTATTTTCCCGATGACCCAAATCTGCCTTCACCCCTTGATGAATCTGACAGCTCACTCGCTTCTTCCAAATCAGCAATTGCAACGGGATAAATAATAATTTGAGCGATTTTATCTCCTTTAGATATTTTATAAGGTTCATTACCTAAATTTATCAAATTAACATTATATTCACCTCTATACCCAGCATCAAAAACTCCACCCATGGTATGAATCCCCTGCTTCATCGATAAACTACTTTTATCTTTTATTATCGCTGCAAATCCTGATGGAAATTCCATCGCAAAACCTACTGAAAAAATTTTTCTCTCTCCCACTTTTAATTCATAAGTCTCTAGCGAATAAACATCCATTCCAACATCCCCTGGGTGTGCATATGTAGGAAGAACAGCCTCGTCATTTAATCTTTTTACTTTTATTTTCATCTTTTATTTTCTACTTGAATTGTTTTGCAAGACGGGGACCAGCTTGGACTTTATAATTTGAGTCCATTGCATCATACGAAGAATCTGAAACCTCTGTCAATTTTTCAAATTTTATTTTTGCAAAAGGCTGCCTGTTTCTCACAATCAAATCCTCAAATGGTCTAACCTCTAGTGTATATGGCCTTCCTTTGCCTTCTCCGTTTGCACCCCATCCCCATCCTGGATCAAGAAAACCTGCATAGTGAGAGCGAAACTCTCCACTACGTTCATCAACAGGTGTCATTTCTCCCGCTAAAGTAGGAGGAATTCTTACAGCTTCTGCGGTAGAAAGAATATAGAATTTATCTTTTTCTAGTCTCATAAACTTACCAGTAGGAATTTTTATTGGCTCAAAAAACTCCTTCAAATCATAGTGTTTTATTAGATTTAAATCAATAACTTTTTTAGTTTTCTTTGCTCTATATCCAACAATTTTTGACGATAAGTCTAGCGTGAGGATGATAGAATTATCATTATCAACGATACAAAATTCTTTATAAGAATATTTTACACCACTAAGCCTCCAAAGGAGACTATATTTCTCTGTAGCTTCAGCAAGATCTCCGTCACTTAATCTTGTATCAGCTGTAAAAAATCTCAATTGATTAAGAGAAAGATCTTCAGAAACTTTTATATTAAAAGTCTTAGGTACAATAGAAACCCATAATTCTCCAGACCAGCCTTTATTAGGTATAGAATCATACCTGGAAATATTATCTGCCAACAATCTCACATGAACATCAAGTCTACCTGTAGTAGATTTTGGATTACAGTAAGCATAAATATTTTTGGGCAGTTTGAAAGTTTCCTTTAGACGAGCTAGGTACACCTTACCAACCATCAGAGGATTTTTTATAGAATGTTTTTTGTGTTTGATGTGAGAAAAAATATCACGGACCTTTTCAGATGGTTTCAATTGAAAAACTCCTTCAACTTCATAAATTTCAGAACTTAAAGACAAATCAAGAGATGATTGTCTAATGTTCTTTAATTTTGTTCCCATGATATTTCCTGCGGTAACAAGTTTTGATATCTCTTGTGCCGGCAATGCTCCTTCTCCTGTCTTTTTAGTCATACTCAGATTATAGCATCCGCATAAAGTTATCCAAACGTTGCGCAATCCCCCAACCTCTGCCCTAATTTTTTAATCACACACCCAAAAACAAATTAATTTGATATAATGTATCCAATATGAGAATTTTTAAAATATTCAACAAAACAGAGGACTATGTAAGAGAGCACTTGTCTCATCACCCTCTCTGGTATTCGTTTTTTGGTGGCGTTGTTGTCGTCTTGTTTTGGCGAGGTGTTTGGGACACCGCAGATATATTAAGAACAAAAAATCATTTCCTCAACTGGTTTTTCTATGGACCAAATCAGGTTGTATTTTCTACTCTGTTATTGTTACTTATGGGTCTTATGGTCTCAACTTTTGTTGGAGAAAAAATTATTATCTCAGGACTAAGGCATGAAAAGAAAGTTGAAGACAGAACTGAAGAGATTGTGGAGGAAGAAGTTATTACATTAAAACACATAAGAGACGAGGTCAGGGCTCTTAAAGCAGAGATAGCGGAGAATAAGGTGGGTGCAGCGGGAAAGACTGAAAAAACAAAAAAATAACAATCCGTGAGCGAGTTATTTCTAGCCCCCCCCAAAAAAAAACTCACTACATACCAACCCTCAACAATAAGGTCTTGATGGTTCTAAGAACTATTTTAATATCCAAACCAAGTGATCTGTTTTGTATATAGTATAGATCATAAGAAAGTCTAAGCTTTGTCTCCTCTACAGACTGAGGTGGTTTTTCTTGATTAACTTGCGCCCAACCAGAAAGACCCGGCTTGATAACATTTCTAATCGTATAATAAGGAATATTTTGTTCCAATCTTTTACCCAAATCAATAATGTCAGGCCTTGGACCAACAAAAGACATATCTCCTTTTAATACACTTAAAACTTGAGGAAGCTCATCGATACGACTTTTCCTCAAAAAATAACCAGCTCTGGTAACCTTATTTTGATTCTCAGGAAGCCACACACCTCCATCGTTTGAGGTCATGGATCTATATTTGTAAATATTTATAAGTTTATTATTCTTTCCAATTCTCTTTTGGCTTATAAAGACAGAGCCGCCGTCATCTAGCTTAATCAAAATATAAACGAAAGGAAGCGATATTAGAAAAACCAAAGCAACAGGAATAGAAAGAATTATATCTCCTATTTTCTTAACGATGTCATACACGCGCATATCAGAAAACGACATGCGTTCCATAATCCAAGAATATTTTAATCTAGAAAGAGGAATTTTATCGAACAGCTCTTCGTAAAAACTATGAAAATTTACATACTGAACTTTTGTAAAAATTGTTGAATATAAATCAGAAAGAATTGGCTTAACTTTTTCATCGTACATATCCAAAATCACATAATCAATTTGCGAGCTCTCTATGCTTCTGATAATTTTCTCGCGCATTTCTTCTATTGAGAGATTTTCTAAGTCTATTGCTAGAGCACATTTAATTGAAGATTTTGAGATAGTATCAACCGCGCTAAGAATTTCTCTAAGCTCGTCTCCTTTACCAATAATTATCGCTTGATGCTTTTTTCTAGAAGCTATTAGTGGGAACAAAACTATTCTCCACAAAGAAAGTATAACGATTGAAACAATGGCGTAGATGACCAAAATTGTTTTTGGACTTACAGCAATGATGCTTGTAACGGCTGGGGTGAAGTAGAAAATTAAGGTTGCTATGAGAGCGTTAATTATTTGCGAATTTAAAATCGTCAGCGCTGTTCTTCTTAAAATTACAGCGTGTCTTGCGTAAAGGCCCGCTACATAAAAAACGAGAATCGAGTATAAAAAGATGAATGAGAATGGGACCAAGTGATTAGTCCACATCACCGTATCTGGAATTTCTCCAAGTCTTAAAAATAAAGCCAGCCACAAGGACAGTACAAGTACCAACACATCCCCTAGCCCCAAAATAAATGGCTCTTTTTTGTTTATCATAAATATAGATAAGGCTTGTTTATAACACTAGACATATTACAACAAATTTGGGGTTATAGCCACTAGGTAACCGGCGCAACCAATCTCAATAAAAAAATGCAAAAAGAAAGGGCGCCGTTAGGCGCCCTTCGAGAATCATACACTTGGCAAACTCTCGATTTGATGGAAAACACCCAGACGGTGTCCACCGGTGAGCAAGGAGGTTTCCTCGCTCAAAAAAAAGAATGGGAGAAACAATTATTTCATCTCGTGAACCTGATGTGATGCATATCTCCCGATAACCTCACGACTCACGAAACATATGTTGATTATACTAACGAATCAATTTGCGTTTTTTATCAACAAAAACGAACGCAAAATTGGACAAACAAACCCTTTCTTTCCCTTATCACACAATGCTATCCATGACATCGTGCAAAAACTGGGAGGGTTTCTAACGAACCTGGTCGCTCTACAAGGCGCTTTGCCTGAGGGTGACCTCAATGAACTGAGTCTCAATCGATTATCAAATCTCGGAGCCGTGTGCTCCTTGTGGTTTTAACCTCGTC
>CAIJKW010000051.1 GCA_903821355.1 uncultured bacterium | reverse complement strand
GGGGATATTTTATGCTGATTCTGGTGCGAACACTCCTACCTTGTTCTGACACCTGCAATTTGGGTGTAGTGGATAGTGTACGAACTTTCCTGATGCTGCCGCTTCTGCACATTGCTTGCACACCTTCTGGTCGCCGGCTGTCTTAATAATACCCATCTTATCGGCTATTGCTTGTTTCTTCCTATAAATTCTTGTTTGATATCCTTGTGCCATGTTATTTTGGAATTGGTATTGAACTCATTAATTGTTGACTCTGTTGTTCTACTGCTCCCTGACTACCTGGTGCTGGTGCTTGTTGTCCGGCTTCTGGGCTTCCTGCTCCTAAGGTATTTACTGCTGGACCACCGACTCCGGGTTGTTCCATAGGAGCTTGGCCAGGTGTCCCTCCCATTGGCGCGAATGTTGGTAAGTATTGTTGAGGTTGGATTTGTCCTTTTTGTAACATCTGCCACAAAATAAGCTGACTTGTAGCTTCTTGTGGGTTTGGGAAGTCTAGTTTCTTGAATAGGTTTATTGGGTCTATTGCGCCTGCTGACCACAAGTCTATTGCCTCATTCCTTTGGGTTAGTGGGTCTTTTGGTACTAGTGTTCCTTCCTTAACTGTTACATCTAAAGTCTTTAGTCCTACAAAGTTTTGGTTCTTTAGGGTTACCAGTTCTATTCCTGACACTGAACCTGCGGTTGCTATAAAGTGTTCTTCATCGTAATAGACGAACATAAACTGCACTACTAGGTTGTAGATTGAGTCGGCCAACTGCTCTATGTATTCGGTCACTCCTCCTC
Organism: uncultured bacterium; assembly: GCA_903821355.1. Classification (GTDB taxonomy): domain Bacteria; phylum Patescibacteriota; class Minisyncoccia; order Phycocordibacterales; family CAIZLB01; genus CAIJKW01. The sequence continues at coordinate 38,983 of CAIJKW010000051.1, read as the reverse complement.
CTATCCTCGAGCTGTCCATTTGGTTTACCATTATCTTTCCTCTTGCTGTTTCGCTGGACTTTAACCCTTCAGCTGATGAACCTGCTGTACCGAATATGTTTCTTAACTCTTGTCGTCCGTCTTTTAAGGAATTAAACACATCGCCTGGGATTGCTGGGGCTTGTACGTTTAAGAACCCTTGTCTTACATCTCCCTTTGGTTGGCGTATAAACACTCCTCTTGCGAACGCTGAGGCTGCTTGTGAGGCTTGTTCTTCTGTGTAGAAGTCACCGGATACTATCCCTCCGTTGTTCATTCGTTTTACGTTAAACTCTATCTGTCGCTCTCTGCGGTTTATGCTGTCTTGTAAGCTTATGTTTTGAAGTATAAGTGATGTGTTGTCATGTGGTTGTTCTCCTGTGTTGAAAATTGAAAGGTATCTGTAAGGTGATGTTCGCTCCTTTAAGTGGTTAGTTCCTGGTATTGAGTCTTGCCCTTCTTGTGCGTCTGTTACTATTTCTCCTACCTCATTGGTTACAGCTTCTGTTGGTTGTACTGCATTTATATCGTAGTTCCAGTTTGGGTTTTTGAATTTTCCCAATAAGATGGTGTCTAGTGTGAAGATGATGTCTGTTCCTCTGTACCACCATTCTACGTAGTCTAGCTTAGTTCCTTTCTTTCCCATTGCCTTAGCTAAAATCTGTTCTTTCTTTTTAGGGAACATTTGCATTAACTTATCTGCTGTGGCTTGTTTCTTCTCGGCCTCATACTCTCCTCTGAATACTCCCTTCTCATCTATCCAGCCATCCTTGTCAAACATCATTTTCTTTGTGTTAACTACTGATAGTTCTATCTCTTTGGTGATTGGGTTCCATGCTAACTTTAAGGCTCCCAGTCTGTTCATTAGCCATCCTCTTGTTGTCTTGGCTAGCTTTCGGCGCAACAGTTGCGTATCTGCCCAGTTTGTTAAAGCTACGCGTATGTCCTTGGCTACTGCTTGACCTTGGTCTGATGGGTCTGCTTGTACCAAAGGCTCTGGGTTTGCGCGTGTTGCGATAGGAAGGAATGTTTCTACTGCTTCAAAAATTAAGTTATCTATCACCTGTGTGTCATCCCCTGTTTGACTTTCTCTGTCGGTTTTTTGTTTTCCTACCCAGTAATCAAACGATAGCTTCTGCCCCTTCTCTATGTCCTGGTAATAAACAGAATAATCTCGCTTCCATTGAGCGATTAATTCCATTACCTCTCTCTCATCCAGTGTACTCTCGTAAGGGTCTATTGGCGTTGGGTTTGAGTTCTCTGTCACGCCCATTGCTTTATTTTGGTCACTAAAAAGACCAAGAGCACCTTTGATGGCTCCTAGTATTCCAGTGCTACTCTCTGGCTGTGTATTGAGTCCCATAGTTTATTTTATTTAATAACCTTGTTCTTTTAACATTTTAACAGTTGGGTTGTTTTTATCTCCTTTATACTTTGCTAAATGTTTTTTAACGTCTTTAATTCCTTCGTAATGTGTCATCTTCTTTGCTACTTTTGTCTTATCAACTCCCTTTGGTTTTAGTTTTTTACCTTTTGCATAGGGATGAGATGCTGCGTGTGGATTTTCTTTATGATATTCTTCACGCTCTTTATTTGACTTAAAGTTCCATGCCATATTATTTTGAGTTCTTTAATACTAATTGCTTTACTATAAAATAAAAATCCCCTTTGTGCTATGGGGATATTATTGTTTGTATTTACTTACCTTTTAAGTTACCGTAATGTTCTTTCCAATAATCAGGATATTTTTTTCTCCAAATCCTTGATGCCCGAACGCGTCTACATTTAAGTGAGCACACTACAGCTTCTACATTTTTAACTATTGCTTTCTTTCTGCAAACTTCACATATAATTTTACCTCTGTACTGGTTTTTTGCTCTTTCCGATAATTGCTTTCTACCTTTTTTTGAACGGTGCCATACATACTTATTAAAAGTTTCTTTTGGTATCATTCTTTGTCTTTTGTCTTTATCCGCTTTTTTCCACATTTCTTTTGCATGTAAACTTTGGTGTTCGCTCCTAGATATAACATCTAAGTTATTCAATGAATTATCTAATGGGTTGCCATTTATATGATGGACTACAAATCCATTTGGTATTCTTCCAATTTGTGTTCTATAAATATAATGATGTAGAGTTTCTCTTTTACCATCTATAAAAGAAACATAATAAACTCTATGATTCCTTTTAGAAGAATTTGGATACCTTGTAAATATATATTCATCTGTTGTGATGTATTCCTTTTCCATATATCTATTGTATCACAATATAAACCCGTGTCAACTATTTTTAGGAGTCCATAACTGGGTCGTATTGTTAGGGTTAACCTCAATTCCCTTAAAGGCAAACTGCTTGCTGTTGGGGTCATGGAATGAAACTTGAGATTCCCCAAAACGGTCTATACCAATTCTGAAGTAAACGTGACTGAATGGCCAATCGCATCTGCCAGTTGCCGGCTTGTTCCATTTGAATACTTGTATACCTAGCGTATTGTCCTCTACTGTCCTGTACATTCCTAGCCACTCTTTCATGTAGTCATACCACTCAGCTTCTGTTCCTGATATTGGGCATCTCTTCTCTGTCATCTCGTCTACGCATAGTTGTATGAGTTTGTTGCGATCTGCTACTACTGTACCATCATCATCTTTCCACCTTATAAGTTCATCGTTCTTGCGGTCTTTGGCAAAGAAACATAGGAACACTCTGCCCGGAAACTCTTCTCTCAACTTACGTGGCCCTATTATATCTCCTCCTTGGTCTATTACGCATACTGCTGTTGGCCAGCGCTTTAGTAGGGCTTTTATGGGGTCGTAGCCATCACACTTGTCGTAGAAGAATAGTCCGTCCTTGTTACCCACACAGTAGTTGATACCCACGCCAGTGTCCACACCTATTATCGGTCTGCTCTCTTGCTGGTTTACTCTCTCCGTTAAATTCTGCAAGAACATCTGTCGCGTCAATACGTTTCCCTTTCCTGTATATGGTGTGCCAATAACAAAGTTGGTAAACTGTTCTTCGGTTAGTTCCTTCTTTTTGTCTAATATATATTGAGCCGATATGCGGGGTGCTACCATCAGTGGTATCCAGTAGCCAGATACTTCCCTTCCACTGTACTTCTTTACCCACCTTCCGTGATGTCTGTCTAGTTCTTTTTTGCATTTTATACATCCAAAGTATGGCGGTGTTCCCATGATGTTATCCATTGTGAGATACCACTCGTGTCCACAACTCTGGCATTTAATGAACCAATGTTTTTGGTCAGACTCTGCCCAGTGCTTATCTACTCCTTGTCCTGGTGCGCTGGGGTTTGAAAAGTACCACTCCCATCCGTATTTACTATGTTGAAGTCTTGTCTTGTACTGCTGGACTACATCTTGTTTACTGCGATCTGTTTCGTCTGATATGTATAGGTCTGCTGGTATTGATAGTGCCGCGCGTTCAGTCCACGTTCCCCTGTAATAGATAACGTTCTTTCCTACCATCTTCTGCTCTATGCTGTCTTTGTCTTTGGTCCACTTTTGGAGTTCTGTTGAGTTTGCAATAAGTCTATTCGTTTTAGAGCTGACGAAGTCTTTGATATCTGACGAGCTTGGGAGAGAGTAGATGATGTCCATCGCTTTGTTCTTAGCCAACCAGAGCGCTTTAAGATTCGCACAAGTGCTGAATCCGATTTGAGCTGCCTTGAGTACGGCTTGCCTTGGACTAAAATCCCCGTATAAGTCCCATAGATATTCGTGCTCTCTAAAATCCAACGGTTCGTTTTGGTCGTTGGTGATATGGTAAGATTCAAGGAATAAGTATATTGATTGTGTCGCGGCAAATTCCTCTTTTTCATCCATTTGTTTTTTTAGCTTTTAATATTGCTTCTGCTTCTTTGATAGCCTCTGCTGACAGGCTTTGCATTGCTTCTCCTGCTGTTGTTAAGTCTACGTGTTCTTGTGGCTTGCCGAAGTTTCTATTCATTAAGTCCTGATAAAACTGATGGTTGCCGTCTTTGGCTTCTCCGTATGCTTTCTTTAGAAGTATCTTAAGAGCCTCTCCTTTTGGGATACTATTGGCTTTCTCTATCTCCTCTAGGACTTCGTTGAATATGGTAGTGAACCCTCTGCTACCTGCTGGCCTACCATCTGGGTTGCCCGATTGCCCTTTTTTGAATTGTGTGTCTTCTTTTGGCATCCTGTTTTTTTCCTGTATAATCAGGATATTTTAATTATATCATCTCTCCCTGTATAGTCTTTGTATCTTTGAATAATTGTATCTATATATTTAGGGTCTAACTCTACTCCATAACACGTTCTTCCTGTCTTCTCACATGCTATTAAAGTTGAACCCGAACCTAGAAATGTGTCAAGGACTATGTCTCCTTGCTTGCTACTGTTATGTATTGCTTGGCAGATTAATGCTACTGGCTTCATTGTAGGATGTAGTTCACTTTTAGCGGGTCGGTCAAATTGCCAAAAGTCCGTTTTCTTTTTATTCCTTTTAATAAATCCTTCCGCTTTACCCTTTATTTTTATTACAGTTCCATCAAATTTCACTTCCGTGTACTCCCCGTCAAAGGTTGATTTTATATCGTTTAACTCATCCCACACATCTGATAAAGTTCGGTCTTCTACCATATACCGGGTTGCGTGATTTTTCCATCCATAAACTATTGGCTCCCACTGGTGTTGGTAATCGCTCCCACCGAAGCCAATTCTATGTTTTTTCCATATAATAGATTGATGTGCATTTAATCCAACACTTTCCATCGCATCCTGTAATGTCCCTATTTCCTTTTGCCCAGTAAAAATATAATATGGTGCCGTTTCTTTGCTCACACTTACCATCTGGTTTATACTATCTTTTAGAAATTGACCATAATCTTCTATGTTGTCATTTTCTATGCTTTTTCTTCTTTTAGTAGCACTACCTATGTAGTTTACATTATATGGTGGGTCGCAGAACGTCATGTCAGCCATCTCTTCTCCCATTAGCACTCCTATGTCCTTGGTGCTATCACCACACATTATCTTGTGTCTGCCTAGTTGGTAAATGTCCCCCAGTTTAGCTATTGCTGGCGCTTCCTCGGGTATCATATCATCTTTGGCTTCGGGTTCTATTATGAGGTCGCGACTAAATCCTGTTAAGTCTAACAAGTCAAAGTCTGGCCCGAGTGATATCAACTCATCTATTACCAAATCCATGTTCCAATCTGACTCGTTAAGTTTATTGTCGGCTAATCTTAGTGCCTTTACTTCGTCATCTGTTAGGTTCTCTACACTTACTGTTGGGACTTCTTTTAGTTGTAACAGTTTGGCTGCCTCTAACCTACAATGTCCTATTACCACTTCACTGTTCTTATCTACTACGATCGGCTGAACAAATCCGAATCTCTTAATACTGTTAGCAACTTGTTGGATTTGCTTCTTTGCGTGTTTCTTTGCGTTCAACTTGTATGGTTTTATGTCTTGTATATTCATTTTTTTATTATTTTATTACCATCTTCTGATAATTCCCACCCTCTTTCATCCCATACTGCGTCTACTAATGTATTATCTCCATAAAATTCTTTTAATACTCCTGATATAAATATAATTTTGCCTACTTGTTGATTCCACTTGTGTATTCCGTCTATCAATTCTTGCTCTCTCTTTGTTCTTTTGGGTTTTTTTATCTTTTCTATTTCTTTCTTGTTTTCTTTTTGCCATTCCGTTTCCTCTTTGTGTAAATTCCACAGCTTTTCTTCTGCCCATGACTTAAGGCCTTCATAGTCTTCGTTAAATTGTTTTCCGTTATATTCAATCATAGTTCTGTAAACTTGTGTTCTATTTTTAATTCTTTACAAATCTCTTTTAATGTGTTTTTTAGCTCATTGTTGAATGGTGCTAAGTGTTCTTTCTTTTGGTTATATTCTGATTGTGTTTTCCAAATTCCTTTTTTTTCATCGTAGTTTCCTATAAAGTATTTGCATATTTCTATTAAAAATAAGAATATACCTGCTCCAATAAGTAAAGGTACTGTCGGTGTTTGTGGTATTAATATCTTAATCCAAGCTGAGTATGCCATTATCTTTCCGGGGTCAAAGTATGTTTGTAAGAAACTTATCCAATACGCTCCTCTACTTTGCCTGGCCATCACTTCTGTTAGTTTATAAAGTGCTTTTCTTTTATTCATAGAATTTGAAGCCAAAACTAAATTGTTTGGTCCAGTAAATATCTTCCTTACTCAATTTTACCTCATCTAAATCTACTCTATTTAGTATATTGACTATCGTCTGTAACACTTTTGGTTGCACTCTTAAGAATAACCACAAAATCCACAACTTATTCTTGAACTTCTTTGTCCCTTGATTCTCCCAGTTTTCCTTTTCTATCATTATTTTAGCCAACCTTTTTAGTTCTTTGATTGGGTTTTCGTGAAGCTTGCCTTTATCTAGATGTGGCAGTACAGCTTGTACCCTATACCTATATGCTGTGTCAAACTCTAACACCGCGCACCATACATCTTTTATTTTTCCTATTACTTCTCCACCCCAATTCATTGCTCTGTAAATTGCTCTAACCGGTTGAGAGTAAAAAGTCACAGCTGGTTTAGTTATATATCCTTTAGAATCCTTAAAGTCTTTGAAGTAAACGTCTTGCAAGCTTCTGTGCATGAAGTCTAAATAATGTTTCCAATTAAAATATATGTATATTAAGTCTATGGGGGTCTTTAATGTTCGCGCTATTGTTGTGATTATATTTTTAATCTTTACAAGGTCACCTGTCTTATCGTTTGGGAATGTTCCCCTCATTGGATACTCTTCTCTTTTGCCGTTCTTTTTAGTCCAAGTTTCACATCCTTCTTCGTTTTGTATAAAGTCATCTATTGTCCTTGGGTTCTCAATACTACTTAAATCGCTTTTGACAGTGTCATATAGTTCTCCGTTTATACTATAAGTTTCTGTCTGCCTTCCATACATATTATAATTATTAAGAACATTGCTCACTCTTATTTGTTCTTTTACTTCTGGTGGTAGTTCTTCAAATTTCATTTATTTTAAGAATTGAGAATAGTACTTGTAAAACAGGTTTTCATTTCCCTGCAAGGCCTCCTTCTTAAATATTTTAATATACTGTCGTTTCTCTGGCACATTCTTTATTGGGTCTTTCCTTATAAAGAATTGGTGTTTGCATTGGGTGCATAGCACTCTCATTGCGTCTGTGTCGTCTATTATTTTTAGTTCGTGGCATCTGGCCACATTATCACACATCATTTTACTCTAGCTAATATCCCTCCTGTCGTGGGATTTATAAAATAATAATTTTTATCCTCAAAGTTTATAATATCAACAGCCCAAGCCTTAAAGAATATCTTATCTCCTACCTTCAGTCCTATCTGCGGTTCCTTACCAATTGCTATTACTTCTCCGTATTCTACTGCACTGTCTTTTACATTCTTTAGCACTCCGGCCGTAGCCTGTTCTATTTTTATTTGAATGAGGTTTGATAATGGTTCTATGTTCATTTGAATTCTATTGTTATTTTTTTAATATCTGTTGATGGGTTCCAAGCATCACCGTTTAAGTGGACTACTGCACATACTCCTTTTACTCCTGATGGGAATACAATAGGAAATGCCACAGTCCTCGCTCCGGTTATCTTATCTTGAAACGTTGCCAACTTATCTGGCACTATTATTTCCTCCTTATTTATCTTCTTGATCATTTATATCTTTCAATATATTTTACTAAAGATTTAGCGACTTCTAAATCTTCTCTTATATTTCCTAAAGCTAAATTGCATCTTGCACATAAAAGACTTCTTACTTTACCAGTTTGATGATTGTGGTCAACTGATAAATTTTTGTTATCTGCTTTCTCACATATTGCACATTTACCATTCTGACTATCATAAAGAATATTATACTGGTCAATTGTCAAATTATATTTTTCCATTATTCTTTTTTCCATTCTTTTCTTTATTTGTTGATCTTTATTCTTTCTATAATATTCTATACTTCTTTTATTTACTTCTGCTTTATTATCTATTCTGTATTTTAATATTCTTTCTGGGTGTTTACTACGATATTTTTCGGCTGATTTCCTAGTTTTTTCTCTGTTATTCTCTCTCCATTTTATAAAATACTCTTTTGGATATTTCATTTTTCTTCCGTTTCACTTACTATCAAAGTCGCTGTTGTAATAAATTGTGCAGAAGCCGACACTGCGTTCTCTAATGCACATCGTTCTACTTTAGCTGGGTCTATTATTCCCCATTTTATTAGCTCACAATAACTGTCTGTTTTAGCATCGTACCCCAGTCTTCCTTCTTTGCTTCTATTATCTTCCCACAACTCGTTTTCTTTTTCTTTGATGTGGGTTATTACATATGTATAATCTTTTCCGGCATTGTCGCATATCTTTCTTAATGGTGCTTGTAATGCTTTCTGCAACACCGTTTCGCCGATTGTCTTTGGGTTTAGTTCTTGTGCCAATCTCCACATTGTCATACCTCCTCCCTCCACTACACCCTCCTCCATTGCGCATAATGTGGCCTTCACAGCGTCTTCTGCCTTATCCTTCATATATCCACGTTCTGCGTCTGTAGGTGCTCCTATGCGTAATACAGCGACACCGCCTCGTAGTTGTGCTACACGTCTTCTCATTGTCTTTTGGGTGTACATGTTTGGCTCTCCATCTGCCTTGGCTTCTAACTCGTCTGCATACTTTCGGTTTGTAATTCCATCGCCTATAAATATAGTTTTGTTGGCATCACATATAACCTTTTTTGCTTTACCTAATTTGTCTAGAGTAAAGTTTTGGAATGTCACTCCTGTGCCTTCTGCTATTGTGGTTGCTCCTGTGGCTCCTGCTATGTCTTCTAGTAATGGCCCGGTGGCGTTTATAACCAATGAGTTGAATATTGCGTTTACTTTGTTAAAGACAAACATTCCTAATAACGAGTCGTCTATTTCTTGGGCTACTATTATGCACTTGGTTATTCCTTGGTCTTGAAATGCTTTGAAAATTACCGACAACTCTGCTATATTACTAATTTTCTTCTCTACACATAGTACTGGTATATCTTCGTAGATAGCCTTGTTGGATTTCTTATCAGTTATAAAGTGTGGGGACATAAAACCTACGTGGGCTTCATATCCGTCTACGATCTCGTAGTCTGTAGCGAATGTTTTGCTGTCCTCTACATTTATAACTGCTTTCTCTCCGAGCTTATTGATAATCTCTGTTATTAACTTAGCTAGGTGTTTGTCTTCTGAACTTATTAAAGCCACCTTTTCAATATCCTCTTTTTTTATGGGTGTTCCTTTTTTTGTTAACATTTTCAGAACTTTTTCTCCTGCTTGTTTTAAGCTCTCTCTTACTTCCATAGGATTCTCTGGCCTCTTTAAGCATTCTTGTATTATGGCTTGAGTCAACACTGTTGTTGTAGTCGTTCCATCTCCACAATCATCAAGTGTTTGTGCTGATACATTGCGTATAATAAAAGCCCCGGCATCTTCCTCGGGGTCTTTAAGAACTATCCCATTTGCTATGGTCACACCGTCATTGGTGTTTTTAGTTTGCAACGGGTCAATATCATACAGATAAGCATTACGCCCTTTTGGTCCGAGCGTGCTACCAACAGCATTTGCTACTTTGTTTAATCCAATTAACATTTTTTCAAATACTTTTTGTCCTGAAATAACTTTTTTGTAATTCATAGTATATCTTCTATTGATTTAGCTTTATTAAATTTATCTGCAAACGAAGTTTTTTCTATAAACTGAACTTTTTCTGCTGAACTACTAATGAATAACTCTCGGTGCTGTACTGCTTCTTTGTCTAATCCACACCTTTCACAGAACGCTTGTTCTTTGTATGGTTGGATTAGTTTGTGTCCCCACATTTTGCAATACCACATATTATTTTTTATTTTTGTTATTCTCTAACACTGTTTTAATTTGGTCTGCTCTTCCATGTCTACCAGCTAATTCATTATTAATAAGTTTTATATTATTTTGTAGTTGTTCTATATAGGCTATATCATCATAAACCAATGCTTTTAATTCGTTAACACTTTTTGTTGATAGTTCTATTTTTTCCATATTAGTTTTTGCTTTTTATTATTGCAACAATGCTTAATGCTAATGAAACCGCAAATGTTAATAATACCCAAAAACCCATTGATGTTTCACTCACTGTTCCGTCTACTGCTATTAACATTGTTATTGATAATAATATTATATTTATAATTCCTAATACTCTTAATGATGTCATGTTTTTATAAGTTAATTGTTAATGCTGTTATTACTACTAACGCGAATATAAATCCCAAATAAATTCCTCTTATATGATTGTTATATTTTATAAAAATATTACTCTTTTGATACTGACACTAACTTTTTTAATATTGGAGCTAGTCGTTTCTCTTCTGCTCTCTTTCTTGGATGATGAGCAAGGCATAAAGTTATACCATTGTTAATTTCATATCTTAGTTCAGGATATTCTCTCCAAGAAAGAATATGATGTGCCTGAACATATTTATTACTTTCGCCACAGATTTTACATTTATATTCATCTCTTATAAATACATTTTTTCTCCATTGAATAAAGTCTGGGTCACTTCTATTTCTTCTAACTAATTTAGACCTATCTTTTATCCACCTATAATTTTTTTCTCCTTTGTGCGCCAAACTAATTTTATTTTTAGTTTCTTCTGAAAAAGGTGGTCTTTTTTTACCTGCCCAATATCTGTTAGGATTTTTTAATTTAGCATTTTTTAATTTTTGTTTATGTTCTTCTGAAAGGTGCCCTCTTTTAATTCCTAAACAAAGAGTATTACCTTTTTGGAATCCCATATTAGGATATTTTTTGTGGTCAAATATTCCTTTTGGCATATATTTTTATTATACCACTTAATTATTATTTTGCAAACTCGACCTTTTTATTTTTATTTCTATTCTCGGATTTTCTTTGTCTATAAACTTTTCTACTGTTGCCTTTTTTATCTGACTATCGTCTTCATAGACCATACCAGTCATTGCGTCCATAGAGAGCTTATGAAAATTATCCCAGTCACATTTCCTTTTGTCTGCGTGGTATGTTTTTATTTCTACCTCCAGCTCTTCTCTTAGTGGCTTCTCTTTATATTGTTGAAGGATCTGCCATTGGTAGTCCTCTTTAAGTGTTTTAGCCTTATTGCATAAATATCTTGTCGGAAAGTTTCCTCTACACATGGTCTTATAAATTGAATTGTTTGACATTGGTTTACCCTTCAGGGTTATCGTTTCGCAAAGTTTTGAAGACATATTTTGTTAGTTCTGTGCTTGCTTCAGCCTTCTGATGGCAACTTGCACATGTTAGAACTGTTTGATTAAAGTATCCTAGTAGGTCTGGCTTATTAATATACCACCACCTTTTGTGCCGGTGATGAAAACTCATTGCAAAGTCTTTCATACACCCATCAAACTTCAGCTCGCAACTTGTGATTCCCCTTTCCTGATATTCTCTCTTCAGCTTCTCTCTGCACATTTTCCACCAAATTGTTTTGTCATACTTGATCTTCATCTTGTTTTAAGTAAGGCTAAATAAATAACCAATTTTTAAGTGCCCCTATTGAAACTGTCCAAAATATTCCTCGTCTTTTTTTATTCTCTTTGTGCCATTCGTCTATCCTTTTTGATATTCTTTTCCTTTCCTTGTCAACAATTTCTTTCTCATAATAATCAAAATATCCTCTTTCTTTTCCTATTCGTTGCCATTCTGAAACACTGTAATTCTTCCCCACTTCTTCATCTATAACTTGGGAGATAAAACACTCATTGGAATAAATAAAATCCGAATAAGTTATTTTGTTTTGCTTAAATAAATTCAACTGTTTTTCTGTAAATCTATATTGTTTCTCAGCCCACCCTTCCTGTTTAACTTCCTGTTTGTGGTCAATAATATAACAAGGGTTTTTTGGTCTATGACATACTCCACCTATCTCTACTTCTGCTCCACCTAAACATATTTGTTCTCCACAGACACATTTTGGTGATTCCTGTTTGTGGCATTTGCAAGTACATTTTACTTCAGTATTTATGCTTGGGTGTAAACAATCATCACATTCATTAGGGTCGCAATTTATTTTCTCACAACACTTATCTTCTGGCTTTGGGTCTTTGCTTTGTAATATTACACTACCTAATTTCCAATCTAATTGTTTACACTCTGACTGTGATATATCTGAAACTACTAAATCAACTTTCTTAAAACACTTATTGCATTGGCTTCCTATTAACGCTGGGTTTTTGTAAAACTCTTTTCTTAATTTTTTATGTTCACACATATTTTTTAACTCTTTAATAATAATTAGAGGGCAGGTAATGATTTGCACATTAATTGTTTCTCTTTGTTAGTTAATTTTATCTCTAAAATATGGGGGCTAATCTTTAATTCCCAAAATTGCTTTAAGAACTAACATAAGGTGATATTCTACTGCACTTTTCTTCTTCATTGCTTTGTACATTTCATATATTCCTTTTAATGCTTTTTTATTCATATTTTTTAACTCTTTAATAATAATTGATAAAATGCTGGTATCTGGGCAGAGATGCTTTTTGATGGCATATGACCTCCACTATTATTTCACCAAAGCCCAGACATCAACATTCTATCTCTACATATTAGTTATCTTTTGTTTTAATCTTCATAAGGTTCACCAAATTCTTCTTCATATGGGTCTGGTATATCTAATTCATCTTCTTTGTTCATTGTTTCTCTTTGTTAGTTATTATCTCTGTTGTGGTTTGCATATTAGTTAGTCCCATTTAATTCATTTATAAGTCTTATCAATTCTTCTGCCTTTTCTATAATATCATTGGCGATATTGGCTTGCTCTTCTGCATATCCTGACTCTTTACCATTCCAATTTCCGCTTATTTCTTCACACTCTTTTATTAGTTTTGTTAGTTCATCTATCATATTTTTTATTCTTCAGATTAATAATTTATTTTGGTTTGCATATTAGTTAAGGTTTAGGTGGGAACATACAATTTATACTTCCGTCCCAACGGACAACAAAAGGTGTACCTCCTATTTTTTCACATTTTATTGAGTCTATTTCAGTTTGATTTGGTGGGTTCGGAATAAAAATAATAGCACAAAATATCGCTAATAAAATTACTCCTACTGTCCCTATTAGTAAAATTTCTATGTTATCCATATTTTTTATTCTTCAGATATTCTCTGAAAAGGGTTAGTGATTAATTACTTCTAAAATGTGTTTACCAGTTTCAGGTTCAACACAATTTCTTAATAATTTTCTTTTATCTACTCCTTTGTAATTATCTAAATTTAATCCTTTAAGTTCTTGCAATTTTTCTATTCCTCCGTCGTGTTGCCTTGATTTTATTTTCTCCATAGGTGGTATATCAAAGTTAGTCCAAAAGTAGTGCATATTTAACTCTTGTGGTTCTATCAAAGGTTTATACCAACTCCTTACATTTTCTACTACATACTTACCATTAAAATATCCTTGCAAAAATAATATCTCCTCATAAAGTTTCATATCTGGGAATATAGGTTTGTTTTGATGTGTTGTTGCCTTTCTAATCCTACTATGAGATGGACAGGGGGGGGGAACTCCAAATAAAATCAAACTTACTAAAATGTTCTTCTAAATATTGATGTGCATCTGCGATAATTACTTTATCCTTTGGAAAAAAGTCTTGGTAAATCTTTGCTATCTCTGGCACATTCTCAACTGCCGTTATTTCGTGTTCATCTCCCCATAACTTTCTGTTGCCACCAATCCCTGCATATAAGTTAAGAATTTTCATATTTATTCCACCACTTCCCCAAAGTGTTTAGAGGTTTCTATAACATTTAAGTTTTTGGGATAGTTAATAATAAGTTTTCCTCCTCGTTGCAACATTTTACTGTCAAAGAATTGTTTCTCCTTTGGGTTGCAGTGGCGGATGAGGTGTTGGGTTGGCTCTAATGTGTATTTGTCCATAATTATTTTTTTGACCATTTAGTAACCATTTTTTTATGACCTTTGATTGCCTCTTCTTCTGTTAGATAATTATCTTTATCTAAATCTGTCCAATCAATAACCTCTTTACCATTGCTTTTGAATACCATAGTTTCATAACCACCTGCGACAGCATCACTATTGCCAAAACCCAACATATCAAGCATATTTCCTAAATCGTTGTCTAAACAGCAAGTATCAATAAAAACATAACCTTTTTTTATTTTAATTGTTTTTGATAGTTTCATATATTTTTAACCATTTAACGCACTTAATATTAATCCTCCTACTACTATTGCGAATACTATTGTCCAGAACATATTAGTTTGGTATTACAAACCCATCTTCTGTCATCTCCGCGTTTGGGTGTGATAAATACATTTTATATTGTAGTTTCCCGTCCTTAAAGTCTTTCATTAGCCATACTTTTACTTCCTTCCCTACCCAATCCATGTCTTCTTCTCCGTATGCGTCTATAAGGTTGTTTATTGATGTCTGGTTGACCCCTACATTCCCTTCTTTCCCGTCCTTTGTTTTTGCCAAGCATACCTGCTGTGGGCCATATTGCCCGCCCTCTATCTCTTTGATCTGACTAGCTATGGTTATAATGTCTTCGTCTTTTATTTCCTCTCCTTTTTTTAACCAAGCACCCACTGATGTTTTTTTTGTGAATTTCATGTTTTTTATAAATTACTTTTAATTTTTTCTAATGTCCTATAAATATTGAGGCAAGATAGGAATGCCTTTTGGTTTTCTTCTACGCTTATGTTGCGTTTCTCATTGAATTCTCCGTTCTCCTTTATGTTGAGTATTAAGTATCCGTCTGCTGGTGGTTCACCCATTTCTTGTAACATTAAGTCATAACCTGAGGTCTGCCAAAAATTCTCCGCATAAATTCCTGATCCACTACTTTTAATATCCCCCACCCATCTCTTGCCGTCTATTTCGCATATAAAGTCTACTATTCCTCCGGTCCACATCTGTTCTGAATATACATTCTTCTCACTGGCTAGGAACTTTACATTGTTTCTTTTGGCCCATTCTATAAATTGACTTATGCTCGGGTCGTACTCGGTTTTGTCTATGGCGTTTCCGTCTATGGCCATTGTGTTCAGAATATATCTCTCTACTTCTGCGTGGAGTTTAGTTCCCCATTCTCCTGCCTTATCTTTGCGCTTACTGTGGGCTGTTCTGGCTTCTTCTAATAGTTCTTCTGACACATAGTAGTAGTTTATGTCGCTATCTGGTTTGTGATAAAAGTCTGCTTTTTCTTTTATACAATTAGCTACCATGTTGGCCGCCCAAGGTATGAGAGCTGGCTTTGCTATTACTCCAAGGATGGTTGTGCATCCTGTGAGTGATTTGCCATCTAACGTATGCCTATGCTTTACTTCATCGAATTCATATTTTGCCATTTTTATTTGGAATTGGCGCTGGGCAAAGCGGAACCGCATATACCCAGCATCAATTGTTCCCCTTTAATTATAAATCTTCTCCACTTATTTCTGTGCTATCACATTTTGGGCATCTATGTCCATCATGAAATAGTACCTGATCTTCTTCTTCGTTGTACTCGCTCCCCTTCCAGGAGTGTTTACAGTCATCGCATGTAAATCTTATATCTTTATTTATCATGTTTTTTATTTATTAATTTTATTCTTCCTCTTCGTCTATGTCTTCGTCTAGCTCTTCTTGCTGGTCTTCCTCATCCCATTCTGCCATTTGATTTGACCAGTCGTTACCCATTACGTCCTCTGGGTTTTCGCCTGTGAGCTCTTTGAACATTTCTCGATTCATAAGTGTCCTTCTCCCCAAGCCATTAATAAAAATGCACCTATGCCTGCTAAGATATAGAATGCAGTTTGTATTTTTAGTTTGCGAGAATTATTTATTGCTATTTTTTTTTGTAATGTATTCATTTTTTTATTTTAATTTTACCCGATTGTTGTTTCGACCTTTGTTTTATTTTTAACCGTCTTATTGCTTTGTATTTTGCCTCCGCTTTTCGCATCTCTGCTTTGCAGTCAGCGCATAGTAAGTGTCTGAATTTCATATTACATTCATTGTACTCTATGTCATAGGACATTGTCAACAGTGCATAACCTTATTTCGGCATTCTGATGGTTTTTATCACTGTCCCATCGTAGTCTAGCACATTTACCTCCTTGAAGTTTCTCTCGATGTACTCAGCTTTGTAGTCACCTTCCTCGTTTAAGAGTTTGTTCAATCCTTTGAGTTGGTGGATCGTGATGTCCGGGCCTTGTTCTATCTTTCCTGTGATGGGGTCTTTTATCACGTACTCTGGTATTTTGAACTCTCCCTTAAAGAACTGATCAACTCTTTGCATGTTCAGTCCGTAGTGGCCTTTGCTTCCTTTGTAGACCAATCCTCCAAACATTACCAAGTCCCCAAAGCGCGCTGAGCTGTTAAGATTAAAGAATTGTTTTATCTGTTTGGTTTGGACTTCGTGAATTCTTTTTTCTTTGCAGTATGTGAATACTTTGTAGAGAGCTGATATCATTCCTGTGTATATTGCTATTTTTCTTTTGCTGACTATGTGTCCGCAACATTTGCATCGTTCTATTTCTTGTTTCATTTTATTTTATTACATTTAATACATTGCCATTCGTGATGGCAGTCTTCACCGACCTTTTTTTCTCCGCTCGGGAGTAATGCTATAACTTTTCTCCAACTTATATTTTTCCCTTCTGGTAGTAAATCTATGTTTGGGAATTTTTCTGCGAACTGTACTGCGTACTGAATTGTGCGTTCTGATTTTCCTAATGATTGTGCTACTCGCAACGGTGTTTCACCCTGTTCTATTACTCTTTGTCCTAAGTGGTGGTATCCCTCTACTAGGCTCCAGCGTGAGGTGAACACGGCTTCGGTTATGATCGCTTTGCATTCTTCTATAAATTCTTGATATTTCTCTTCTTCCATATTTTTATGAATTCTTCATTATCTTCCTGGGTTGCATCTCTTTGGCCTATAATGCAATCAGAACATAAGAAGACTTCGTTTCCTTTAATAATAATTTTTTCTAAATTGTCTTGTTCTTTACAGCATTCACACTTTCCTTTTTTAGTTTTGAATAGTGTTAAGTTCATTTTATTTATATGTAGTTAGTATTCGGGTATCGCCCCCCTACCCCCCAAAGTATTTTTTGAGTAAGTAGGGTGCGGAACTTTTATTCTATGTAGTTTAGCTCCGGTGCAAGTTTCGGCAATGCACTGCCATCGTCATCTATTATTTATAGTCGCTTGATGAATTACCCCCGTTCGCGACTCTATAAACAAATAGCGCGCCCACCGATCAAAGTAGAAGCGCGCTTCTTGTTATTGTTGATCGGTGAATTGTGTATTTGTTCTACTAACATTATATCCATTATATTCTATCCAGCTGTTATGTCAACAGTGAATAACTCGCAGCCCATAAGAAGTGGCCCAGAAGAGGGATATCCGCATCGTGTAATAGGTTTATAACTTAACGTTGTTTCTTGCAAGTTATATTTTCAAACTTGGGCAAGATGAATTCTAATACCTTGCGCCACAGTTCCAGCCCACTACTTATAGGTTGTATACTTATATTATACTCCACTAAACATACCTGTCAATAAATTCATTGACTTTTGCTGTTAAATATGCTAACATAAATGTGAAGCTAAATGATGTTAGCGAAAATTGCAATTTTACAGTACCGTTTCAGCGGTGCTGTTTTTTTGGTGGCGGGAATGATAATGTCCCCCGACTTACCACCCCGCCACTAAATCTAATGTAATATTCTCATGCAATCCCATCGTCCTGATAATCCGTTATTAAACATATAAACCATGCATCTTAACTGAGCGTATGGGTCTTTATAATCTCCTTTACAAAAGTCTGAAAATGTGTCTGGTGTAAATTGTGCTATTCCGTAAGAACTTCCGGTCCACGAATACACATCTGTACGCCATCCACTTTCGCACTGTATCACTTCATCTATTAGTGCGTAATTCCCTCCATATTTATTTACTTCCTGAGCAAGGTAGTCTTTTAGTTCCTTAACGGTTGGTTTGATTTGCTGAATGGACGTTGGTTTTATATTACTGGTGACCTCACCTTTGGTTTCAAATGTTTTTGGTGCTTCTACATTACTCGCTAAGGCTACTGTGCCAAACAGTACCAGACATAATGTGTAGGCAACTATTTTTTTATTGTCATTATTTTATTTTACCACTTGCTCTGATGCTCGGTCAATAGTTCTAACTGTTATAAATCCAGCAGTTATTGTGGCGATCAAGGCCATCTCTGCTTCTCCGATATAACCTTTTGCTTTTAAGTATATTGATAATGCACCAATCACTAAAGCCCAAAATCTTGGAGCTATTAAAAATTCTAATTTGTCTGTCATTTATTTAATCTCCTGTCGCCCAACGCAAAAATATCATAAGATATATACCTGCAATCGTGCCACAAAGAAAACTTAATATTAATTCGTACATTATAAATTATTTAATTTTACTCTTGTTAAATTGCTCACTAATTTTCCTCCGTTCCAAGCGAGTATCACTGGGTTTGCAACACGATAATCTTTTTGAAATTTCTTTACTGCTAAAACTGTGAGATTGTAATACCAACCTGTGTCTAATCCTTTACTCAAGTACCCAAGTTTAATTAGTTTTTGTTGCAAGTATTTTACCTCATTATTCCTATCTCCGTATCTTAAGTCTTTTGTTAGCGGTGGGATTGTAGTTATGTCTGGAGTTTTAGGCACTACAACTATTTTCATTAAAGCTGGTAAAGCATAATTAAGTGGAAATTTTACTACCCCTCCTCTATAACTATCAAATATATTTATTTTATCGTTTATATGAAACAACAACATTGCGTGTTCAAAATTACATAATCCAGAAGAATAAGAAGTAGCAACTTGCAGTGGTGCTTGTTTTAGTTGCTTTTTGATTTCCTCTAAATTAGGATTGCAAAGATTAATATTCGCCCATTCGTATTTTACTTCCCAATCAGCATCTTCTTTGTTTTTAAGAGCCTTGTCTTTCAATTCCTGTGGTATTTCTTTATAATATTCTTCAAAGGTCATTCCGTATGGATAAGGATAATCTTCTTCTAAAAGCCAACCATATTTTTTGAAAGCGTCTAATACTGCTTGTAAGCCATTTCCTTTTTCAGTAGTTCCTGACATTTTAGCAAGAAATCTATCTGAAAAGTTTATATTTATTCCTTGTTGTTTTAATTGTGTTTGAATAGCTTTTGTACAACTGAATGAAACACAGGCTTGGGTTCTTGTGGGTCGTTCTTGTGCTTCATACATTGGTAAGTAAGGTGTCCAATCTTGGCATACTTCTTTATAGACTATTCCTGTGTCTGCACCAACTTGCCAATCTGTTGGTTTTAATTTTACTTGTACTCCTGTATTCATAAAAATTGAGTGTTTTTAGTTGTCACTCGGCAACATTTAAGTTAATTGCCACATAAGATGCAAAGTGGCTTCTGCTGGGTTATATCCCAACGCATTGTGTGATGGCACTTCGGGCAGAGGTTCGACAACCACAAGGGTGTTAAAACCTCATATTCCTGTTTACCATCTTGGTAGTGTTGGCACGACATCACATCTCGGCATTCCAAGAGGCATCTGTTGTGCCATTTAATCCACTCATCCAGTGGTCTACCAACACAGTTCGGTTGCATTTTACACATCCTTTCTCTTTCCACAGTTTTTGCACCACCAGTGGTAAATAAATTTGTTCCACTGATGAAAGCCGATGGAGCATAGAAAATCACGCATGTTTCCTCCTTACTCTCATTGTTTCACAGTGTAGACACCACTTGTGGTACTTGTGTTTGTCCCATTGGTGAAAGCCAAAGAAACATAGCCATTTCCTCATAACCTCGTTCTCCTTTTGTTAGTCGCTGGGTTATGGGTTGTGTCTTAGTATTATGCGTATTAGACGATATCGCATATTTTATTAAACCCATAACCAAACGACCAACTATGTTAAGGTACTAAGCGGTACGAATAAGCATATCTTAAGATTATCTTAATAGCACCGCTTAATACCTTACTTAAAAAATATAAACCCTATAACTCCTGAAACTATTAACCCTATAACTAATCTTGAAATCCAGGTTTGGTTTTCTTGTAATTTAGCAACAACCTCTTTGTCTGCTTTCTTATCTAGGTTTTTACTCAACATATCAACTAACTCTTTGTGCTGTTCTGAATTCTCTTTGAAACCAGCATCTACTTTCTTTTCTATGTTCTCCATTTGATTACAAGTTACTTTTATTGTTGTTTTTAATTCGTCAATCATTTGTATAGTTTCACGAGAAGGTGTGTCGTGTCCTTTGCAAATAGTACGACCGACACCCTCGGCTCTATAAATATCTTTAATTGTGTATTCCCTTTTTTTCTCTTTCATTTTTTTTCTTAATTAGTTTGTTGTATTCTCGCTGTTCCCACTTTGAGAGCATTTCAAATTCTCCTGTTGTAAGTCCTCGCCAGTGTTCGTACTTAAAGACTCTTTTTTGTTTAGGCATATTGTTGTGGTTTTAATTAACTGACCTTCTTCGTTTACTTCAAAAGATGTGGTTATCATTTCTCTACTTCATTTAATTGTATAGATTTTAGAGTTGTTTCTAATGGTGCAACTTCTGCTAAAATAGCTTCTGCCTTTGCGTGGGCATCTGCTACTATTTTTTGTTGCTGTTCTGGTGGTATGGTTTCAACTCTAGTCGTCACTACATTACCATTTCTTGTAACTAATGTGTTTATAATAGTTCCGTCTTTAAGTACCTCTTTAGATACTTGTGGTTTTAATTCTTCTATTCTTTGTATTAAGTCCATATATTTTTTATTTAATTTTAAGGAATGTAAGACCTAACTATTGGATAAGTTGCACTCGTGGTTACATCAAGCCATAAATCTCCTTCAAGCAACCCTGATGGTGGTGAAGCCAAAGTTCCTATTGGCAAACCAGTCATTGCAAATTTAGAAGCCCAATTTAATGACTCATCACTAGGATGAAATTCTAAATTTTTGGTGATACTTCTGTCAGCAGTTGAAAAAGTAATAGTTGCTGCACTTCCTGTAATCTGAATAAAGTTTGAGAATGTTGTTGGGTATTCAAAAGTTCCATAATTAACTCCTCCATACCAAGCATTACAATGTGATTTTACAAGCACTGAAACTGTGTCTGCGTATACTCCTGATGGTTGGATAAATTGTTCAAAAGTTACATTTACATTTGCACCATCACCTATTGTAGTATCATAAGCTAAATTTGAACCACCAAAACTCATTACTCCATATTGGTCAATATTTAACATACTAGGGGCTATCGGCAATTCTTCTGGTAATGTTATTACATAAGGTGTTTTGTTATATCCACTACTTTGTAGTATAGTTTGGCTGGTACTGTATAAATCAAATGTTGCTGGGTCAGTTGAGCCTGAAACTATTGTAAGGTTATCTGGATTGTTCCAAGCATAACCTGGAACTCCCCCACTCAAGTTCCCAGTAGCAGTCCACATATTAGTTATGTAGTAATCAACTGTATTTGCAAGTCCTAAGTGTACTAGAATATAAGTGTCTAAGTATTCGTCATCGTCAGTTCCTGGTGATGGGTTGGTTGGCCCAATAAAATCTCCCTCTTTGAAGTAAATAGTTACATATGTATTTCCACTAAGTATATTTATCAAAGCTACTCCGTAATTTGTAAACCCGTCAGAAAGTGGTATGGTTTGTGGAGATGTTCCAATATACCAATCAAATTTTCTTAAATCTACAATAATAACTGCTTCACCACCTGCTCCGTCATAATCAACTCCTCCGTATCTTAATGGAGCAATACTCATTGTAAATATATCTCTTTTAACAATAAGTCCCTCGTTACTGACCAATCCATTAACATCTAATTTAGTGTCAGCGTAGTCTTTACCTATTGCTACATTTCCAGTATTAAAGTAAATATCAGAACCGCTATTTAACCATTGTGAAGTACTTGCTTTCCAACTTGGTAGGTGAGTTGATGAGTCTATTGTCAAAACATAACCGTCTGTTCCTTTTCCAAGTCTTGACCATTTAGGAGTAGCGTTCCCAATCATTAAATCTCCAGCTACTACACTACCTGTTAAAGTATCTCCGTGAGTTGCTGATAATAAGTTGTGAGCAGTAACGGAAGTTAGATAAGTTGACGAATCAAGTGACTTATCGCCTTTTAAGAACTGAGCGGATGTCCCTGCTGTAATCGTTGGTTCAAATCCAGTATGACCAGAAACAGAATATTCAAGATTGAATAAACTTGCATGGTCTACTGCGGAACTCAAAGTGAATGATTGTGCAAATGAGGACTCAACTGAATAGAACGCAGTATCCGACTTCTTAATAATTACACGACCTACTAACTTTGCCCAGTTTACGCAATAAGGTGGTAGCGAGGAAGGGACAGTAGCCGCCTGTGCGGTAGCGATACTTCCAGTATTTATGCTATCCATAACAACATATAAATCACCTTTGGGGCATTCAAATATCCAGTAGACACCGTAACGACCAGCACCTAATGTCGCTATGGCGTTTCCATTCTGATAGCTCTCATACAGTTTATGACCTCCAACACCGTCAAATACTTCGGAGAATAAAGTGAATAGTCCACCCTCCACCCAAGTAGCAGAACCACTCTTATACCAGACATTAAATTGTGTTTGATCGGCGGTAGTCATCTGGGTATTGCCTGTATACCACACACCTGCCGAACAGGTTAGTCTTAATGGAGTAGCGTGTGCCGATAATGTTCCACCAGTTGCTCTATCCATAAAGCCATATTTAGTTAGCATCCTATCTTGTATTCTGCCGTATTCGTCATAGATATTCTGTCCTGTGGTCTGGACTTCAACATTTGTTCCTGTATAAAACACCCTGCCTAATACGAATGTCCCGTAAGTCCCAGAAGCAGGTCGTGTAGCACTTGCTGAATAGACTACACTCCCACCACCTGCGGAACTCCAAGTAGCGAGGATAAAATTAGTTCCTGCGGATACTGCTAATCCTGTTGTTGCGGTCTTCTTGAAGTATGTGATAGGGTCAGCTAATGTAGTCCCCGCCCTAATCATACCCTGTAATTCAGAGATGTTTACCGTTCCAGAACCACCATCGGTTATTACGCCACCCGATATACGACCTGATGATTGGGTAGTATTGATGAAGTCCTGTATATCATCATAGGTGGGAGTGCCGATGCCAGAGGGAATGATTATTGTAGAAGCATTCTGGTCGTGGGCAGAGAGAGCATAAGTATTTGTATCCAAAGAAAAAGTTCCAGCTGCAGTCATCTTGACAAATGGTGTTCCTGTAGTCCAAGAAGGGTAATTTAATGCTCCCCAAGTTCCTACTGAAGGTATTGTTGGAAATGTAGCCAAACTTAAATCTCCTCTTAAATATTGAGCAGTTGTTCCTGTTGTAATTGCGTTTTGTTTCCCATTCCAAGTTGAAGTTAAAGTGTCTGTAAGCCATCTGTGGGTAGCGTCTGGTGTGATTGTTAAGTGCGAAGCAGAAGTCCCTGCTCCTGAAAGTGGAGAGTCTGAAACTATTGAAAGTGTTGAGGCTGTTAAATAACCTGCTGAAGCGTGGTTACCCCAACCATAAGCTGTGTTCCAGTTTGCAGAGTTATTAGTTATAGAAGTGTTCCATCCTGTGCCTGTTGAGAGTGCTATGCCTGCACCTGGGTAGACCATAGAGCCACCGCCTCCAGCCTGTTCTCCTAAAACTCCATTATTATTGTATAGAAAATTCCCATTGGTTCCTCCAATTATCGGGGTTGTCCCAATCTCTAACTCGCTTGAACCACCTGAGGGCTGATTTATCTCCATTTATTAGAGCTGACTTATAGCACTTTCTAATTTAGATTTCTTTTGGGCCAACTCTTGTTTATCTTTTTCAAATAATTCTCTTGCTTTTTGTAATTCAAATTCTCCTTTCTTAACTATTTCAGTCCTTTCTCTTAAGTCAGACAGTTTTGCTTCTAAGTCCCCTCTTTTCTCTGCCATAACACCTTCTATCACTGTTTGTGAAGATTTTAAGTTAGAAAGTTCTGTGTTGGCTTTTTCTACTTTCTTTTCTAGCTCTTCTACCGTTGTGACTAATTCATCCCTTTGTTTTTCAAGAGAAGGTATTAAGCTTTCAATATACTGTTTCTCAGAATTTGTTGAAATTATCTCTTTTTCAACTTGTCCTTTGAGTTTTGTGAGTCTTGAAATCTCCGCCTCTAAAATAGTTATTTTATTTCGTGCGTTTTCAGTTGCTTTAATAATATCGTCTGGTAGTGGTACTGCCGGTTCACTATTGTTTATCATAGTTTTATATTTTAATTATTAAAGCTCAAGAACTACGTATTGTGGATTTGTTCCAGCAATAGTAACTATTCCTGTGTAAACAACTCCGTTTTCCATAGCAAAAGAACCTCCTATTCCATCAGCTGCGCCTGTACCGGCTTTTAATACAACATGATATTTTGTTGAACTGCAACCAGCTCCTAATGCTACGAACAATGGGTTGGTCCCAACATTTTGAATAGAAAATGCTGCTCTTGCAGAGTTATCAGCTAATGCTGTTGAAGCAGATGCTGCTCCTATTACTGCACTACCTGTATTTCTCTGACAAATAATACTTCTGTAATCTGCCATTTATTGTAAAACTAATTATGTATTTTTAGTTTTATTGTTAATTTATTTATTATGTTATAAAATCTTTTAATTGTCTTTGGGGATATGCTCTTTTGAAATAGTCAATATAATCCCTACCTTTGCATATCTTTATCACTCCAAAGTCTATAAATCTATCTTCTTCCTTTTTTGGTATAACACTCGCTATAATTCTCTCTATGTTAAAGATGTCATGCTCCTCATTGTCTATATCAAACTTCCTGCATTGTTGCTGGATGGTGTCACGATCGCAACTGTATCTCATAGCCAGTGAAGTCTGCGCCCAACCACATATTCTAAGATTTACCATCTCATAGAGCTTTGCCTTGTTTATAAATAGTTTTGTGTTGCCTTTTTGCATATTTTATGGTATAGTTAGTCTATGAAACAGTCTACTTTATGTTATATTTGGGCTACTATATTTGCCCTATTAGCGTGTGCTTTTCCTCTATTAATCTTTGTAACAGCTTACTTAGGTTTTAGGGGTATTAATGCTAAGGAGGTTGGTCGTTAATTATCTTTTAAGTAATTCTGGCAAGGTAACCCCACTAACCATATTCAACCCTGCTCCTATTGTCCCTACTGTTGGAGCTGTTTTTTCTACTACTTTTCCTGCCCCTATCAACCCTTTGCCAGTCAGTGTGCCGGTTTTATTCAATAATTTTACTACTGTTGGTTCAAACATATAAGTCAGTGCTGCTGCTGGCAATCCTCCAAAGTTATTGGCTATAAATGCCATCACCATTCTTTCTGGTGTTAGCTTACTCACACCGGCCCCTCTAGCCCAATCTTGTATGTCTACCATTTTTATCGCTCCTTTACCTGCTAATTTCAACGCTCCTCCTGTTGCCTTGGTCGCTACGTTTATAGGGTTTATTGTTTTACCTACATCTCCCACTGCTTGTCCTATTTGCGCACCTTTGCCTAAATCTCCAGCTTTTGATGCTTCGCTTACATAAGATGCTTTGTCTGCCCTATTCAATCCTGTAGTCAATTTTCCTATCTCTTCTGCTTTACCAGCTAATGAAGCTCCTTTTATTGCTGCTCCACCTCCTTGAAGTATCGTGGCCACATCTAATGCTAGTCCTGTCGGATCGTTAATCGCGGTCTTTTTTAGTGCGTCTATGCTTCCGTACCTATCTTTCAAAGACCCTATTAAAGCGTCAAAACTGCCCTCCTGTGCTTGTTTTCCAGGTATAAGGTGTTCTATTCCCCCTAGGGCCATATTACCTATTCCTTGGGCTGTTTTGATTGGATGCATTGCTACGTTTCCTATGTTCTCGGCTAAGTTTAGGGCTGAGCTTGGAATGTTTCCGATTCCCTTTGCTACCCCCTCCACTATTCCTTCTTGTCCTGTGGCCGGGAATGATGCTCCATATGGTGCTGGTTCTTTTGGTGATGTTTGAGTTCCTGTTACGCTTGAAGGGTTATTTGGGTCTATTCCTACATTCCCTCCGCCCTTAATGGTTTGATAAGCGTCTGTAACTGATTTTACATACTTTGGGACATTAAATTCTACCCCTGCTTTGTTGGGTGGCATCTTCCCTCCGTATCCTGTGCTTACTTTATTTTCCCATCCTTTTTCACTACCACTGTTCCATTTAGCTGCTATTTGAGCTGGATTTAATCCGTTGTCTTTCCATTTTTTTATTACTGTATAAGCCACTGCGTTTTGGTTACTAGGTGTCATTTGAGCGTTTTCATCTCCGAGTGCTTCTTTCGCGTGCGCTTTCCATGTTGCTGGTATCCATTGGTATGCACCCGATTCTCCTGATTTTCCTTTTGCATTAAAATCACCACCGCTCTCAACTTGGCGAATAGACTTAGCAAGGTTAATTGCTTGTTGATCCATTTGTGCTGTTTCCATAATTTTTACCAGTTTGTGTTAATTGTTCCGACCGTTGTTTGAACTGTTGTCCCTCCCCCAGTTGACGAACCTGTTTGCGATCCCGATGATTGATATGATTTCAATTGATTTTGTAGATATTCTTTAGCTGCTGCAATCTTACCTGGGAGTTCTTGTGCTGTCATGTTGTCTGGTAATAAAGCATGAGCTTGCGTACTTGCTGCGTTTACTCCAATTACTCCTGCTAGAGCTGCGTCTATCCTTGACCTTGCTTCTTGTAATGCTCCTTGAAAGTTAGACACGTTTGTTCTTCCTATTCCTGTCTGCATAGCAATGTTTTGAGCGAACTGTTGTAGTAAAGGTATATTGCTTCCTGTTATAGGCCCTAAAGAATTAAATGCTGTTTGTAGCATATCTAAAGCTTGATTTGCTGGTGGTATTGCTGCACTTAATTGTTGTCCTTGTGCTGTTGTTCCCGCGCTTGCGTTAGATGCGTTTGTGTTAAATCCTTCGCCTAATGCTTGATTTAATGCTTCTATTCCTGGTTGTCCATAAGCACTCAATCTACTCTCTGCATCTGCTCTAGTCATTTTACCTTCATTAACCTGTTGTGCTAAGCTTTGAACCATTTGTTGTCCTTGAGGTGGCAATATACTCATAGCTCCGGTTCCACTGCCTCCCGTCTGATTAACTGGTTGGCCTGTAATAGGGTTCAATACTTGCTGGTTATATCCTGGAGTTATTGGAGCATAGGCATTTTGGGCATTCTGTAATCCTGTTAGTCCGATGTTCTGTTGCGCTTGTGCTGCTCCTAACTGAGTTGATAATGCCCCAGCCTGTGATGCTAATGCACCCTGTTTAGTTGCTAATGTATTCTGCATTATATTGCCTTGGCCGGTTGCCATTATTGAGCCAATTCCACTTGTTTGAACATTCTTATTAGCTTCTGCATAATCGCTTTTGAGTTTAGCCTGTTCTGCTGCGTTTGCTGACAATTGGTCTTGTAAGGTTTGATAAGACGCATTTGGGGTTTGGGATTGTTTGATAAGTTCTGCTAATATTCCCGCTCGTGTTGTTGTATCGTTTGTAGTGTCTGCCTTGTAGTCTGGCCCTGATAGTATTTTACCAGTTGTATCAACCGTGTTTCCGTTTAGGTCTATATGGGTTATTTGTCCTCCAATGTTTTGCGTTTGGGTAGAGCCAGGTAATCCTTGCCCATTAAAAACTGCTTCTGTAGCTGAAGATAACCCTCTTGCATTATTATCTGCTACATATTTTTGATAAGGTGTGAGGGTTGGTTTTGTTTCCATTGGTGGTGTAACGATCGTGGGCGTATATCCTCCTCCACCTGTTTTTTCAGGGGTTATTACCGGTGAAGTTGCGCTTATTATTGAAGTTTTTTCTTTAGGAACTGGCTTCATACTTGCTGTCCCAGTCATTCCGGGTATATCGGTGTTTCCCAAAACATTAGCCCCTGTTGCTGGTTGAACCGGTGTCGTCTTTTTACTTATAATATTAAATGGTTCTACTCCTGAAACCTTTCCTGTTCCCATAGTTCCATCTGGATTTAATGTTCCACCTATAAATCCCTTTTTAGTGTCTGCTGGTTTAAGAGTATTTTTAGGAGCGACAGCTGGCACTGTTTTTGCTTGAGCTCCCAAGTATGGTGAAGTTTGTGATTGATTATATATTGACATATTTTTAGCCAACGTTTCGTTGGAATAAATTTGGGTTAATAATTTGACCGTTTGTATCTTCTAGAATTACAGATGAGGTTTTGCTTCCGAATTCCTCGTTTAGTCTAGCTTCTCCATCGTCATAAAGATTTTGATAAAGTCCTGCCTTTGTCGCGTCTGGGAATCTTGTTGTGTAGTATATTATGGCCATTCTATAAAGTGGTAGGTCTTGGTAATCTTCTGGTAAAATTGACACTTGACCTATCTTATAAGAAGCTCCTGAAACGGTTGCGCCGGTGTAGTTGTTCTTTAAGGTTAAATGTGTTGCGTCTGTTACTGAGTTTATTTGGTACCATTGGTCATCCCCATTGTTAGCATCTGTCGCTGAGTGGGCTATCTTAATCCAACCTCCGTCTGCCATGGCCTTAGTCCATGTTGTTGCAGTTCCTTGTACGATCGCTTGGGCTGAAGTTACTGATGCGCTCCCTATAATATAATCTGATTGTGATAAATCTGGTATTCTTGTTTTATAGTTAAGAGTTATTGTGTTGCCACTTCCTGCTGGTGTTGGATATATTCCTATCTTTCCGTCATAGATGAAAAAATAAGAAGGATAGTCTTGGTACCACGCTGTCTGAACGTTTAATGTATCCCAGAATTGTCTTGTTGGACATTCCTTTGGTTGCCATTTTATATTCCCAATATCTACTGTCACATTTATAATCTTTTTAACCTGTGGTGGTAAATTATAAAACTGTTGCTGGGCCACAGAAAGTGTAGTATATGTCCTTTCGTTCATATAGTACTTGCTAACTAAATAACGGGTGGTGTCATTGATAGTTTCCATTGCCCAAGCCACATTATCTGGTAATGAATTATTTATAATTCTTGAAATATCTGTAACGTAATTTTGATATGTTTTCATAATTTTATGATGCTTGTTGAATAGCTGTTATTAAACCTCCTTTAGTTGTTATTTTCCCTGGATCTCCGCCTACTGTTAATTTAGCACCCACTGTGTATTGTCCATCTGCTACATAGGTATCGAACCCTGTTATATCTTTTTTGTTTATTTGTGGTGAGTCGGTCCCTGTGTGAGAGTGTACTGGTATTTTAGAAACACCATACTGGTTTTGTGTTGCATAGTCTTTTATCCATTTATCAAATAAAGTTTTTATTTCTTGTTCGTTTATATCCATATTATTTAATTCTTAACTCCTTTAATCTCATATAAGACCTTGATTTTGTTGTTACTGTTTCTACTGGAGATTGTAAGTTTATATAAGCTGTTGGAATTGATAATACAGTTGTTGTCGCTAAATTAAGTTGTACTGTATCTCCATAAGAAGTTCCTGCACTATTTACTGCATAGGCCCTAACCCTGTAATCCGTATTTACTGTTAGTCCTGTAATTGATTTTGTATAAGCACCTGTACCAAATGCTCCATTATCATAAGCAACACTATCTGCGGTTGTTGGGTCGCCTGTTGTTCCTGTCTTATAACAAAACCCTCGTCTTGTTACTGCTGTTGCATCTCCACCTGTTACCGTTATATTTCCGTTTCCTGTACAACTGTTATTGGTTACGCTTGAAACTGCCTGTGTTGTCACCGTTGGTGCTACATCCAATCCATAAACATAAAATTGGAAATCTTCTGCCGTTTCTGCCCAAGTGCTTGGTAATGTTAACTCTGCTCCATTTCCAGTATAACCACCGTTGCTATAAATTATTTCAACATAATGGGTACTACTCGTAGTAGAATATGCTATTGCAATTTCATAATATGTCGCACCCGTCATTGTGTATTGTTCTCCTCCTGTAAATGTAAAAGTTTGAAAATCTCCATCAACAAGTGTTCCTGCTCCTACTCCGTCTGATGTTGCTAATACTGAACCAGTAGGCTTTCCTGTGCTTCCATAACTTCCTGTCATTGCATAAAGTTTTGCAGTTAAAGTCCCACTTGGAGATCCATGTTTTTGCAACTTAAATGAACATTTGGTTATTTTGGTAGATTCTCCCAAAAAATTCATAGCAACTCCAGCATGGGAGTTAGCACTTCCCACAGGCCATACGCCACTTAATGAACCTGGGTCAAAACTTGCTATTATATGTTCTGCCATATTTATGAACTCGTAACTTTAATATACCCATTTGTTGGGTCAAATTGTAATAATAATGCTGATGTTATATCTTGGTCAGCTCCATATGTTGTATAATTTATAATCTTGCTTGTTGCTGTATCATAAAATACTACACTTCTAAAAGTAAAAACTGCTGGATACCATTGTGCCACTGTTCCTGTAACAATGGGTGTAGTTGTTCCCGACCAAGTCAAACTTGTCACTGCGTTACCTCCTGTTGTATATCCTGAACCTCCGCCCGAAGATACTTCTCCAGTAAGTGCAGAATAAAGCGTAGACGCAGCAGTTATATTTGATGCTGAAGTGAATAGTGCTGCTTTTATTGTAGCAGTTGCTATATCCACTCCTTGTGGCCATACTCTTTTAGATAAATTTGTAACTGTTGTTGTGTCGCTCATATTAGATTGATGTTAATACTATTTTAAGTTGCACCCATTGTGCGTTTTGAAAATTTACCTCATGACTTTCTGAATATCCTGTATCACTTGTTGTGTTGTCACTTGTGTATATTAATGTCCACCCATCGCCAAATCTTAACCTGTAATACATCGATACACTCTCCCCTGTGGCCATAGGGTTTACTAGCTTATAATCTACTCTTGTAAAATTCTTCGGGTTATCATATGTTCCTATAGGTATTAAGTCGCTCTCAATAACTGTTTCAGAACCTTGGTATAAATTCGCTGATGTCTTATCTATCCCGTAAGTGGTTCCTCCGTCATACCATCCAATATAAAGTCCTGTTCCGGCTGGGTTAGTAATCACATCTGCTATCAAGGCACTTGCGTATCCTGCGTAAGAACCATATGAAAGTTTGTTTGTTAATCTTATTGCCTGAGTATCAACATCAATTGCCCACACTCCTCCATAAGCTACCAATGTTGCTCCGTTATTAGATGTTGCTTGCGCGCTGAAGAAGATTTGATTTTTCTGTGAACACAATCCTCCCCATGTAAAGTATGGCTCGACTATCCCTGAAATATGGTCTGGTATCTTTTTCCACAATTGGGCCTGTGAACCGTTTGTGACATATATTCTTCCTCGGTTTCCTACTAGTGCATAGGTGTTAGTATTTACAGTTACCATTTTTTGTATATTACTTTCGGCTAATAAAATTGGTTGCCCATTATAATTCAAATCAACCTTGTTCCAAGTATATATTATATTATTTTTTCCTCCAATCAGTAAATTAGAACCTAGCTGAGCTAAACATTGAGTGGTATCATTAAATGGTAGTAAAGGAAAGGTGTCAAAAGTATATGTTGCAATAGATTTTGGATTGAAAGCGGTACCTGCTGGGTCTGCCTGATAAAAAACCGATATCCAATTTGAGTCACAGAAATAAACCCTATTATCTACTCCGACCATAGCTTCGTGTGAATTATGAGTTCCTAGTGCTGTCTGCAACACTTTTGTAGGTGATGTGTTATAGGTCCCTACTGTTCCCGCTAATATTGCCCATTGGTATTCTATTGTAGGAGCTGTAGCTGTAGTTATAAAGTAATCTATTGAGCTGTCGTGGAATATAAACACATATCCTGTATGATCTGATGACTCGTAATAGACCAATCCATTTCCTGCTTTATAAGCTGTTGGTACTTTATTTCCCACATATACAAATGCTCCGGTTGTTCCGGTTGTCGTCCAGTTACCCCATACTCTTCCATTACTATCTAACATATACACTTTGTTGTTTTTGGTGTCGTTGGTAAAATATTTAGGAAGCCCCATGTCTACTGTTGAAAATGTTCCTGTTGCGGTGTCTGATGTCGCATATTCATTGCCTGACCATATGAAAGGACTTGTGTGTATTTTGAACTCTGTTGCGTTTATTCTTTCAACCCAGTATAGGTCTCCCGGTGTCGCGAAGTTTGATGCTGAGAATATAACTGCTTGCCCTGTTTCTAGTGTTGTTGAAGAAACATAAAATGTTTTAGATGATGCACTGCCTCCTCCTACTATCATTCCTGAATACGATGAAGCCGTTAAAGAAGTAGTCGCAAAATTTACCGAAGCTTCTCCGGGTATTGATATTATATTGGCGTTTCTCATATCTCCTATCCCTGTATACGGAGAGTCGGCTATTCCATTTTCAAAGCCATCTATAACAATTGAATTGTCTGAGGGGTCTTGTCGTTGGGCCATATTATATCACTATAACAAAAAATCCCCGCAAAACTATGGGGATATTTGTTTTTGTAAACTCTTTAATTTAGATTCTATTGTCCTTTCCTGTAATGTAATGCTGGTTTCCCTATCTCTGAGTTCTTTTTCTTTCTTTCTGCTAGATTCTATAAACTCCTCTATTTTGCGATTTAAGGTCTTCATGCCTTCAGAAGCTATGATTGATTGCTCTTCTGCTGAAAGTCGCAACGCGGTGGCCTTTTGCTCTAATTTTATGGCATCCTGTTCGCGTTGACCGGCTCTATCTAACTTTTCCTCTAAGAGTTCTCTTAAATCTTCAACACAGTCTTCTGTGTTAGCAATCTCTTGGGCCTTCGCTTCAATTGCTTTGCTTTTCTCGTTTAATTGCTCTTCGTACATTTTTAATGGGACCAACACCTGAGCTTTCTTCTGTTCTAGTTCTGCTATCTCTCCTTTAAGTTCTTCTATTAGTTTTCCATGTTCTTCTAGTTCTGCTACCCACTTAGTCCGATTTGTAGCCAACATACTATTAAAATCTGCTTCGGCTTTTGCTAAGTCTTGTTTTAGTTTTTTTGTGGCCTTGTCTATTTCCTGCGTTCTTACTATGTCCCTATAAGATTGGTCGTTTTTAGTTTGTTGAAGCTGAGTTTGCGTCAGCAATTTCATCACCATGTAATTTTCTTGTTTTAGCTGGTTTTTTAATTACTTCTGGTTCTTTATTACCAACTGCCTTTATCTCTGCGAATTCTTCCTGTGAAGGAACTGGAGGTGGTTCTACGCTTTGTTTCTGTTCACTTCCACCTAATATTTCTTCTTTTAGTTGTTTTCGCATTGATTGAATGGCTGGACTCTCTTCATCTACTGCTAACTCCTTTAAGATTTGGTCCTCGTATGGTTTTCTTGCTCCGGGGATGCCTAAAGAAGAACCCTTTGGTGACCTATAATATGGAATATCTTTATGGGCTAACTCATCAGCCTTTGCTTCGTTAATCATTATAAAGTCTACTAATTCTCCTGTCATTTTAACTGCCAATGCTTGCCCGTTTACTCCTGGTATTGGAGTTGTGATACTTAACTCTATTGTTTCGTGAGGCTTTACTGTAATGGGTATCTTGTCCCAAAATGAAGTGAAGTCTTCATCTGTTATGTTAGTAAAAGCATACCGAGCGCTTGGGTTATATAAACCCGTTACGTGTAAGAAACTATTTGCCACGTTGAGATATTTTGTTATTATGCCCTTCTGGGTTTTTAACAAAACTATTAATTTATTTAATTATACACCTTGTTAAAATACTTTGTCAAGTTAATACAAAACACCCGATATTAGTCGGGTGTCTTGCTTACGTATCAAATATTATTCAATACAGGCGAATACTGAGTCGTACTCTGCATTTGTAGTTGCCACGATTGTGTTGGCTACTGGTGTGAATACTCCTGTTGATACTATCAATGCTCCTGCTGTTGCTGCTGAAGGCATTAATGATTTACCAACTGTTACTGAGGCTGCTCCGATTAATCCTGAGCAAATTCCTCTTGTCTGTACCCATCCATAGTATGCAATCTGTGTCGATGCTCCAATGTTTGTTGAAGCTGATATTGGGTAAACTGCAAATCCTACTGGAGAACCTGAAACTGTTGTTGGGTTTATGATAACTCCTGCATATGGATTTTGTGTCAATGTTACTCCTGTTGATACTAATACTGCTACTTGAATTGGGTCTTCTAATGTAACAAAGCAAGCTGTTGCTCCGGCTGTGGCTGCGGAAACACTTGAAATTTTATAAGTGTATCCTACTCCTGTTCCAGCTACTGTTGTCATATATCCACCTTTCAATAATGCTGATTGTGCTGCTGTTATTGAAGGGAATGTTGATGCTGAAAGACCTAATGCAATGTATTTTGAACCTATAGCTAAGCTTGTTTGCTGAGTTGAATAGGTTGCTCCTACTGCTAATGGCAAAAGTCCTGTTGTTGGACTTAAGTTTGTTGTGTCCTGTGCTGGAGAGGAAACCAATGTTCCTGCTACCAACGCGGCTGCACCATTCATAACATATCTAAACACTCTACCATCGCCTGTTGTGGCTTTTGCTCCAAGGTCTGTTCCTTGTGTAGTAGATTGTGCGTAAATATCTTGTGGTGTTACTAATAAATCTGCTTTTAATGATGACATTTTTTTGTGTTTTTATTTAATTAATATTGCCGACCTATGCGCTGCAAGTTACACCTGCCCAAGTTGTTCCACCATCTGTGTTAATATACAATCTTGTAGTTGGTGAATCGGCTATTCTGTTTATGTACAGTGAGCCTTTTTTTGCAGTTATTCCTGTTGGCGATGCATCACCGGCTAGAATACCGATAGCCATAAGTTGTAATGCGCTCTCATTTTTTGCTAAATCTTGTGCCATAGTTTTTTTTGTTAAGTTAATATTATTAACCCTCGACTATGGTTAAATACCTGTTATGTTGATAAGTTTGCCGTGTCTTCGTGGGTTGTCTGTGCAAAGGTTACCAGCTAAGATGATGAAGCTGTTAAAGGCGAACTGGTTTTGAGTTTTGATAAACCCTGTCCAGTAGAACCCTAAGTTTGATACTTCATTGTACATATTACCTGTAAACAATTTGCCTGCGACATCAACCTTTCTTGAACCTTCAAATTGGGCCAAGTCTGCATCCAATCCATAGAAGTCTAGGTAGTTCTCGTTTAAGAACATCATTACTCCTGTTGTTGCTTTTCTGTCTGGTACGATTTCCATACCTGCATACATTAAGCCAGCAAATCCTTCATATCCTTTGTAGTTAGGAACGATATTTACTTCCTTAAAGATTTTCTCTTGTGGTTGTAATAACTGTTCATACAAAGCCCATGTTGGATAGTCTGTGTATATTCTAGATGGAGCGATTGTTGCGTCAGCAATTGCATTATACATTGTTCTCATTGTTGCCAATGAAAGTGTTGCTGAGGATGTCCTTGTTCCACTCAGTGTTGTATAAGTTGCTCTTGCTAAACCTCCAATGGAAGCTGCGTCAGTTCCGTCATCAACTATTGCTTTTAATCCAAGAATATCTTTAGATGCGTTTCCTGTACCATCTCCCCACATCATTGTACCTAACCCATCGGCTAAGTCCTGTGCGCGAGATTGCATTTCTACTTTTGTTAAGTCCAAAACCTTTGCTGCTGTGTTGTTAGCGATTAAGTCTGTTCCAGCTAATGCTACGTTTGCTGCTACGAATTTTGGGTTATATTTCATCAGAACTCTTGTGTCTGTGAAAGATGTTGGCAAAGCATCAAAACCTAAGAAGGATTGAATTGCTGTTCCAACTTGATATTTAATTGGGAAGTCCATTGTCGCTGATCCAAAACGTTTTGTTTTAGATAACATTTTTGTTGCGAATGTATTGCTTCTCAATATGGTATCAACTACACGAGGCATAATTTGCTCAAGTGTAAGTGTGTCTACTACATTATCAAATGCCACGATTGTTAATTTTGTCAAGACCATCTCTTTGCTCTTCCTCTATAATTATCGGTGAGCGCGTGACAGTCTTCACAAAGAGTTATTCCGTTAATAATCTCATACCTTAATTTTAGGTAATGAGCGAACGATTTTATGTGATGTGCTGTAATGTATCCCATTTTTCCACATCCTTGGCAGGTGAATTTATCTCGTTCGAAAACCTTTTTACGCCACTCTTTGTAATTAGCAGAATAGTACCCACTTTTATAGTGTTTACTTGTCCCTCCTTTCCAATGCCAGTGGTTTTTACCACTTTGATTTTTAATATGGCTTTTTGAACGTGGAGGTCTTTTTTTGCCCAACTTAGCTAATCGCATTTTTTCTTTCATTTGTTTTGCGATTGTGACTCCGAACACTTCTTCATAAGTTTTACCTTTAAGTTTATGTCCAGATAGTCCTGCTAATCTATTGGGTGGATATTTTTTATTCATATCCTTGTTCTACTATATTATCAAAGAATTACCTATACTAATTTTTTCCATGCATTCCAGTCACGAGGGTCAAATCCTTTGTCGTCTTCTGCTTTCTGACTAGGTACTCCCTGTGATTGGCTTCCTGACAATGAAGCTATTGCATCTCTAGAAGATTTAACTTGGTTTGATGTTGAACCGTTCTTTAGTTCGTATATCTCCCATGCTTTTTCAAAAGGTATAATGCTTCCTGCATAGTTTCCGTCTTCATCTTTTGGAGTGAATTCGTCTATTATGTCAAGTAGTGCTGATTCTTCTTTTTGGGTTAAAGGTCTTCCAAGTGTGTCTGACAGACTTTCAATTCCCTCATCTAAGTATTCAACATTTTTCTCTACCCTTTCTTCTTCTTGATAGCGCTCGTTTCTTACGGCTTCAATTGCTTTTTCTTGCGCTTTGGCCATAAGTGCTTCATTTTGCTCTGATTGAATCTCCCATGCTCTTTGCGCAGCTGGACTATCCCCATATAGTTCTGTCCAGAATGCTGGCACTTCTGATTCAACCTTTGCTGGTGATTCGCCTTGCTCCGCAATTCTGCGCCAGTGTGCAGCTTCTTCTTCTGCTTCTAGTGCGCGATCGTGGAACTTCTTGAATCGTGAATAAGGAACCTTGCTTTCAGTTGCTTCTGCAACTTCTTCTGGTTCTTCTTCTACTACCGGTTTCTCCTCTGGTACTTCCGGTGCTTCTACTTTAGGTTCTATCTTTTGTGAACCTGGCCCAAAAGCTGGGGCTTGTAAATCTATCTCTTTGGCATCTGCCATAATTGTACAAGTTTTAATGGATGACCATGAACCATATATCACTACACTTGCCCATCTGGGAGAGTGTTAGTGTTTATTTAACGTGCTAGATACTTTCCTTCTATTTTATGTCTTTTGTTATATGCGTTTGATTCTGATGCCATTCTTTTTGCATCCTTTCCTACAAATGTATTAAATTTCATCTTCTTCCCCATATGCTCTTTCTTCTCTTGTGCTTTGGACTCGTGTTTTTCGTGTCTATTGATGCTTTTATGTACACTTCTTTCTTGTTTTTTCTTTTCTATATTTTCCGGTTTTAAGTCTGGTCTTCCTAAAGCATCGTACAAATTACTTTTTGACCAATCCATTCCTTTTCCTCTCATTGCATTTTTATTTTGTTTTGCTTCTTTGTCCATACTATTCAGCTACTGCTTCTGCTGGAGCTTCTTCTACAGGAGCTTCAACTTCAGGAGTTGCTTCAACTACTTCTTCAACAGGTGTTTCTTCTACAACTGTTGCTTCCTCTGTTATAATTTCTTCTGTCATTTTATTTTTTGTGCTAATTTTTTCTTTTTGTCTTCAACCGACCTTTTAGTTGCAAATGCTATGGCCACCGCTTGTTTCTGTGGTTTGCCATGGTGCATTTCTGTTCGTATGTTCTCACTTAATGCTTCTTTACTTGTTGATTGTTTTAGTGGCATGTTAATCGTTCCACGCTCGGTGGTATTTGTTTTGATATGCTATATTCTCCTTATCCCTTCCCATTTGCTCTTTTTGACTATAAACCTTTCCTTTCGTCCAGCCCTTATGCTTCTCTTTTCTTTCCTTGCTTGTTGTGCGTTTGGCTGGTTGTCCACTTAGATGTCTTTCTATGCGCCTATCTTTCTCCCCTTGCATTTTCTTTGCAAGTGCTTTCTTTTGTTCTTTTTGTTTTA
Source organism: uncultured bacterium (assembly GCA_903821355.1). Classification (GTDB taxonomy): domain Bacteria; phylum Patescibacteriota; class Minisyncoccia; order Phycocordibacterales; family CAIZLB01; genus CAIJKW01. Next base: position 829 of record CAIJKW010000051.1, on the reverse strand, counting down.
CTGCTTCGTCTAAATAGCTCATGTTATTTAATATCCTAATTTTTTATCTATTCTATCAATTTTTTTATAAGGACTTAATGATGTTTTTGTTTTATCAAATGCTTTTGTAACAACATCTTGTGCCTTAAATTTATGTTGTAACCTTTCAAATGGATTCCAATCATGTTTATGTTTTTCCATTTTTGTAACATATCTTGCTAATGCATGTTTTCCTTTAGCAGGAATACGCATTTTTTCTCCTATATGCTTTTTCTTTTCTTCTATTCTGTGTTTTTTTGGTGCAAATTTACTATCTTCTTCACGTTCGTTTTCACGATCGTGTTGTGGATCTGGATGTGACATAATATTATAATTTAGATTTATATGATTTTAACTCTTTGCTTTGTTTTTTATATTCTGCTTTGATTTTAGACTTCTTGCCTTCCTTTAAGGTCTTTGTGAGTTCTTTGTGTTCTTTGACAAGTTCCTTTACTGGCATCTTAATAGCACATCCTTCCTTCTTGCATTCTACGCAGTTTTTACCTGTACATTTGTGTGTCATATTATTTTTTCATCTTGCAAGCTACTGCTCTAATAGCTTCCTTGATGTTCTTATATTTATCTCCGCGATTTAGAGGTTTGCGTTTTGGTCTTGAGTTTCCTTTTATCATATTATTTATTATTACTATTAAAACTTGGTTTTTACTATGGGGATATTTTATGCTGATTCTGGTGCGAACACTCCTACCTTGTTCTGACACCTGCAATTTGGGTGTAGTGGATAGTGTACGAACTTTCCTGATGCTGCCGCTTCTGCACATTGCTTGCACACCTTCTGGTCGCCGGCTGT
>CAIJKW010000050.1 GCA_903821355.1 uncultured bacterium | reverse complement strand
TAGTTTCATTGTTATAACAATTAAATTTAAAAATAAAAGTTTATGAAAAATTCAAATAAAGGTTTTACATTGATTGAGCTTTTGGTAGTTATTGCTATCATCGGTATTCTTTCATCTGTTGTTTTGGCTGCACTTACAACAGCAAGAAGTAAGGGGCAGGCCGCTGCTATTCAAGCTCAACTTTCAAACATGAGAGCTCAAGCGGAGTTGTATTATTCAAATAATACCGCTTATTCAACAGATGTCATGACATCTGTTGGTAGTTGGACTGTTGCAACTGGGCATACTGATTCTACAACAGACGCCGCTCTTGTTGGAAACGGAACCGGCGCACTCGGAACACTTTTAGCTGGGGTACTTAGCTCTAACTCAGCATCTGCACCAAAGTTCTGGGTTACAAAAACAGCTTGGGCTGTATTAGCAACGCCTACTACAGGTACTACGTGGTGTGTTGATAGCACAGGAAAGTCTGCGGGAACATCGACAGCAGTAGCTTTAACATCAAGTGCATGTCCGTCACTCTAATCTAGTGTGTTACTAAGTATTTATAAAAATATAAAAATTCCGAGCCACCCAGCTCGGTTTTTTGTTTGCCTAAAATATCGCCACCACGCAAATAATAATGTATTATATATCCATGACCATTTACTTATCGATCGCCTTTTTTATTTTTGGCTCAATTATTGGGAGTTTTCTTAATGTTGTTTTATATAGATTTAATACAGGGAAGGGGCTAGGGGGGAGGTCCAAGTGTTCATCGTGCAAAAGAGTACTAGACGCTAGAGATTTATTTCCAATTGTAAGCTGGATAGTATTGCGGGGTAAATGCAGGACTTGTGAGAGTAGGATATCGCCACAATACGTTCTGGTTGAAATCTTTACAGCCGTTTTGTTCCTTTTTGTTTATTTAAAAAACGCCGCGCTTTTAGATACCTCGCCTCTAATTTTTGCAGTCTCTACCATTATCTCCCTCGTAATCATGTCGCTTCTGGTTTTAATAACAGTATATGACTTGAAGCACAAGATTATTCCCGATGAGTTTTCCTACGCCTTTGCAATAATCGCTTTCCTTCAAATTTTTCTTAATTTTAATTATGAGACTTCAAGCATTTATCTAGGAATTCCTCTGGTCTCTAGTGGTTTTATTGGGTACGAAGGTATTTTAATGCTTCTTTCTGGAATTTTTGTGGCATTTCCATTCTATTTTCTATGGCTTGTTTCAAGCGGACGATGGATGGGTCTTGGCGATGCTAAACTGGCGCTTGGAATTGGCTGGCTTTTGGGAATTAAATATGGCTTCTCTGCGATAGTCTTTGCCTTTTGGATTGGCGCGGTAATATCATTAATTGTTATGGGAGGTATTGCTCTTATGAAATACATATCCAGAAAAACAGGTGGCCGTGGATTTGGAGCTGTCAAACAAATCTATTCTGTAAAATTTAAAAGTGAGATACCATTTGCTCCGTTCTTGATAATCGGGCTTCTTATTGTCTTTTTTCTAAATATATCTGTTATGGACTTTTTGGCGATGTTTACTTACTAGGCAACATTTACTTCGTAATAAATCTACATAAGTTCTTGATAAATGATTTAGCAAAATCACCTACTGGGTGATTCAGCAGACGATTTAGCAAAATCGCCTACTGGGTGATTTAGCAAAATCGCCCCGGGCTCACCTACTGGGTTGCTATTTTCTTGTTTTTTGTTGTGGTATAATGTGGCTAATGAAAGCTCTGATGAATATTAAAAACAATAAGAGGGTAGGGCTAAAAAAAATATGGCTTAAGGGCGTTCAGTTAAAAAAAGCCGGCTTTACTTTGATAGAACTTCTTGTTGTTTTAGCTATTTTTGCGGTTGTTATGAGCGTTGCATTGTTTGATCAGGCAGGACTAAATAGTAATATTTTAATAACTAACCTTGCATATGAGACGGCACTTGCTGTTAGAGAGGCACAGACTTATGGAATTGGAGTAAGGGCGACAGGTGCTAATAATCCAACCTTTGATAAGGGATATGGTGCGTATTTTGATATGGATAATATGAATCAAATTGTTGTTTTTGGTGACTCTAATGGCGATAATTTTTACGCAGGCAGTACAGAGTTGCAATCTTTGTATGAAATTAAGAATCAGCGGGGTAATAGAATCAGCTCTATTTGTGTGGGCACGCCTACATGTACCTCTCTAACATCTGGCCAGAAGCTTTCTCTAATGTTTAAGAGACCTAATCCGGAGGCTACTTTTCATGTTTTTAATTTAGATGGTAGTGAGCCAAATCCAGATTTAACAGGCCCGGCTGTTATTGTCGTAAACAATACTGGAGGTACAAATTGTAGGGCGATTATTATTGAGACTACTGGGCAAATAAGAGTAGAAAATTCTACAGGTGGAAATTGTAGTAATACTCCAAAACCATAAAGTAAATTTCGTATAAAATTAGCTATGTATTTTGTTGTAAAAGAGTTAAAATATAATAAAGATGATAAGAGATAATAAAATTAATAAATCTGAGCTAGTAAAGCAGGACATCAAGCTAGGAAACAACCTAGAGCGAGGGCGACATGGCCTAGAACAAAAAAAAGGCTTTACCCTTATTGAGGTGATGGTTTCCGTTTCTCTTTTTGCGATGGTTATGGTTCTTAGTCTTGGGGCAATTATGTCTATTATCGATGGAAATAAAAAAGCACAAGCAATTAATGCTGTTGCCAACAACTTGAATTTTGCGGTTGAAAGTATGGTGAGAGACATTAAGACTGGATATGCATATACTTGTGATCTTTCAGGTGGCAATAATCCTGGCCTGCCAGATTGGGCGGCATCTTCTTCTTCAAATATTAATTCTTTACAAAACGGTTGTAATAATTCCGCTCTAAAAACATCTGCTTTATCTCTAATATCGACCATCACTGGATCAAAAAGAAGCGTTAAGTATTTTCTGAAATCTGATACTACAACAGGAAAGGGTAGTATATACAAAGCAAATTCAGATACACTAAACTCGTACCCCGTTACATCTCCAGAAGTTGATATACAACAATTGGATTTTTATGTCGACAATCCCGTTTCCAATGAAGGTCAGCCTAAGGTTTTTCTTGTAATAAAAGGAACGGCTACAATAAATCCAACCCAGACTTCTGATTTTGCAATTCAGACTCTTATTTCTCAAAGAAATTTAAACCTACTTAAATAATATGAAATTTTTAAAATTTAAATTTAATAAGAAGATGGATTTTAAAAAGGGTTTAACGATGGTTGAGACATTGGTGGCTATCTCTATTCTAACTATTGCCGTAATTGGACCGCTCGGAATTATCGCTCAAGCTTTGCATACGTCATATTATACAAGAGATCAAATGACGGCCTATTATTTGGCCCAAGAAGCTGTTGAACATGTTAGAAACTTGAGAGACAATCAAGGATTGGCTATTACAAAAGCCTATTTAGACGGCACCGCAGAGGAAAGTTTACCAAATTGGCTCGGCATGAATGCTTCAAATCCTACTGACTACAAATTATTTGGTACAGAGGCCACATTGCCACCTTATGGTACATCAATTGCCAGTGCAAGATATTCTCTATCTAAAAATACAATAACTGGTTATAGTTTTGCGGCGTGTCCAACTGGTGATGTTTGTCCTTATCTTCAAAAAGATGAAAATGGTATTTTTGGAGGAACGAGCGCTGGCGCAACAACGACTCAGTTTCGTCGAGAAATTTATTTTCAAAGACTTTCAAGTGTAGCGCCTCCTGTACCCCAGGAATTTAAGATGGTCGTGAATGTTTATTGGAAAAGCGGAAGCTCTTTGGCTAAGTTTACTTTGGAAGAATATTTTACAAATGTATCTTCAAAGACCGGACAATAATTTTAAATATTATGATTAATTTTATAAAAAATAAGGATAGCAAAAAGGATAGCCCCAAGAAAGAGGAAAACAGAGTCATTTTGACGTCCGGGTTTACTCTTTTTGTTGCCATGATTGTATCGAGCCTTTTACTTGCCGTCGGTTTTTCTATCGGAAATATTATTTTGAAACAACTATTATTATCTGGATCTGGTAAAGATTCACAGATTGCTTTTTATGCGGCTGACTCTGGAATAGAGTGCGCTGAGTTTTGGGACACAAAAGATGCTTCAGGTAACCCGCTTGTTGTTGAGGGGCCATTTGCAACATCGACCAGTCTTACATCTCTTGCCTGTGGTCCTTCTGCTACTTCTACTTTAACAAAGGTTCCTGGTAGTCCTACGGGGGATGTAAGTGTTGATGAGACATCAACATTGGTTATAGATTATTCTGATTTGGCTGAGGCTTATAAAGCTTGCGCTATAGTTAAAATTGAAAAAGGTTTTGCAACAACTACGATAGACGCAGAGCCTGTTTTGTTGCCTTTTACAAGGCTTACAGCAAGAGGTTATAATTCTAGCTACAATTCTTCTACAGGTGAATGTGATATTTCAAACAAAAGAACTGTGGAGAGAGGTTTGTATGTTCAATATTAGCTTGGGCTTTAGTTTGGGTCTTGGTGCGGGTCTTGATATTTGATTTTACCGTCTACAATGCCAGCTTAAAATATGCTAAACTGTTGTTATGATTCAATCAGACAAAGGCCAAAATACAGAGGAAAGTAAAGCTAAGATTAAGGAGAGAATGCATAAGCTTGGGCTTGCTATTGAGTATCATCGTTATAATTATCATGTGCTAGACAAGGAGGAAATTTCAGCAGAGGCTCTTGATTCACTAAAGAGAGAGCTGTCTAATCTTGAGGCGATGTATCCTGATTTGGTTGATGAAAATTCGCCATCGCTTCGTGTTGCGGGAAAGCCTTTGAAGCAATTTGAGAAAGTAATTCATAAAGTTCCACAATGGTCTTTCAATGATGCTTTTACTGAGCAAGATATGAGAGATTTTGATGGTCGAGTTAACAGAATGCTTGGGGGAGTCAGTCCAAAATATACTTATGATTGTGAATTAAAAATTGATGGTCTAAAGGTTGTGCTTGAATATAAAGATGGTGTTTTGGTGCAAGCGGCAACTCGTGGGGATGGAAAAGTTGGAGAGAATGTGACGATGAATGTTCGTACAATACAATCTGTTCCTCTTAAATTACAGAATCCTATTTCTATTATTGTCGAAGGAGAGGTGTGGCTTAGCAAAAGTAATTTTGAAAGATTGAATAAAGAGCAGATGCACAAAGGCTTGCCTTTATTTGCTAATCCAAGAAATGTAGCTGCTGGATCAATTAGACAATTGGATCCTAAGATTGTGTCGGAAAGGAAATTGGATGTGTTTGTTTATGATTTAGCACAATTGAATGGCGGAAGTTCTTCTGGTCTGGGTGTTGCGCCAAAGACTCAGATAGAGGAGTTGGCTTATTTATCGTCACTTGGTTTCAAGGTTAATAAACATGCAAAATTTTGTAAAAATATTGACGAAGTAATTGCCTTTTGGAAAAAATGGCAGGTGCTTTCTAAGAAGGAAGATTATTGGATCGATGGAGTTGTAATAAAAGTTAACGAGGTAAAGTATCAGGACGCACTAGGGTATACTGGCAAGGCGCCAAGGTTTGGTATCGCTTTCAAGTTCCAAGCGGAACAGGTGACAACCGTTGTTGAGGATATTAAATTACAGGTTGGAAGAACTGGAGTATTAACTCCTGTTGCACATTTGACGCCAGTTGAGGTTGCGGGATCTATTGTGTCTCGCGCGACGCTTCATAATGAAGATGAAATTAATAGGCTCGATGTTAGGGTTGGCGATACTGTAATTTTACAAAAGGCAGGCGATGTAATTCCTGATATTGTTAGTGTTTTAAAAGAGATGAGGACAGGGAAGGAGAAGAAATATAAATTTCCGACATACGTTCCAGAGTGCGGTGGAAATGGGGAGATAGAGAGAATTCCCGGACAATCCGCATGGCGATGTGTAATTAAGGATTCTGATGTTCAACAGAGAAGAAAACTCTATCACTTTGTCTCAAAGAAATGTTTCGATATTGACGGACTTGGCCCTCGCCAAATTGATTTATTGGTTGAAAATAATCTGATTTCTTCTTTTGCTGATATTTTTACCATTACGCGTGGGGATGTTTTGAGTTTGCCTCGTTTTGCGGGAAAGTCGGCAGATAATTTGATTGAGGGAATAGAAAAGGCAAAAAATATTAGCTTGCCACGTTTTATATTTTCTTTGTCTATTCTTCATGTTGGCGAAGAGACAGCTGAATGTGTGGCCGGAAAATTTAATACGTTGGATAAAATAATGAAAGCCAGCGTTGAGGATTTAAGGGGTGTTGAAGGAGTGGGGGAGGTTGTGGCAAATTCTATATACGAGTGGTTTCAGAGCAAGGCTAATTTGGAGTTGGTGGAGAAACTATTGGAGCACGTGAATGTGCAGAAGTTTGTTTCGCCTTTGGAGTCACTCAGGCAGAAGTTGGCCGCCGCGGGCGGGGCCCGCGGCGGCAGCGTTAGCAGTAGCACGAGCAATAAGGATGCCATCAATAACTTCATCGATAAAACCTTTGTCCTCACAGGCTCTCTTCCTATAATGACAAGAGACGAAGCTAAAGATTTGATCAAAGCTCTAGGCGGCGACGTCTCCAGCTCAGTCTCTGCCAAAACGGACTATGTTCTTGCAGGAGAGAGTTCCGGTTCAAAGTATGAAAAAGCCCTAGAACTGGGCGTTAAAATCATCGATGAAAAAGAATTTAGGAAGTTAGCCGGACTACTATAGTCTATAGATCATTACCTATCGCCACGCAAACTTTTTAAATTTGAATTTCACCTCAATAATGTTACTATATCAAATATGACAATAACCAAAGAGGAGATACAAAAATTAGCGAGTCTTTCTAGACTCAAATTGACGGAAGAGGAAAAAGAACAATACGCCAAAGACTTAAGCGGTATTCTAAAATACGTTGACCAAATTCAGGAGGTGACAGAAGGGGCGGACACCACAAATTCGTCAAATAAAAAACCATCAGAAATTCCTCATAGAAATGTAATGAGAGATGACGTGGATGGTCAATTACTAAACGGTGACCCCAAAAAATTGGTCGAGGCGGCGCCTAAGCATCAAGACGGACTGGTTGAAGTTAAGAAAATTCTCGGTTAATAATTTCTAATAATTGCTAATAATTGATTTCAAAAATATGACTATAGATTTAAAAACACTGACAATATCATCGGCAAAAGAAATGTTTGCAAACGGCACGCTTAAGAGTGTTGATTTAGTGCAGGCTTATCTGGATCAAATAAAAGCAAAAGATGGTGAGATAAATGCCTTTAGAGAAGTTTTTGCTGATGCATTGGATCAGGCAAAAAAAGCTGATGAATTAAGAGCGGAGACTGATTCAAAAACGCTTGAATCAATGCCTCTTTTGGGAATTCCTTTTGGCATCAAAGACAATATTTTAATTGAAGGAAGGCACGCCGGCGCAGCTTCAAAAATTCTAGAAAATTATATTGGCGCATATGATTCAACTGTGATTAAAAAACTAAAAGATGCAGGGGCTATCTTTATCGGCAGGCTTAATATGGACGAGTTTGCTATGGGAGGTTCAACCGAAAACTCGGCCTATGGCGTAACAAAAAATCCAAATGACTTAACTCGTGTAGCAGGAGGATCATCGGGGGGATCAGCAGCTTCTGTTGCAATGGATTCCGTTCTTGTTTCTCTCGGATCAGACACGGGCGGTTCAATTAGACAACCCGCAAGTTATTGTGGAGTTGTTGGTCTCAAACCAACTTACGGAAGAGTTTCAAGACATGGTCTAATGGCGATGGGATCATCCCTAGATATTATTGGTCCAATCGCAAAAACCGTTGAAGAGGCAGAACAAATTTTTAAGGTTATTTCAGGGCAAGACAGATATGATTCAACAACACTTTCAGGCGATGAGGTGAGCGCCCACATCGCAAATTCGTCAAAAATAAATTTAGATAAACTTAGAGTTGGAATTGTTCCTGAGCTTATGAATATGGGTGGAATCAATCCTGCTGTTTTGGCAAACTTAAATGAGTCAATAGAAAAATTAAAAAAAGCGGGAGTGGAAATTAAAGAAGTTAGCCTACCTCACATAAAATATTCTTTGGCCGTTTATTATGTTTTGATGCCAGCAGAAGTTTCATCGAATATGGCAAGATTTGATTCAATAAAATACGGAGGAAAAGTTGATGGTAAAGATTTGCTCGAAGATTATTTGAATACAAGAGGTGAGCTTTTGGGAAAAGAAGTTAGAAGAAGAATAATTCTTGGAACTTACATGCTTTCATCGGGATATCATGATGCATATTATAACAAAGCAAATATTGTTAGAGATTTAATTTCCGCAGATTTTAAAAAAGCGTTTGAAGAGGTGGACGTGATCTTAACTCCAACGGCACCATCTCCTGCATTTAAGATTGGACAAAACACCAGCGATCCAATTCAAATGTATTTGGAAGATATATTTACTGTCACAGCAAATCTCATCGGTATTCCTGCAATCTCTATTCCATCAGGTGTTGTAGAGCTAAATAAGGCGGACGGAGTGGGTGAGATGGGCTCTGATGGCAAAAAAATAAGCTTACCATTGGGTGTTCAATTCATGGCGCCACTTTGTAGGGAAGATGTTCTCTTTGCTATAGGTAAGAAATTTGAAAGTGTGATAAAATAATAGTAATGGCAGACAAAAAACCAGACCCAAAAAAAGCTGGCGCAAAGCCGTCCAGCTCTGCATCGCAACACATGTTTGAGTTAGAGATCAAAATATTTTTGGTCGTTGCTTTTATCGTCATAATCTACTTGGCTGTAGGTAAGGATGTTCTCAACAGTTTAGGCTATGATCAGTCCAGATCTGTGAATAATATCTCCAGCACTTTAAACCAGGGCTTTGATCTTTTTAATGGACTTTTCAATATAGTTATTTTTCTATCTGTATTTATTATTTTGCTTTTTGTCTTGGGTTCAACTTACTATAAACACAAGCATAAACAAATAGTCACTTTATATAGGATGGGCTTGCCAAAAGGGTATGTTGCAAGTCTTTCAAGTACCGCTGTGAGTGCTGCGGCAGAAAAAGCTGGTGGAGAAAACGCTGCTCCGGATGGTGTGATGTTGAGTAGCGATTTGGATAGTAGTGGAAAGCCGATACTAAATCCATCTGGTGAAAATCCAAAGTGGGATATTATTCAAAAACACATTGCTTCCATGAATCCTTCAGATTGGAGAATGGCTATACTTGAGGCTGACATATTGTTATATGAAATGCTTGATCAAATGGGTTACGATGGGGACACCATCGCAGATAAACTAAAACTCGTTGAATCTTCAGACTTTAACACGTTAGATTTGGCTTGGAGAGCCCACAAGATTAGAAACGCTATTTCTCACGAAGGCTCATCATATGAGATGTCGTACCAGCAAGCTCAGAACACAATAGAGTTGTATAAGAAGGTTTTTGAGGAGTTTTATTTTGTTTAGACTCTTTCAATCACGATGGTTTCTTTTATTGATTCCAGTATTCTGGTCTTTAGATATTCACCCTTTCTAACTTTTATTCTTACAGTACCTTTATATCCATCTACGTTGTATTTCTTGTTTAATTTAGATTGAATTAATGTCGTCTTTGTAAATTGAGTTTTACTAATTTTGGTTACAGATTGCCAATATTTTTCTATGTCCGATTGATTCTCTTTAAAAAGTTGATTAATATTAATTTTTAATACTAATTGTTCATCTTTAATATTGTAAACATCTCTGAGTATTTTTAAATACACCTTTATCATTTCAGGATCACTGTTTGTAAATCCAAATTCTCCGTTTCCATTTTTATAGCCTTCTCCCCAATAGAGTCCTAGGCCAAGAAATAATAAATCTCTATTTGAGACTTTCTTCCCAATGTCAATTTTTCCAGCAATTTTGGATTTTGCTAGGTCAGAGAGTCTTTTTTGGCTTCTGTTTTCTGCTGATTTTAGACAAGCAAGATTAATAGCTCTGATTTTTTGTGAAGATAATGAAGATTGTTTTTTAGTTATATTTACCACACAAATATTATCTCAGATAAATTAATTGAAAAAAGATTGTCTTTTTGACCAATATGTTATATAGTACTAGGACACTATTTATAGTGTGAAATTTGAAATTGCGGGGGAGTGTTACAGTCGCACGCGAGGCTCAATTGGGCTCATAGGACAGCGATGACCTATGGAAAACATCCATCAAATTCGGTGAAACCTCTGTAGTAAAATACGTGGCAATACCGAGCCAAGCTTGTCTTTAAAAAGACTTGAAGGTGTAGAGACTAGACGGTGGACTCTGTTTTGGACTTAGGTCTAAAACAGATGAAGGTATAGTCCAGACTCCAAATTACTTTTTAAGTAAACAGTGAAAACTGCAGTAGTAAGCATAACCTTGTAGATCTGGTGCAATTCCAGACTCCGCAACAATTTTAATAGAGCGAGCTCCTTAACGGGGGGTTCGTTTTATTTAATAACAGTCAGTCTTAATCGATTACCAGCCAAGTGCAGAAATGGATGGGGCAATCAATCGCTTGAAAATAAGCTGTTTTTGTAATATAGTGTCTGTACGTCGGCGTAGCTCAGTCGGTTAGAGCGTGGGACTCATAAGCCCAAGGTCGGAGGTTCGATCCCTCCCGCCGACACATTAAGGGTGGTGCTATTTGTGAAAGTTTCGGAGTTATTTATCCACAGGTTTTTGTATTTTAGCGTTTTTTCTTTAGATATTTTAGATGTTCCACGTGCTATAAGTATTGGCATGCCGATATTCAAAAATGTTAATAAAGATTTTTTCAAAAAATGGTCACATGATATGGCTTATGTTTTAGGCTTTATTTGTGCTGATGGAAATCTGATAAAAAACAAAAGGGGCGCACATTTTATTGCCATATATAGTGCTGATTATGATTTGTTAGTTGATATCAGAAAAACGATGAAATCTGATCATAAGATATCTCACAGCAAAAGAGGAAGTGGAAATAATCATTATATTCAAATTGGCAGCAAAGAAATGTTTGAAGATCTAGCTAAATTAAATATTTTTCCAAATAAAACCAAAAGACTCCTTCTTCCACCTGTTCCACCAAGATTCTGGTTTTCTTTTTTGCGGGGATATTTTGACGGCGATGGTAATGTTTGGGTTGGATATGCCCATAAGGAAAGCAAAAAGCCAAATCAAACTATTAGGGTCGTTTTCACTTCTTGCACAAAAGATTTTTTAGAATCAATAAGAGTCACTTTATTAAGGTATTTTCCACAAAACGGCGTGATTAGTAAAGGTAATGGGAATTGCTATCGTCTGACATATGCCGTATTTGGGGCTTTGAATTTATACAAATATATGTATAATAGTAAATACCTGTCTTTGTACTTAGGTAGAAAGAAGGTTGTATTTGAAAAATACATAAAAATTAAGACAGAATAGATAATTTGCGCTTGCGGGCGTAGCTCAGCTGGTTAGAGCGTCCGCCTGTCGATTGGCAGCTTCCAGTACGAAAGTCTGGTCGAAAATAAGGTGAATTGCTGGAAACCTTCCTCAGAAATGAAAAGGCAATCAGCATCCAAGCCGAATAAATAATTATATTAATTCGGAAGGTTCAGAGACTATCCCTTCGGGGAGTAGGATATTTAAAAGATATTCGAAGCGCCTTACATCTAAGGTTAGAAATAACTATGATGATGATATAGTCCATACCGATATGTAAATATTGGATAAATGCACGCGGAAGGTCGTGGGTTCAAGTCCCATCGCTCGCGCAAATGATACAAACAACAAAAATACCCACTAAACGGTGGGTATTTTTGTGTGCGATACTTTAATCTCTTTAGAATAGTTATTTAACTTACCCCCAATTAGAACCCAAACATACTCATGAAAAACTTTCCGATACCTCCAAAGAATCCTCCGCCTTTTCCTTTTCCTCCAGGGTTTGCAGGAGGATTTACAGGGTTAACAACACTTCTATCCATAATAGTTGAAGCTGTAACTGACGATCCATTTATCGTACCTTGAATAACAACCGTGTCGCCAACAACTAAACCTCCAACTGCTATAGTTGTTGGTCCTTTTAGTATCTTGGCGTTAGTTGCATCAACTGTGTAAGTTAAATTACTTGCTGTTGTTACAGTAAGACTATTGCCACTTACCGTTACTATTTTTCCAGCGACAATAGGTTGTCCATTTCCAACAAACGCTGGAGGTGTTGAAGTTGATTTCTTTTTGTCTACATCATCAGGCTTGCCGATTTTATTATCACGTATTGTTGTGGCTACGACATTTGTTCCAGTAACCGTACCTTGTACCATAATTTTGTCACCAACAACAATGCTTGCTATTGTGCTTGTTGCTTTGTCACTCATCACAACAGCGTTAGTAGCATTAACTGTGTAAATTACAGGATTTGACGATGGTGTTGATGTTGCCCCAGGTTTACCTTTGTGACCTTTGACTGCAACTGTAATTGAGTTTCCACTTATAGAGGTAACGGTACCATTAATAGTGGGTTTCATCATTGCTGGTCGCCCCATTCTAGCAATATTATTCTCTGAGTCTCCCTTTCCTTGGCCCTGTGGATTTTCTGCTGCGTTTACTGAATTAGCTAACAACATACTAGCCACTAAGGCAAAACCGGCTGTAATTGAAGCTATTTTTTTAATATTTGTTTTCATATCTTTTATTGAAAGATTAACTTTTAAATGCCAGAAAGCCACGGACTCGGCCTTCATCTATTAGTACGCATTACATATGTAAAAATTTCATTTTTCCTTGTTCAAAAAATATCTAATAGTGTATAATAACGTCATTGTGAATAATAATGAACAAACTAAAATCGTTGATGGCAATGTCAACAATGACGCTGTTACCAATCCTGATCTAAAGACGGAAACAAATTCCCATGTATCAAATGCCGTTAATATAATGAAGGATGGTGTACATGCAACTGAACATGCTATCGGACAAACTGTTCACGTTGCAGAGCAGGGGATTAAGGCTGTCGGACATGAAGCTGTTGTAGTTGAAAAGAAGGCTAAAGATTTTTGGCACATGTTAGGTCCTGGACTTACAACGGGGGCATCCGATGATGATCCGTCTGGAATTGCAACGTACTCTCAAACAGGTGCTCAATATAGTTTCAAATTGATTTGGCTTTCTCTCTTTACCTTTCCCTTAATGGCGACCATTCAAGAGATGTGCGCAAGAATTGGAATGGTCACAGGGCAAGGTCTTGCTGCTAACATCAGACAACATCATTCAAGACTGGCTATCTATATCTGTACCTTTTTGTTGCTTGCTGCAAATATTTTTAATATTGGTGCTGATTTTGGCGCAATGACTAAAGCCCTTCAGCTGATGTTCCCATATTTTCCATTTGGTCCAACTGTAATCTTCTTTGGTGTAAGTGGACTGCTTATGCAAATCTTTATGAGTTATGGAAGATATGCTAAGTACTTAAAATATTTAGCCCTAGTTTTATTCTCGTATGTTATTACCGCTTTTTATGTACAAATAGATTGGTCAAATATTTTATACTACACAGTTGTTCCTCATTTTGATTTTACGAAAGACCAAATCCTTCTGGTTTGTGGAATTTTAGGAACAACAATTTCACCGTATCTTTTCTTTTGGCAAACTTCACAAGAGATTGAAGAGAAACAATTGGCAGAAGGAATAGCAAAGGGTGTAGCGCCAGGCGATGTTGAGACTGGAGTTAAGATGCCAGCATCAACGCAAAAAGAAATAAAAAACATGAGGATTGATATTTGGTCGGGTATGTTTATTTCAAACATGGCGATGTTCTTTATTATCGCAGTTTGTTCTGCAACTCTATTTTCAAACGGCGTAACAAATATTGGAACAGCTGCTGATGCGGCGGCGGCACTCCGACCGTTTGCTGGAGAGTTTGCATATTTGTTATTTACGATAGGTATTATTGGCGTAGGTCTACTTGCTGTTCCAGTTCTTGCTGGTTCTGCTGCTTATGCTGTATCAGAGAGTTTTGGTTGGAAATTTGGATTAAATAGAAGATTAAAAGAAGCTAAAGCTTTTTATGGAATTATTTCTCTTGCTGTGATTGTTGGAATAGGACTAAACTTCATAGGATTAGATCCTATTAAGGCCTTGATATACTCCGCGGTCTTGAACGGAATTGTCGCACCTGTCATCTTGTATTTTATCGTTACTTTAAGCTCTAGAAAAGATGTGATGGGAGATAACAAAAACAAAAAATTGACTAATGTTGTTGGATGGATTACGGTAGTGTTTATGGGTGTAACGGCATTGGCTACAATATATGCCTTGTTCTCTTAGTCGCTTCCTTTCCTATAATTGCTTTTGCAAATAAAACAAGAAAAATGATGGGTATAATTTTGAAAAATTTAATAATAAATAGTAACAATGGCTAAAAAAAAATCAGCAACATTTTGGAATAAAGAATATCAAACAGGGGAGCACCTAGCTCTCTCCACCGAGCCTTCATCTGACATGATGGGTTTTGTTAAGTGGGTGGTAAGAAATTCTGAGTGGTACCCATTTCCTAAGAATGGATTAATTGTTGATGCGGGATGTGGAAACGGAAGAAACATCGTTCCATTATGTGGAGAATATAATATGAGAGGAATCGGTATAGATATTTCAGGAACTGCAATTGAACAAGCTAAGTTGATGTCAAAAGAAAAGGGAATCACAAAGGTGGAACCAGACGCTAAAGTTGCTAAAGAGGAAAGAATCAAATTTTACGTACAAGATTTGTCAGAAAAGATTCCTGCTGAGGACGCGGAGGTTGATATTTTTCTCGATATGATGACAAGTCATTTTCTTAAAGACGATGAGCGCAAAAATTATGTTCAAGAAATAGCAAGGGTGGTTAAGCCTTATGGTTGGGCATTTTTGAAGACTTTTGTATTGGACTCTGATGCTCATGCAATAAGGCTGATTAAAGATCACCCAGCTGGAGAAATGAATTCTTATATTCACCCAAGGATTGATGTTTATGAACACGTCTGGACTGATGATGAAATAATAGAATTATTTGCTCCGTATTTTAAAATTCACAAGATGATTAAATCGTATAAGCATATAAAAGACGGCAAGGCATATAAGCGTCGTACGATTTCTGTTTACATGGAGAGAATGCGCTAGGAACTTGTGTATAACTTTTTTACATTTTAATTATTTTGGCATTGTGTTAAAATAGTTGCATGATTAAACAAAAACCGGCGCACATGAAGCAACAAAGACTTGATGGCTTGGCTGATGGTATTTTTGCAATCGTCATGACCTTTCTAGCTTTTGAAATTAAAGTGCCAGTGATGCCAGATTTTGTCGATGAAGCTACTTTGTTCATGGCGCTCAAGGATTTACTCCCAATCTTTCTGAGTTTTATAATGTCCTTTGCTCTATTGTTTACATATTGGCGTGCTCACCACTACATAACCTCTGTCTATGCAAAGACTCTAACGGTTTATCTAGCTTGCTATAATGCACTTTTTTTCCTTTTGATTATCCTTGTGCCATTTTCAACCGCTCTTCTAGGAGAATATCCAAACAACAGAGTTTCAATAACAATCTATGCTTTGAATGTTATTTTGATTGGAATGAGTTTGTATTTAATGAGAAGACACATTGAAAAGGATTCTGAGATTGACACTGTCGCTATCACAAAAATAGAAAGAAGAAGTGGTTATATAAGAATTCTGTTTCCTATTGCAACAGCGGTCTTGGCGATTGTAATTAGCGTATGGAGTCCACTGCTAGCCAAGATTTCTTTTCTATTAGGAATTCTATTTAACCTGATACCCGCAAGTTCAAATGTAATGCACAAATGGCTGGATCGTCTATTTGCAGATGATGACGATGTTATTCCAAGTAATCATTACGATATAGAAACGCAGGGAGATCCGGATTTGGGGGAATAATTTTTATACCATAAGTTATTTAAATTGACTTGTTTTGCGTACAGGGTTGATTGTGGTATATTTCAAATAGTGCTGATGTAGCTCAGTTGGTAGAGCACGCCCATGGTAATAAACAGGTCTACATCAGAGAGAGAAGAAAGTTTTATAATTAGCCGTAAAATAACCAGAAGTAAAGGGGTCGGGACCAGCTCTTTCAGAAATGAGGTCGCGGGCTCCAAAATATATGCCGTCATAGCTTAGTGGCAAAGCACTCCCTTGGTAAGGGAGAGACCGTGAGTTCGATTCTCACTGTCGGCTCAAATAAGATACTACATTCAGACATATTCTAAATATGGATATAGAAATTTTGGCACACAAGTTCTACGATTACTCGAACTTTATCAGAGGTTTCTCAAAAGATACAGTATCTAGGTATAAGGCATGTATCAACTTTTACATTCGGATTGCTCATATAACTAAACTTAGCGAGGTTACAGAAAGTAACGTCAGGAACTTTATGTTGTTTGGTAGAACAGAAAGACACTGGAAAGCGAATTCTTTTATATCAATACTAATATCACTTCGAGTGTTTTTTGCATGGTGTATAAAAGAGGGTTATATGGAGAAGAATCCGACAGATGACATAGAGGCTCCTAAGCCCGAAAAGAAGCTTCCTCCAAAATTAACAAGACAAGATACTTTGAAGCTGTTAGAAGTGGCGTACAACTATCCTTACGATTATAAGTTCTTACGTTATCGCAATCACGCTATGTTTTCAATGTTTGTTTTTGCAGGGCTAAGAAAGAAGGAATTGCTTAATATTAAATGTGTAGATGTAGATATTGAGAACTTGTCCATATTTGTGAGTCAGGGAAAGGGCAGTAAGGACCGAGTCATTCCAATGAGCTATACGTTAGCTCAGTCACTTAGGAAGTACTCAGATGAGCGCAAGAGGCTAAAGAAGACATGTCCAGAGTTCTTTACATCGCTAAATAGAAATCATGGTTATACAGACTCAGGTCTTAAGAGGTTAGTCGTACAGATGCGCAAAGCTAGCAAGGTTAAATTTAATATTCATAAGCTAAGGCATACTTTCGCTACATTAATGCTTGAGGGAGGATGTGATATTTATAGCCTTTCTAGAATGATGGGACATTCCGATATTAAGACTACAACTATCTATTTGGCGGCCAGTGCGGAGCATTTAAGGGGTCAGATGATGAAGCATCCGTTGAATGATTTGAGGTAATGATGAAATACTCCATATCTATTGAATACACCCTCTAATTCTAACCTGTGCTGGGCTGTGCTAGGGCATTTATGAGGACTGAAAAACAATAAAAGGTATGATAGAATAAGTTTATCTATTAATAAATATATATGACAGAAAGACAAAATAAAAGGTATCATCTCTTCATAGATGAGTCAGGAGATCCAAGCTTAAGTTCAATTAATGCTGATTTTCCTATTTTTGTTTTGCTTGGGTGTTTGTTTGAGGATTCGGCATATCAAGATGTGTGTTTAAAAATTAAAGAACTTAAAAAAGAATTTTTTGGAAGTGAACATGCCATTTTACACAGTCGTGATATTAGAAAGTGTGAGGGTGTTTTCGTTAAGCTATTTGATTTGGATTTAAAGGCGAAGTTTTATACAAGGTTAAATTCTATTTTGGAAGAAAGTAGACATACTGTGATTTCGGTAGGTATTAAAAAACAAGAATTCATTGAAAAGTACGGGAAAATAGCTGACGACCCGTATGAATTATCTTTATCGTTTCTACTTGAACGAGCTGTAATGGAAACTGATAATGGTATAGACAGTTCAATGTGTATAGTAATTGAAAGTCGAGGTAGAGTAGAAGATGACATACTTCAAAAACGCTATAACCGTCTTCTTGATAAAGGAAGTAGTCATATTACTCCAGATAGATTTAAAAGGAGATTTGAAAAAATGGAATTTAGAAAAAAGAAAGAAAATGATTGTGGGCTACAAATTGCAGATTTGAGTGCTTATCCTGTTGCTAGACACATAATTAATCCAAATGAGCCTTATCCACCATACGATATAGTTTTTAAGAAGTTTAGAAGAGGCGGTAATGGCACTCATATAGGTTACGGTCTAAAGATTTTCCCATGAATGCAAAAAGTCCCTTGCGGGACCTCGTGCCGATCGGGGACACCCCAATCCATATGGACACTATAGCAGAAGATGGGTTAAAAATCAATGGCTATATTTGTAATGTGGATAAGTCAAAAAATCAAGTAATTGAAGGTGTTTATAAGTGTTGTTTCCTCCTTGTACTTCATACTTCCTGCTACTCTGTAATTTTGAAAGTTAATACAACGATAGTAAATAGATAGAAATTCTAGTCTAAAATAAAATTTATCGTATCAAAATATAAATATTCAATATTATAAAACCAATTAAGACGACTACTATTAAAGATACCACTAAAGTATATGTAAGGGGATTAGATTTTATTTTTTGATCTTGTTCGGTTCGAGACATTTCTTGTTCCTTAAGGTTTTTCTCTAATTGAGATGTGCTAGTTTTACCACTAGTAGCTACAAGAAAATATAGAAGTATTGGCATAACAAGAAAACCAATTTTAATTTTCTTATCCTTGGATAATAAAATAAAAATAATAAAGATAATTAGCAGAATCACTCCGTCTATGTAAAGAGTCTGAAATATCTTAACATTATAAACTAGAGCTAGGTGAGTAAAAAGCGCAGAAACAAGCAGTAGTATTGTTGACAGAAAAATATAGAAAGACGCGATAGGTCTAATTGGTGGTTTATCCATGTCACTCAATATTATATCAAATTTAACTATAATAATCTCATAATTGATTGAAATCTTCTGATTTATAAAAATTGTTGCGGGGGGGGTATTAATGTTATAATAGTAATGTAACATTAGTTTTACAAATAAAATATAAAATAAATTAAAATATGAACAAATATTTATTAGGGTTAATCGCAATGCTTGCTTTAGTTATTGCACCAAACTTTGTTTTGGCAACTAGTAGCGACATTGACCCACAAGGGGATTCATCTTGTGTTTCAATTAGTAATAATCTAAGGTATAGAGCAAGTGACGCTAATACAAATGGAGATGTATCTGTTTTACAAGATTTTCTACAAACAAATGGATATCTTCAGTCTAACCCAGTAGGTTTTTTTGGTCTCATGACTATTGCCGCTGTTAAGAAATTTCAAAAAGCAAATGATATAAGTCCTACAGGTTATGTTGGACCAATAACGAGGGAAAAAATTAAAACCGAATCATGTTATAACCAGACATCTATAAGTGGTGGGATTACGACTATACAAGGACAGCCGACAACGGTTTTATCTACATCATCTGCTACATCAAGTCAAACAGTTCCAAATCAAATTGTTACTACTTTGACGAGAAATTTAGATATTGGTTCTACTGGTGCAGATGTAACGTCTCTTCAGATATTTCTTTATGCTAGAGGCTGGCTTGTTATGTCAAATGGAGCGGTTTATGGTGTTTTCGATCAGACAACAAAAAATGCATTGTCTTCATATCAAAAAGCCACAGGTATCTATCCTTCTGATGGTTTCTTTGGCCCCGCAACTCGAGCCTCTGTAAATGCTTCAATGGCTACAATTACAACACTAACATCACCAAGTAATACAACTACAAATCAACAGATACAGGTCTCTAATACTACAACTAACGGAGTAACGTCAATTTCAACAGTATCTGGTTGTCTGACAGGGTCGTTATTTAGTATAACCACTGGTCAATCTTGTTTAAATACTTCCCCTACGACAACTAATTCAACGCCAACTCCAACGACGGTCGTTAGTCAACCTGCTTCAAACAATTTCCTTATGCCTGTAATTACGAGTGTTACTTCAAAGGCAAATCCAAGCGGACAATTCTATCCAGGTGATATGATTATAATAAGTGGTTCAGGTTTTAATCCAAATATAGATGCTACAGTTTGGATTGGAGGTGACAGAATTAATGTAATTAAGGGGACTTTTGGTTATACAAATAATTCAATTTCTCTTTATACCACAAATACTATACCTGCTGGTACTTATGATCTTTATGTTACAAATGGTTATATAAGTAATAGGGTTAGTGTGACGGTGTTATATAAACCTACTCCTCAGACTCCTACTGTGGCACCTTATGATAATAGTCCTGTAATCGTATCTATAAATCCTTCTGATTTAAAAGCTGGAACTTCTGTGGTGGTCACTGGGAGGAATTTTGTCTCAGATACAATTTTGTCTATAGATGGATGGTGGCCTGGTACTATTCGTCCTACATTTATTAGTTCAACTTCTTTAAGTTTTACTATCCCAGCAAATATAAAAACAGGACATTATAATCTGAGTGTTTTCCAAAACGCTGGACTTGGAGGTAACCTAATACCAATCACAATAACTAACTAAAGAATTTTTACATTCAAAATCAATAAAATGACCTTGCAAAAAAGCGAGGTCATTTTATTGGCTCTAAAACCAAAGCTTTAGGTAGTGGTTTATGTAATTACGACAAAACTCTCGGTACTTTGTCAGAATAAAAAGACAAGTCTCCCAATTAAGGGAAAACTTGTCTTTTTAGATTCCTATAGCCAATTATTAGAACGAATATCCGATATCATTTCATTCGCGTCATACTCTGTCATCCCATCAAGCTGTTCCAATAATCTATCTCTGTCGTCCTCAAACATATATTGGAAAATCAAATCAGTAAGGACTCTGCGTTGTCTAGGTGTAATTGAGTCACCACAGCTTTCATCTTCGATAGGGAAGTAGCTTCTCTTTGGTTTATACTCTTCCAATGTTTTAACTCGTGTGTTCATAATTTATATTTAATTTAATAATTATTTAGATGATAAAGATTGTATTGCTAATGAAGCTTCGTCTCTAGTCATCTTGTCCAATGTATTCTGCCACCTATTTCTTTCCTCTATATCTTTTACTCTTGTTTTTACAAGCTCTAGGATATAGCCTTTCTGCTTCGGTGTAATATATAGCTTCGTGTTATTTACTACTGGTTCCTGCTTAACTACTGTGGTGCCATTACTTTGATTGTTAACATCAAGTTGTAATGCGTCCAGCATTTTTAAGGATTTGGCAGTTGCATCCAACAGCGATGCATTAAAAGCAAACCGAACGGTGCGCTCAATATATCTATTGATTCTACTCAGGACCGCTGTACCTCTCCCTTCGCCAACTATCAGATCACCTTTTCTAATAGTACAGATAAAGGAAATTAACCCAGGTATATGACGAAACTTTTGTAATGTTGCAACATCTTTTTCGACTACGGCAGTGAAGTTGTATATACCTATACATTTTTGGATTTCTTCTTGAGCGGGATGAGGATGTCTTGTGTTTTGAGTATCTAAGGATTTATCAATCATACATTTACTTTCTTAATACTAATAAGGCCAGTCTCGTATTCTACATTTATAGCATCACCGACTTTTAGACTACAGACATGCTGGACCAATCTATTAGATAAGACGATCTTGGAGATTCTAGGAAAGTCCTTACTCCTACGTCCCTCCTTGTAGAAGATGGATATTTGATTTTTATTCATCATTTCTATTGTTATCTACTTTCTGAACTTGTCGAAAGTAGTAAATATTGCAAGGACGTCTCATGCGTCTAGTTATATTTCCTTTCTCATCTTTACCTTCGACATAGGTAATACTCTTTAAAGCACGTTCGCCTTTTTTTACGCGATAGCCAAGATTCATCCATCCTTGGAACGTACGAGCTGAATGCATTGGATTATAGTTCTTCAATTCACTTTCTCCCCAACGTTCACGGATCTGTTCTTCTATCATATTTTTTGTCGTTTCTGAACCAGTCCAATTAGATACAGGGCTATTCATGATTTCTTTTATACTTGTTCCTTTCATTGATAATATTTTGTTTACACATAAGCGACTAACTTATGTTGGAGCTGTATTTATAATTGCTCCATAAAGAGAGTTTTATTGCTCGTGGTGTCTAATCAAATATGGGGTAGGGGGGGGCCGTCTATTCACCTCCTTATCCTAGATGTGAGTCTATATGGTTACGTTACCGTCCATGTCCGCGACTCGGATCCTAGAAAAGGCTATAGGGGCTGTCTGGAAATAAATGCCAAAATGAAATTTGAGGACCTCAAAAAAATGCGCCAAAAATATAGGTGAAATGATGACTATATTTTAAACTCAATGCTAATAATAATATATTTTGATATAATTTAGATATGAAAAACTTTTGGAAGAGATTTAGTAATAGTGTATCGTTGCTACTGCTTGGTCTAGTTATTGTAATAATTGGATGGTCAATTATATTAAAAAATGTAATCGGTTCAAATAACTGGGATATTCTCTGGCGTAAGACATTATGTGAAATTGTTTACTCTGGAGGACATAGAGTTCCAGACCAATCAGTAATAGATTCTTGTTCTGCTAGCAATGTAGACGTGTTTGGCACATTTATTTATTTTGCAATCGTTTTTTTAATTTTAGGTGCGGTTTCTTTAATTTGGTATAAATTTAAATCAAAAAATAATAATAGTAGATAAAGTTAGTTTTGATACTCTTCTCTTGATATTCAGCCGATCCAAAGTTCTGAACTCGTCCAAGATATGAAACATCATAAAATAGCCCAATCCATGGTGTTATTCTTATACCTACATAGGAAGTTGAACCCTGATAAGTTTTTTATCTAATTGGGTAATAAATAATGTTTTTATTATAGAATATTTTACTAAAGGTAAGAATGAAAAATAGTAGACTTACTAATATAATAACTATTTCGGAATTGTTGTACTTAATGAACATCTCGTTAAAAATCAGAATGTTTGCTACTGGATAAAAAGCTATAAGTAAAACTACAGAAAGCGCGCTTTTGATTTGAGCTTCCTTAGTGGTCATTATTCTTTCATATCGATTAGCACGAGATGCAAATATTGGAATAGTTTTTCTTTTAGATATACCTATTAATTTTATAACTATCAAAAAAATAAAAAAGATTGGAACTGAAACCTTATCTAATCCGATCAAACTATAACCGAACAGAATAATTATCAAATATATCATTAGACCCACGCTAGGCCTTCTTGCTATTGGGTTATTAACCCATTCATTAAAAGACATTTTCATACATGTAATCTTACAATAACTAGTTGTTGTGTGCAATAATCATTCAAGCTTCGTTCCATGTGCGGAGCCTCGCAGGATAGCCCTATCTGTAAATTTCATTTTCTATCTTAAAACACTTGCCTACCAAAATTGGTACTATGATACAATATCTCCGTTAATCAACTGGTAAATTCCTCCCTCAAATGCAACTCTAGATTAATTATTAATTCTTCTCCTTTAATGTACCATGCTTGATTGAATTTTCAATAGCGCTCAGATAGTTTAGAGATTTTCTCCATTTATTATTTATATGATCCTCAGCTTCC
>CAIJKW010000049.1 GCA_903821355.1 uncultured bacterium | reverse complement strand
TGCCTGGTACTCCAGGAACTGGAGGTGTGCCTGGTACTCCAGGAACTGGAGGTGTGCCTGGTACTCCAGGAACTGGAGGTGTGCCTGGTACTCCAGGAACTGGAGGTGTGCCTGGTACTCCAGGCATAGGTGCTAATCCAGCAAGTGAAGTAGATCTTCCACGGATCGGATTTGTCGCTGTTGGTGGTGTTCCAGGTGTTATAGGTGCTCCGGGCATAGGGGGTAATCCGGAAACTGATGGTGTCACCACGGGGGTAGGAGGTGTTGGTTTTGATAATATACCTCTAGCTACAAGTTCTGCCTCACTCAAGGTTGGATTATCTATTTTGTTTTTATATTCATCTTCCAAACTTACAACCCCATTCTTAACATCCTCCTCTTTGCGCCTTTTTATTTCATCCTCCATATTCCATCCTTTTTGAGAAGTGTGTTTTGTTGTTGCTTCTAATGCATCTTTAGCTTTTTGATCGTATTTATCCGCCAAACTTGTATCTACAGTCCAAGGCTCACTGGCTGTAGCAGCTGGCTTGTTTCTTTCTTTTTCTGCATAGTAAGCAACTTCAGGTGGTTCTGATTGAGAACTACTGAGTTCTTTTCCTATAAGGTCATCTTCTTTTCTCGGCTCTACTGGGGTTTCCGCCACCAAATCTGGCAACGCCGCGGGTGTCTCTTTTTTAGCCTCTTCTGGAATGTTCCCGGGTGTTTTTGGACCAAACATATCTGGTGTTCTATACATAAATATTATTTTGTTATTTTAACAATACAATAATTGTATCCCTGTCAACATCTTTCGTCAAACAAAAAACAGGCTATTTATTTGCAAATAATTATGTCAACGCTCTATTTATTGGCACATTATACAAAAACAGTATAAAATAATGTTATGACAATTCATTTTGATGAAGACAAACAAAACTCTAGGATGAAGCAGTTGCTTCTTGATGAAGAAGAGGCTTCCATGCAAATACTTGCTGATAAATACAATATAACATATATAGATCTAACAAAAGTTTCCATTAATTCTGACGGTCTTAAGCTAATAGATGAGGAAACAGCAAGAGCAGGGCTAGTTGCTGTCTTTGATATCGTTGGAACAAAGATCTCTGTAGCGGTTCACTCACCTGAAAGTGTTGAGACAAAAGATGTTTTGGATAACCTAGAGAGAAAGGGTTATAAATCAATAGTTTTTATAGCCTCAATGCATAGTTTAAACAAAGCTTGGGAGAGATACAAGGATATTTCTTTTGCATCAGAAACAGAAGCAGGGTCACTTGATATATCAAACGAAGAGATTGAGTCTCTTGTTCAAAGAGCTGAAAAGATTGAGGATATAGCAGGTTGGATCAAAGAAGCTCTTGAGATGAAGAAAACACACCGTGTTTCAAAAATGCTTTCAATTATGATGGCGGGGGCTCTTTCCACAAAATCGTCTGATATACACATGGAAGTTGGAGAGTTTAACGCAAGACTTAGATATAGAATCGACGGAGTTCTCACTACCATCTCAGAATTTGATAAAGAAACTTATGAATTAACTCTTTCTAGAATAAAATTACTTTCTGGATTAAAACTTAATATTAAAGAAAACTCACAAGATGGTAGGTTTACAGTTAAAATTAAAAACACCGACATTGAAATAAGAACCTCAACAATACCGGGGTCTTATGGCGAATCTGTTGTAATGCGTATATTAAACCCGGAATCTATAATGGTTACGATGGAAAAACTTGGTATGTCAAAACGCTTTCTTGAGGCAATAAGAAAGGAAACAGCAAGACCAAACGGTTTAATTTTAACAACAGGACCAACAGGATCTGGTAAAACAACAACCCTTTATGCGTTCCTTAGAGAAGTTTCTAATCCAGAATATAAAATTATTACGATAGAAGACCCTGTTGAATACCACCTTCCAGGAATCGTTCAGACTCAAGTTGAAGAATCTAAGGGTTATACTTTTGAAGCTGGCCTTAAGTCTGCAATGAGACAAGACCCAGACATTATAATGGTTGGAGAAATTAGAGATGCCGAAACAGCAATAACTGCGATTAACGCAGCTCTAACTGGTCACTTGGTTTTTTCTACACTCCACACAAACAATGCCGCTGGAACATTTACTAGATTAATAGACCTTGGCGCTGATCCAAAAACTCTAACATCTGCAATTCACGTTGCTATTGCACAACGTTTAGTTAGAGTTCTGTGTGAATCGTGCAAAAAGAAGATTCCAATACCAACAGAAAGGGTTGATTTAGTTAATGATGTTTTAGAATCAATTAAAGATTTTGAAGAAGGAAAAGATTTTTTACAGAAACCAACAGAAATATATACCGCGGTTGGTTGTATCAAATGTAATAACACTGGTTATTACGACAGAACAGGTATTCATGAGCTAATATTAACAGATGCCTCAATCGAAAGAATCGTTAGAGAAAACCCAAGTGAAAGAGAAATAAAGGCTGTAGCCAAAAAACAAGGATTTTTAGATTTGAGACAAGATGGTGTTGTAAAGGTTTTGAAAGGGGTAACTTCTTTTGAAGAGTTGGAGCGTGTTGTGGACCTAGCAAAAGATGAAATGTTTGAAGAGCCTAGTATAATTTAAAATCGGAAGTATTTGACACTTTGATTAAACACTTATTGAAAAACAAAACTGTGTATATGTTCGTTGACTTAAGTTGGGCAGAAAGGTATTGTTACTTTATCAATTTTAAAGAAAGTAATTTGGTTGTTTTGAAAAATAACTAAATTTAAAAAATTGACATAAAAAAACAGCACTTTAAATCTCTAAGCGATGCTTTAAGTCCTAAGACCTAAAGCCCGATAGTTCTTTAAGGATAGTACCAGGAACGTGGCATAAAGCCCGCACCAGTACGTCCTTTAAGAAAAACCGATAGACCCGCGAAGGTTGTATCGCTTAGAGATTTAAGGAGCCGTTTGTAAACCTCTTTTTCTTTCCTATTTTGTATGCGAATTACAAAGAGTCTTATTTTAACACCCCATCACTCTTTGTTGCAAGTACATTTCAAAGTCTTAAACATCTTAGCATGCTTACTTTTTTCTGTCAAGCAGGCATTATTTTAATTAAGGGTTAAAATATAAACAATAGACACAACAATGACCCAAGATTTTAATAAAACCCTTATAAATGAACCTGTCTCTGATGAAACCCTAGAAAAATCTGGGGATAAGGTTCTTGACCAAGAACTTAGACCAAATAATTTTGAAGAGTATATAGGCCAGGAACAGATCAAAAACAACCTTAAAATACTGCTGACAGCCGCAAAAGAGAGAAATCACCCACCAGAACACCTTTTGTTCTACGGTCCCCCAGGTTTAGGTAAAACAACCATGGCCCATCTTATTGCCAAAGAGACTGGTTCCCAAATAAAAGTCACCTCTGGGCCTGTAATAGAGCGTGTGGGAGATTTGGCGTCAGTGCTAACAAACCTTTCCCCAGGAGATATTCTTTTTATCGACGAAATACATCGCTTAAACAAAACTGTTGAGGAAGTCCTTTATCCCGCCATGGAATCTGGTCAAATAGACATTATCATTGGAAAAGGACCGTCAGCAAGAACAATTCAACTAGATTTACCACCCTTTACCCTGATCTCTGCAACAACACGTGTGGCAATGATATCATCCCCTCTTCGTTCAAGATTCTCTGGTGGAGTGTTTAGATTAGAATTTTACACAGAAAAAGAAATAGAAAAAATAATCTCAAGATCAGCAAAAATTTTAAACATGAATATTGACGAAGGTGCCATGGCTGAAATTTCAAAAAGAAGCAGGTCCACTCCCCGTACAGCAAACTACTTATTAAAGAGGTGCCGGGATTATGCACAGGTTCTAAAAAAACAATTAACCAAAGATGTTGTTGAAGAGGCTTTGTCCTTACTTTCTATAGACAGAAGAGGTTTAACAGCGATGGATAGATCAATACTTAGTACTATTGTTGAAAAATATAATGGCGGCCCGGTTGGTTTGGGCACCATCGCAGCGTCTCTTTCAGAAGATGAAGCAACAATAGAAGAATTTAGTGAACCCTATCTAATACAACTTGGTTTTATAGAAAGAACACCAAGAGGTCGTGTTGTTACACCTCAAGGGTATGCCCATTTAGGACTTGATTATCCGGAGGAAAAACAAATTAAATTTGCATAGATTGAGTGATTAGAAAAACATATTTAACAAACGATAAAAATGAAGATACTAGCAATAGACCCTGGATATGAAAGATTAGGTATTGCAATCATAAACAAAGAGCAGGGTAAAAAAGAGACCTTGATACATTCTGAGTGTTTTAAAACAGACGCCAAAAAACCTTTTGAAGAACGTTTGTTTGAAATTGGTGATAAATTAGAGGAAATAATTAGATTCCACAAACCTTCTGTTCTTGCTATTGAAACTTTGTTTTTTAGTAAAAACACAAAAACAGCGATGAGGGTGGCTGAAACAAGGGGTGTGATAATTTATGTTTGTAAAAAAAACAATCTAATTATTAAGGAGATCAATCCAATGGAAATAAAACTAGCTGTTACAAGTGATGGTAAAAGTGACAAACACCAAGTAACAAAAATGGTTAAATTAATTTTAAACATGGACAAAAAAGCCACAGATGATGAATACGACGCTATTGCCTGTGGACTCGCTTGTGGAGCGTTTCTAAAATACTAAAGAACTATTCAATAAAATGATAGCTTTTTAATAAATATCCACAGTTTTTCTTGCATATTTCTATTGATGTGATAAATATATCAAATAAGCATTTTAATAATAAATTAAATACATAATTATGGTTGACGAACTAGACACAACAAATAATGGGGACGCTTTGGATTTAGATGAGGTTGAGGAGAAGGAGGTTGATGATATAGACCCATCAGCCATCATTGACGAACCTGAGGAGGTTGAGGATTTAGCTGTGGAAGGAGCTGAGGATCCAGAGAAGGAGGACACAGAAGACCCTTTTGGTTTTGGTGAAGCTGGTGGTATTTTGGATGAAAACGGAGAATTTGTTGCAGCAGGAGATGATGAGGATGAACCTGAGGATGAAATTAGTGAGGATTTGTTTTAAATTAGACAAAAACCTATAATCATTTATATTAAAAACACTCTTTTAAGAATAAAATGAGTGTTTTTTCTTGTGTATTTTTAGTGGCTTTTTGGTGTATAAAATGTATAATATGGTTTGATTTAAAAAAACAAAATGTTTAAATACTACAAAAAAAAGATTGGTGATTTTATGAACCGCAGAAGAGGCAAAAAACAAATTAAGTATGTAATTAGAGACGTCGTCTTGGTTTTGATTGTTTGTCTACTTATTTTGACTGGATTTTTCGTAATCTGGGCCTCAACCATTAAAACACCAGATCTATCATCTTTTGATGATAGATTACTTGGTCAGTCTGCTAAAATTTATGACAGAACAGGAAATGTTTTGCTTTATGATTTGAGTGAAAAAGTCAGAAGAACAGTAACACCTTTTGACCAAATTTCTCCTTATGTTAAAAAAACAACAATTGCAATTGAAGATGTTGATTTTTACAACCATGGGGGTATTAAAGTTAGCTCAATATTAAGAGCTATTATTGCAAATATTTTCTCTTTAAAATTCAGCCAAGGTGGTTCTACAATTACACAACAAGTAGTTAAAAACTCATTATTGTCTCAAGATAAAAATGTCACCAGAAAAATTAAAGAATGGATTTTAGCTATTAAATTAGAACAAAACACCTCAAAAGACACTATTTTGAATATGTATTTGAATGAGGCGCCTTATGGGGGTAATATTTATGGTATAGAAGAAGCTAGTTCTCTTTATTTTAATAAAAAATCAAAAGATTTAACCCTTGCGGAGTCGGCTTATTTGGCTTCCCTCCCCCAATCTCCAACAACACTTTCCCCTTATGGAAAAAACAAAGATAAACTTGAAGCTAGAAAAAATCTTGTGCTCAAGAAAGCTTTTGATGCCAAAACGATCACAGAAGACGAGTATAACAAAGCCTTAAATGAGAAGGTTGTATTTCAACCAAAATCAATCGCTGGAATAAAAGCTCCTCATTTTGTTATGTATGTCAAAGATTATTTAGTAGAAAAATATGGAGAGGAGTTGTTGGCAAAAGGGGGTTTAAAAATAACAACAACACTTGATTATGATCTGCAACAAAAATCAGAGGATTTGGTTTACAATTATATAACAAAAAATGGTCCAGCGTTTAAAGCAACAAACGCCGCTGTTGTTGCAACAGATCCAAAGACGGGTCAAATATTAATGATGGTTGGATCAAAAGATTATTTCGATAAAAACAACAACGGAAACTTTAATGTTGCAACAGCACATAGACAACCAGGTTCAGCTTTTAAGCCATTTGCTTATGCAACAGCATTTACAAAAGGATATACACCTGACACACCACTTTACGATGTTTCAACAGAGTTTAATGTAAATTGTTCACCCTTAGGTGATAATAGTAGCTCTGACCCAACCTCAAAATGTTACTCTCCTCAAAATTACGAGGGTGGATACAAGGGCTTAATGAATTTTAGATCAGCCTTGGCACAATCAAGAAACATCCCATCTGTTAAGGTTATGTATTTAGCTGGGATAGACGATACCATAAAAACAGCCACAGCTGTGGGTATTAATGATTTGGGTTCAGCCTCTCAATATGGATTGTCTTTGGCTCTTGGAGGTGGTGAAGTTTCTCCATTGGATATGACTTCGGCTTATGGAGTTTTTGCAAACGATGGTCAAAAAACACCAGTGATATCTGTTTTAAAAATAGAAACTGAAAAGGGTGAGGTTTTAGAAAAAGCACCAGATATCGCTCCAACAAAACAAGTTATACCCCAACAAACAGCCAGATTAATTAACGATGTACTATCTGATGCAAACGCTAGATCGTCTATTTTTTCTAGAAGCTATTTTGGAGACAGACAGGTTGCTATTAAAACAGGTACCACAAACAACTCTAGAGATGCTTGGTCAATTGGATACACACCAAGTATCTCAATCGGGGCATGGATGGGAAACAATGATAACACCCCAATGGCACAACAAGCCTCAGCGAGAATTGTGAGCCCTTTATGGAAAAGTATTATGGATTATGAACTAACAAAAATTCCTGTTGAAAATTTTGAGGCGCCAGAGTCTAGTGAAACAGGATTAAAACCTTTCTTAACTGGAGCTTGGATGGGGCCGGGAAATGAAGTTCACTCAGAGTTATATTGGGTAAACAAAAATAATCCAAAAGGAGCTGCCCCTGGAATGAACTCTACAGACGAACAGTTTAGAAACTGGGAATATGGTGTTGCAAATTGGTCAACAGGATCACAAGCTTTAGGGTTGGTTGGTAGTAATGCAAACAACACAAACAATAATTCAAACTTAAATAGTGGTGGATTTAGAATAACATCACCTGTTAAATTTTCAACAATAGACAAAACATCTAGACAAACAATAATGGTTTCTGGGTTGGGACAAAAAGCTGTTTCTGTAGAATATTATATAAACGGTATGTCGATAGGAAAATCAATTGAATCACCTTTTGTTTTTTCTTATATTCCAAAAGAAACACCTTCTAGTGATTTCGAAGATGAACTAAAAGCTGTTGAAATAGACTCTGATGGTAAACAAACAGAAGCCATAACTGTTTACTCTGTAAAATAATTAGAAACTAAAAGGTTTTTATTTTATTTATTTTTAGTCTATTTAAAACTGTATTGTATTTATAAACCTGTTTGGAACGGTATTTTTAATAATTTCCAAAACATTGTTTTTTTTAATGTAAATAAGGTTTTTTTGGACAGAATTAACCTTAAAAACAATGGTGTTTTTTCTAAAAAAAATCTGATCTTCTTTAATATCTATATTAAATTTTTCATTTAAAGCATTAGAAACACTAAGTTTATCAGTTAATGGACTTTTAATTTCCGAATAATTTTTTAATAAATCGCCGATATTGATCATTTTTATTTTTTTAAATTATTAATATCGTCAAATAACCACCTTTTTACTTATCTATCTATTCATCGGCATTAAGAGGTATAAGAAACTTTCATCTCCTACTGGCTTCATTATCATTGGTTTGTTTATACCACTAAAAGAAAGTTTTAAACTATCGGAGTTAATAGAAACCAGAGCGTCCATTATGTATTTATAGTTAAAATTAATATCCATAGAATCGCCAATAATGGAACCTTGTATTGTTGTTGAATTTTCTCCAACATTGTTGTTTTTTGTTATTATTTCAACGCTTTTTTCTTCTGAATGAATTATAAACTTAGTGTGATTAAAAGAGTCTGTAAAAATAGAGCTTGTTTTGAAACAGTTTATTAAATCCTGCTTCAAAACAGTAACCTCTGCAACAAACTCTTTTGGAATTATAGCTTTATAGTTTGGAAAATTACCCTCAACAATTCTAGAAACTAGATATATATCATTATAAGATATGGCGATTTGGTTTTGTTCTATAACCATTTTAATATTTTCTGTTACCCCCTCAAAAACCCTTATTATTTCAACAGCATTCTTTGCAGGTATTAGAATTTGAGAAAATTCTGGTATTTGTTTAGTTTTAATTGTTTTTTCAGCTAGTCTCAATCCATCTGTTGCTACAAACACAATAGAATCGCCCTCAGGGGTCACACAAACACTTGAGAGCTCTGGTTTAATACTAGAAGTGGCGGAACTATACCAAACAGACTTAATACCTGTTATAAGGCTTTCTGTGGGTATTTCAAGACCTTGTTTTGTATCAACAAAAGGAAGTGTTGGGTAGTCGTCATTTGGAAATATTTTTATAATAGTATTTGTTTTTGGAGTTGAAACAAGAAGATTTCCATCCTGAAGATCTAGTGTAACTGTTTTTTCAGAAGAAATACTAGTTAGGAACGAATTCAACACAGATCCAGGTATTGCAACAACACCCTCAACATCAACTTTTGCTGGTATTTTTATTTCAATACCAATATCTAGGTTTGTTGAGTTGATAAACAAACCATCTTTTTTTGTTGCTTTTAAAAGAATACATTTAAGAATGGGTAACGAAGCATTCTTACTTGTAATCTTTTCAGCTTTTGAAACAGCCTCGGCTAATCTTTCTCTTATGCATTCTATTTTCATAATGTATTAATTATATATCTTTATTAATAAAAAAACCTATTACTGTTATACCTGTGGATATGTGGACTTTTTAATATACCTATTAATTTAACCATATTTTAATAAAAGACAAACTAAAAGACAGTGTTTTGTTTGGTGGCTTAAACAATGTCTTTTTAAGCCATGTTGATAACTATACACATAATCAACAACTTATACTCACTAAATAACAACTTATAAACATATTAAACCCGGGTTAATAACAAGTTATACACATAGTTATACACAAAATAATAATGGTTATCTTGTTAAAATAACCATTATTACCCATTTATTTACCTATTTATCGGTTGAAACACAACCCACCTATAACTTTTTTGTATAAATTACAGCCTTAGAAAATTAAATCATTGATTTGATTTGATTGATTTCTGATTGTAATTCAAAATTTACCTTTAATTCATTCTTTATCTTTTCACATGAGTGTATTACTGTTGTATGGTCTCTGCCCCCAAGTTTTTGTCCAATGGATGGAAGTGATATGTTGTAGTATTCCCTTAAAATATACATTGTTAATTGTCTTGGTTTTACAACCTCCTGACGTCTCGTTTTGTTGTAAATAGTCTCTTCTTCTATGTTGTAAAAAGAGGCCACAGCCCTAACCACATCCTTTACAGAAACATTCCTATGAATTTTTCCTGTGTTTTTTGTGAGTTGTTTAATTTCAGAAAGCACCAAATCCCTCCCTTTTAATTGAGATTGACACATAAGGGCGTTTAAAACACCCTCAAGCTCTCTAATACTACCATTAACATTTGATGCTAAAAAAGAGGCAACCTCATCCGAAATATTAAAACTGTTAATCCTAGCTTTTGTTTTAAGTATGGCCATCCTGGATTCTGTGTCTGCTGGAGAGATGTCTATAATCATGCCCGCCATAAACCTTGATTTTAGACGATCCTCTAGGTTGGGAAGGTGATTTACATGCACATCTGATGAAAAGATTATTTGCTTGTTGTTGTCGTAGAGGTGGTTAAACAAATGGAAGAGTTCTTCCTGAGTCTTCTCTTTGTTTGATAGAAACTGTATGTCATCTATAATTAAAACATCATATTTTCTATATTTATCTTTAAAATTATTGATTTTTCCAGACTGAAGAGACATTATATAGTCCATTGTAAATTTTTCAGATGTAACATAGTAAACCCTACGATCCTTATTGTGGTTCTTTATGTGGTTACCTATAGCCTGCATTAGATGAGTCTTGCCTAAACCTGTGTTTCCATAGTAAAAAAGTGGATTGTAGGCAACTGGTTTTTTAATTATTGCTTGTGCTGCGGCGTGGGCAAGCTCATTAAATTGTCCAACAACAAAGTTTTCAAAGGTGTATCTAGGGTTTAGGTTGTCCTCAGGGTTAATAAACAGACCACTCAATGGTAATTCTTTGTTTTGGGAATTTTCATCCAAAGACTCACTGTCTTTTTTCTTTTTTTGTGTAGAAATTATATACTCAACAGACCTTATTGTGTCATCCCCCATCCTTAATATTTCTAATATTTTTTTATGATACCTTTGAGATAACCACTCTTTTGCGAATGTGTTTGGAACAGCTAAGTAAACCACACCCCCTTCCATTTTGTTTATATAAGTATCTTTGAACCATGTTGAAAAGTTGGCTCTTGATACTTCTATCTCCATTTGCGCCAACAAATCATCCCATAGTTTTTTGATATCCATAGTGGTAAATATTATACCCCTTGTTTTTTTAAATGAAACTTGAATAATATATAAAAGTATGTTGATACCTGTGGATAACTCATTTACTTTTCTTTAAATACATTTTTTAATTTTTTATTAAGAACAACAGCTTGTTTGTTTAGTGATCCGTTCTACTAAATCACCCATGAGGTATGTTTACAAAAAAACAAAAATAGGTTAATATCCTTACCATGTCGCAAACATACCAACCAAACAAAAGAAAGCGAGCAAAGACTCACGGTTTTCTTGTGAGAACAAAGACTCACGGTGGACGCCGTGTTTTGGCCGCTCGTCGTGCAAAAGGTAGAAAAAAGCTGGCTGTATAGTCGTTTGCGTGCTTTGGTGTTTCAATAAAACACCTTAATTAAAGCCATATATGACAATAAAAAGCCTTTCTCCCTCACAAATCGCTTTAATAATGAAAAAAGGTAGGGCCTATAACTCAGGCTCTTTTCTTTTAAAAACACATTACGAAACAGTTGTTTTTGATGACAAAAAACACAAAAACACGGGAAAAACAACACCAGAACACAAAAAACAAGAAAAAACAGATAAAAACAAAGGTTTAGAACTCTTCTGCACCTTCATTGCTTCAAAAAAGGTTTTTATTAAGGCGGTAGACAGAAATAGAGTCAAAAGAAGAATGAAAGAGTCTTTTTTAAAAGAATTAACAAATGTTGAAAAAAACGGCGGTATTCTTAAAACCCCCACCCCACAATTTGTTTTTTTAGCTAAAAAAGAAACAATAAGGAATGATTTTAAAATCATTGGTCAAGAAATAGAGCAAATTTTACTAAAAGATTATATAATAAAATAATGATAACAAATTTTTTTAGCGTAACGTTTTATATCCCCCTATACAACGGTTTGGTTTTTATAATAAACCATACCCCCAACGCAGATCTTGGTGTCGCTGTTATTGTTTTCACATGTATTGTTAAGTTTGTCTTAATTCCACTATCAAAAAGTTCTGTTGTTACTCAGTTAAAAATGAAGGCGTTGGAGCCAGAGTTAAACAAAATAAAAGAGCAAACAGCTAATAATAAAGAAGAGCAGGCTAAAAAAATGCTAGAGTTTTATAAAAAAAATAATCTAAATCCATTTTCTGGGATTCTTCTTTTGTTAATTCAACTACCTATAATTTTGTCGCTAGCAAATATTTTCTACAGATCAGGTTTACCACACATTGATCCGTCTTTGTTATACAACTTTATTCCAAATCCCCAAACGGTAAACACTATGTTTTTGGGGTTGTTGGATATAACAAAGAAAAATATTTGGCTAAGTATTATTGTTGGTGTTACACAATTTGTGCAAATAAGGTATTCTGTCCCAGCCTATAAATCCTCCGGAAGGGTTGGTAAACAAGAAGATTTTGCCAAAAGTATGAATGTTCAAATGAGATATACGATGCCAGCAATTGTTTTTTTAATATCATTTAGTTTAACATCAGCCATCTCTCTTTATTGGATAACCTCAAATATTTTTGCGATTGCTCAGGAGGTTTATTTTAGAAAGACAATAAAAAAAGACGAAAATAAAAATAAATAAAAATCTTTTTATACCTTCACTAATCTATAAAAATCTTTTTTGTTGAATTTGAATCGGTTGATGTTGATTTCAGATTTGTTGTAGTGTTGTTGGTGGTCTTTGTAGTGGTACTAATACTGGTTGTTTTTTTGGTTGTTGAGGTAGGAGTTTTTGTTGTTGTTTTAATACTCGTTGTGCTTGTTGCAACACTCACTTTTTGTGTTTTTGTTGTGTTGGTTGATGTTGCTTTTTGTGGTTTTGGAATTTCTAATCCCCACAAACTCAAATCCTTCTTGTTTGTAAATAGCATATAATCCTCATTTTTACTTAACAATAAGTTTGTCGCATCCAAGCCGTCTTTTACATAATCTTTAATTACAGCAACAATTTTATTCTCTTGTGTTTCTGTATTTATTTTCCAAATATTATCATCAAAAAACACCAAACCTTGGTACCATGCGTCAGGGTATGGGGCATAAACAATTGATTCGCCAGCCGCACAAAAGATTGTGTTTTTCTCTAATTTAGACCAAACACATTTTTCAGGTAGTGCCCTTTCGTAAATATCTTTAAAAGACTGAGTTTTTAAATTTAAAACACTTAATTTCATAGATCCATCTATACTCTCACCCACTAAAACATTTAAACCATCGGGAGACATTAATGTTGTTAATCCACTCTGTCCCCCAGTAATCCTTTTAAAAGCTTTGGTTTTTGTGTTTATAGAATAAGCAAAACCAGCTGAATATGTAGATGGTTTTGTGTTTAAAATAACAGTGTCAGCACTTGGCCAGGATAGTAACCATTCTCTAAAAGGGGATTTATATATATTAAACACACCCGTTCCATCTAATCTACTTATATTAATTGAAGATCCAACACCTTTTTGTTCTATGTAAGATGCAAAATAATCTTTTGTTGGCGATAAAACAAGCGAGATTAAATTATAAGGCAGGGGATTCATTTTCAGTGACATGGTTGTTGATGTTGGTGTTTCAAGTATCGTCTTGCCTAACACAGTCTGAATTGTGTCAGAACTACCAACAAGACCTCTCAACAAGAGATTGTCTCCTGTTTTATCAAAGAAAGACTCGGTTATTCTTGTGTATGTGGAATTGGTGATTCTTGAAACTGCAGGTGTCGATGATGATGTTTCGTAAACCATCCCCTTTCCTCTTTCTATATATCTAATTTTTTCTTCCTGACCTATAATCTTTGGTTTAATTGTTTTAACTGTTGTTTTTGTCGATGTGCTTTTGTTTGCTGTTTGGTTTTGTAAAATCAACAAAGACGATGTTGCAATAATATCTCTGGTTACAAAATCAGCACCAGCTATAGGGCCAGAAGCTATCATTCTTAATGGATTTGATTTTGGTGTCGATGTTGCAAGAGGTGTATCTCCCCCAGATCCTGTTTCGTTACCTGATATATTGTTTGTGTTATCTGTCGGTAAGTCTGTTCTAACACCACCTATTCCACCGAAAATTGTTTTATCACTAGGTGTTGGTTGGGTAATTGTATTTGTCTTTTTGCTATAGAAATAGAAACCAGCAAGTAGGCCAATCGCTATACTTAAGATGATTACTATTAATATTGTTAATTTTGATTTAGACATATGATTACTTTAAGGAGCTGGGGTTAAAAGAGGATTCACGCCTTTATTGTTGTTTTGTTGACCTTGTGTTTGTACTGTTGGTG
This sequence comes from uncultured bacterium, assembly GCA_903821355.1. Lineage (GTDB taxonomy): Bacteria > Patescibacteriota > Minisyncoccia > Phycocordibacterales > CAIZLB01 > CAIJKW01. The sequence goes on along the minus strand of CAIJKW010000049.1, from coordinate 41,968 downwards.
TAATCACAGGAATGTTTGTTGTTGGGAATAAGGCACTAGTACCATCACTGCCGTTGCCGTTTGATAATAATGCTGGGTTTATTGTATATAGTAAAACATAAGAGAATAACGCAACAAAAAGACCGGCAAAAGCTGCGTTGACCATTTTTTTACCCTCATCTGTTCCTAAGACGGAGTCTGTTGTTGCCAATCTAATACCCCCTAAAGAAATCATGACAATAGCTAGGGCTATAACAACAGCTATGCCAATCTGATAAATTTTTGCAAAGAAGGTTTGCAAACTGTTTTCATTAATTGGAACCTGCTCCGTACTTGTTCCAATCAGGTTTCCGATAAGGCCGTTGACTGGAGCGAGCATGCAATAATTCCATGTGCCACTTATTACATTGATACCACAATTAACGTCACTCGCTGTTGGTGGGCCGTTTTGTGAGACCATAGAACCTGGTGTTAGTACTGATGAGTTTGAAGGCATTCCAGTTCCTTGGCTCCAGATTTGTTGTGCTTGTGCGTTGGACTGTGGTACTCCCCCAGGCATCTGTCCTGTGGTGTTTGTGTATTGTTGCATACCACCTGCTTTATCTAATCCAGGTGTTGAAAAGGTTTGTTGAGTCTCTGCTTTAATGAGATTGATACTCAATCCAAAAAGCAAATAACAAAATAAAGATAAAATACCTATTGCTGATAAAACTTTCTGATAGGAGTTTTTGGTCTTATTCTTTAAAGTATTCATTACTAATATAATACAACAAATAAAGATTGATGTATATTTATATAAACTAAATACTGTGTAAAAACCCAAAACCAACAAAATAAAACTATTGATTGTTATTAAACAAAAAATCTATACTGTTTTGAGTGGTCTGCATTATATGTGTTGGATTGGAGATATCAACCAAAACACCAGCGTTGTTAACTTTTTCTATAGTGTTCTTTTTAATCGTTACGGTGTTTGTGTTGTTTGGAATGTCAATTTTTTCTGAATTTACATACCAAGTATATTCTAATCCCAAATCTTTGTTTATCGTACTGAAATTGTAAGGAAAAACACTGATTTTTGAATCATTCCTGGATCCTAAGTTTATTTGGCCACCTAGAGAATAGTTAAACATTATACCGTTTGTTGGGTTGTCTTCATAAAATAAGGCAAATGATTTTTTTGTTGATAGATCAACACTACCAACCCCCTTTCTGCTCTCTTGTCCAGATGGATAAGCCTCAATATCTATTGTTCTGTCTAGTGGAATAATATCTGCTGTATATTTAAAATAGTTTTTTCCATAACCAGAATTATCCCCTTGTACCTCTCTGTCCAGACTCCATTTGTATACAACATTTGAATCACTTACTCTTGAGTTGCCATTAACAAAGTTTGGTATAGCAACCATCGTTACAGATGATTCTGGTGAAAACAAAGCCTTACCTCTATAAAACGGAGGTGTGTATGTCTCAGCTTCCCACAAGAGATCTATATTTGATGGATTAAATGTAAAGGTCCTTACAATCTGTGGTTGGTTTTTTGGAAAGATGTTTAAAACCACATTACTTACCCCTGAGTTTCCAACATTAAATGTAAACTTCTTTTCACCAGCACCGCGTAATTGCTGTTTTCCATTAATTAGCCATTGTATATTTGTCGAGTTTAAGTCCAGTCCGCCATAAGTTTCAACAGATATAGTTACATCGTCGCTAGGCCTAGGTGTCTCTGGTGATACCACCACATCCAATTGTTGTTTTATTTCTTTGACTTGCTCAGGTAGTGGGACATCGCTTCCGTCCAAGGAGGGACTTAGTTGGGCATTAACAATATTTATTAAAGACAGATTTTTTGAATTAAAAACAAAAACAACAGAAAAAACAAAAACAACAATCAAAAAAAGAATATTTGTGTTTTGTGTTTTATTTTTCATAATCTGAATATTTACTTTACTAATTATACACTGTAATTAATTTTTTGTTTATAGTTTGATAAAAAACTATTTTTTTGTCATAGAAATTGCTTTTTGTACTGAGTGTGCAACAATCTCACCCCCTGGGATTGAGTCTTCCAAACCTTCAATCATTGGACCAAGATTCAATATAACACTTAAGGTAAAGGCTGGAATGATACTAAGTCCTGGAATTAATTTAATCAAATCACATCCACCAAATTTCAAAACATTTTTAAGGTGAAATTTTACACCAAGTTTTAAATAAATAAGAATCAGTATTAAGGAGCTTGTAAACCAACCTAAAGCGGGAATTAAGCCAATTAAATCCAAAACCAACCCAACACCAATCATTATAATAAAGGTTGATTTTGCTATTTTTTTTTCATCACCACCCTCAATTAACTCACCATTATAGTTCATTTTTTCTTGAGTAGGCGAAGAATCTTTACCAGGACTTTTTCCTTGGGAATAATCTCTTTGAGCTGCAGCTTGCCTTTCGTTCATTACCTATATAATAACAGATTGGAGTAGAATAAAGAAACAACTTATAAACTCCTTTTTAGATTTTCAGCTTCCTCAGTTCTTTGGGCTGCTAGTTCAGCTTTTTCTTTCTTGATTTGTAGAACTTCAGCTGGTTTAGATGTAATTATTTGGTTTTCTGTATAAGATGCGATAACTTTGATGGCAACATGCTTAAGACCAGCAAAGAACATACCCTCCCCCACATCAGATTCTAGGAGTAGATACTTCTCTTCATCGGTTAAATTAAAGGTTTTTTGAACAATATCAATTGACGAAGGAGATTGTTTCAATAAAATTTGAATTGAAGAGTTTGAAATAATTGGTAATCCATAGGGGGATTTTAAAAAGTCCTCAACATCTTGTGTGATTGTAGCAAGACCTAGATAATATTTTCTACCTCTCTTGGCCAAACCAAGTAAAAACGAGGCTGTGTCTTCTGATTTCATTAAATACCAAGCCTCATCAATTACCAAAAGTCTCTTTTTTAACTCTTTTCTGATTGCGTTCCAGATATAGTGCATAACAATATACATCGCAACAGGTTTGAGCTCTTCCTCCATGTCTCTGAGTGAAAACACAACAAACTTCTTGTTAATATCAACATTGGATGGTCTGTTTATAAAACCTGCCCATGTACCTTTTGTATATTTTGTTAAACGCTGTGCCAAGGATTCTCCACCCTCCATTCCTCCAAGAACAAGTTCAAAGTCTGACATTAAAGGAGGTTCAGCTGCTGCAAAGTTTGATTCAGGGGTAATATCCTTAAGAGCATAGGTTTCTGTAATAGCTCTATCCATAACAGCATCCTCTTCTGGTGTTAAACCTCCGAGCATTATTCTAAACAAACCAACAAGGTTGATGATATTAGACCTTAAAACATCAGAAGATGATTCACCTTCTCTTGGAACTGGCAGGTCAAAAGGATTAATGTGGTGTTCTGATGTTAGTGAAATATTAAAATATCTACCACCTGTTGCTTCTGCAAGATATTCGTACTCTCTTTCTGGATCAAGAACAATAACATCTGTGTCAAACATCATTGATCTTATAATCTCTAGCTTTGTTTGATACGATTTACCAGAACCAGCTTTTGCAAAAGTCACGGAGTTGTAGTTTTCTAGAGAAAATCGATCAAAAAGTATAAGACTCGAGTTATGTCTGTTAATACCATAAAGAATTCCCTTGTCCGATGTTAGGTCAAAGGATATAAAAGGAAAGATACTAGATAAAGGCTCAGAGTTTAGTTTGGAATGAACCCCTAACTTGTCTTCCCCTATCGGCAAAACACTTTGAAATCCTTGTTCTTGTTGGAACAACGCCGGTTTTATGAAAATAAGGTTTGATTCAAGAATTGATTTTATTTCAGACTCGATTTTATCTAATTCCTGTTCATTTTCTCCATAGATGGCAATATATAGCCCTATGTCAAACAATCTCTCCTGTGCTTGTTGTAGCTTGTCTCTGAGCTCTTCTAGGTCTTGATAGGCTGTGTCTAGTTTTGGATCTCTAACCAAGCCTTTTGTCTCTCTGGTGCTTATATCAACCTCAATGTCTGCAACTTTTTTTGTAAACTGTCTTAGGATTGTTGCTGTGTCTATTGGATGTATAAAAATTGAGATATCAAAGACTTTATCTAGGTTGATTATTGGTGAGAACCAATTGGCTGACAAAAATCTTGGGTATGAGATAACAAAGAAAGTTCTAACAATCTTTTCTCCCAAGTTTATTGTTTTAGGGCTAATCTTAAGGCCAGAAGGAGCGATTATGTCTTGCAGTTCCAAGACACCAGATTGATAAATTTCTTTTGGAAGAATTGAGCTAATTGGAGAAGCTTGTTCCTTTTTTGGTTTTTGTAAAAAATCTAGTAGACTCATATTGTTATATTAATTGTACGCTAAAACGCATAAAAAATCCAAAACTATTCAGATTTATCCATATTAATTGGTTTTTCAACCGTTCCAGGATTAAATAGTTTGTAAAAGAATTCAATAATTTCTTCCGTGCCAAGTTGTGCAACTCTAACACCACATCTGACCAACCCTTGCTCAACCACATCAACTCTTTGCTGTAATTGACTTTTATATTCCTCAAACTGCATGTACTCATCGTTATCAGCTTCCTTTTTATCTTTTTTACCGCCAAACATACCAGAAAAAACACCTCCTTTTTTTCCTATTATTGTGGGTGAGTAAGGAATAACAACAAAGAAGCTCTTTGTCATAATGTTTACTGATTCAGTAAGGTTTCTAATAAAATCCATGTATTCCCTTGTTTGAACCTTCATTAATTCACTAGATTGGAATTTTATTCTATCCTCAAGAAGGTTTATATAAGGACCGATATCCAACCTTCTTGATTGGACAAATATTTGTATTGAAAAGTTTATTGAGTTTAAGAAATTTTGGAATTGATACAAGACAGATTGTTGCTCCTCTGGTGATTTTAGTGCAAAGTTTATAGACGAAGCCAAAAGAACAGCTCTCATTGAGCCGTCTTTTAATATAACAACACCATCTCTAACCTCTTTTATTGGTACAAAATCTTGTGCTGGCTTTGATCCGTTTTCATTATTTATTGCCATTTTATTAATTATATATTTATTTTCTCATTATCACCAATTCTGCTGTTTGTTTTTTCATTTATATCCAAACTCCAAGCCATATCTTTTAATTTACTGCTAGATATTCCTGGTTGAAATAACGGTACAACCTTTGTTTTGGGGTTCTCAATTTCTTGGTTGATGGGTTTGCTGACTTTTCTGTAGGTGTAGAGCTTGCTAGAAAATAGAAAATAGAAGGCCGCTTCCACTGTGTCTATGAACGGCCTTTCATTCACTCTATAAAAAGCCAAAGCAAAAGCGAGCATCATTATCGGGATGATTATTAAAAGAGCAAACAAAAATGGAAGCATTCTATATATAACAAAAGAAATACCAAGACCTCCAACTAAATATACAAACTGTCTAAATGTAAAAGGTCCAAACAGTTTTTCATCCTCTTCAATAAATTGTGGTGTCTGATATCTCATATATCAAAACAATTATAGCACGACAATTATTCGCCGTCCTCTTTTGTGTGTGTTTTTGTCTGAATATTCTTCAGATTTTCCTTAATCGGTTTAATAATCAACTCATTAAGCTCCAAGGTTATTTTTACAGACTCTGCATTTCCTATATGCAAATTGGTCTCTATTTCAGAAATCATATTTCCTGATTCTATTTCTCCAAAAATTAGTTTTGCCAACAAAGATTCAAGTGTTGCCGACTGATCTATGTGAAGTTTATGTTCTTTGGTTATCAAGTTAAGAGCCTCATCGTAATCACTGGTTTTTATTGCCTCTTGATAATCAAGCGGAAGGCTTGCAAATTTTTCCGTATTTCTTTCTATTGATGTTGCTGTCATGTTGTTTAAAAAAGTTTATTTTTTCTAGCCACCACATTTGTGGTGTTTTTACATTTGTTCTCTATAAGGGTCTACTTTATAGTATGTCGATTTTGCTGTTTGTACAACCGGTTCTGTTAGTTTTGAGTCTAATTGGGATTCTTTATTTGGAGTTGTTGTGGGTGGTGGAGTGAGTGTGGATGTTGGAGTAAGTGTGGGTGCTGGTGTGGAGGTTGGTGTAGGTGTCAGTGTAAGCGCCCCATCATTACTTGGTTGTGCTAATTCTGTTTTTGGAGCTTCTGCTGTCGCGATAACGTTTGTAATAGTTTCAGGAAGGGGTTTAATAATTGGAAGGATTAGAGGAGATGGTGTTGGATTTTCAATCTCTTTTAAAATATCTTCAGCTGTTTCTGTTGTATTATTGCTATCTGAATATTTATCCACAACCTCTGTTTTTTTAGGTTCAACATCTTCTGTCATGCCAACACCCTCTTCCTCAGGTTCACTTGTATCTTTTGAAGCGGTCTCTTCTGGCGCCCCCTGAAGATTGTTGGGGACAAGTATTGTACTGTCTATTTCTCCAAAGATATGTCTGGTTTCGTCCTCATCCTCAGCAGCCCCACTAATAGCGTCAAACAACTCTTGTTTTGAAGAAAAACCAAGAGCTGTCATTCTTGTTGCGTAATCAATCTCATTAATTACATCTTGGGTTTTAACACTTCTATAATTTATTATACTTACAAAACTATTATCATACGCCAAAAAAAGAAGTTTTTCCCTTAGTTCATTTGGTAATGAATCTATTTTATTTTTTATATCTGATTCTGTAAATTTAATCATGGTTGTTGTTTGTTTTATTTAGCTGTTGGCGGTGGAACATTTTTTTCAATAGCTGCTTTGGTACCTTTTTGTATTTCGGTGTCTTCGATTCTTTTCACCCCAGTTTCAATTTTTGTTCTTATGTTTCCAACATTTGTAATTCTACTCTTTAACATGTCTGTTTTTACTCTCAATGCTTCATATTCAAGATCATTTTTCTTTTTGTCCGAATCGTTAGCTGTTCTGTTGTTATCCATCAAAGTCACCATTTTGTCTTCATTAATCCTAACCTCCTTCGCCACCCTTTTCATTGGTTCTTCAATTCTCTCAAGGAGAGCAAACCATTCATCGTTTTCCATTTTCTTATCTTTATTATCAACATCTAGAATCTTTCTTTTGTTTCCAGCTCCATCATCTACCTCTTTGGTTGTCATCTTATTTTCAATATGTTTTTTAATCATGTCTGCGTCAGCAGCGCTTAAACCTCTCACGGCTTCAATCAATTCAGTATTCACAGTTTTAGCCATGGCTTCCTTTGTTTGTTTTATTATCTTTCCACTCTGGTCTTCCTTAAGTTTACTATTGGCTTCCATAATATCTTCTCTTGCTTGAGATTTTCCTTTGTAAATAAAGTTTGATTTTCTGGTTCCGTCCTCTAGATCAATACCAAAATATTTTTTGTGAGCTTCCTTACCAGAATTTTCCTGTCTTGATTTTCTATCCTTAAACTGCGCTTCGGTCTCCCCAACTTTTCTCATTAACTCCCCTGTGTTGGCATTTTTTATTAAATCACCTCTTGTTTTGTAAGTCTTTTTGTCGGCCTCAACCCTTGATCTATAACTTGAACCACCAACTTTGGCTTGAGCTAATTTGTCTGCATTCTGCAAAATAATTCCCCCACCAGGCACCCTTGAAAGGAACTGGCTCTTAGAAGCTTTGTCAGCTAAATAACTAACAGGAGCAAAGGCCCTGCTTTTTGCATATTTTTTTGTCCAATCCGTAGCTTTTCCTCCCATGCTTTTTCCCCAACCACCAACCATCTTTGACCCCATCGTACCAAATGATGTAGCAACAGTAAGACAGGCAATCAACATTGAACACAATAGAACAAAAAAGATTATTGCTTGTATTGCGCTGCTATCTGAGTTTGTAAATAAAGCTAAAAGGCTAGTGTTTACTCTGGTGCTTCCACCCCAAATCATTTTAAGTGTAACAAACAATAGCATCATATAAACAGGTGCAAACAGTGCATTGTTGGTTAGGTGACTCCACCACTTATCAGACCATTTGGATGTTTTTGGTAAAACCCCTGCTGCGAAGGCTGCTGGAGAAGTTATTATTAGAAGTATTAAGGCAACAACCCTGAGTAATAACATTATTGTTGTAGCAAAGAACACAAAAGCCAGAATTAATACAAAAACAGAGCCACCCAGTCCAACCAAGGTCATGGTCCACGGATCTGTTACCTTTGGAACTCCTGTTGAGGTGGCTAAAAGGTTCCCAGCATCTACAGCGGGATTGTTGCTTATCGTCCCAGATGATCCTGGTCCCATTAAACCTGATCCACCACTCGATTGAGCAACACCCCAAACACTTGATAGACCAAGAGAGTTCATTATTCCAAAAGATAGCCATTGGTTTGTTGCGCCTGCGGCAGAACTCGATCCAAGACCTCCTGTTGTGGCTCCTGCACCAGCTTTTTGGGCATCAATCATTATCTGTTTATAAAAAACAAGCGCAGTTATGTTGCTTGCGTCAATTATAATCTTAGTGAAGAACATACTAAAATTTATTAAGAAAACCGCAAGAACTAGTTTGCTCAATAGTTTTTTATAACCATAATTTTCTATTCGCAAAATTGTAGCTATCGCGATATATACAAGTATTAATATGAAAAATAAATTTATAACATTTCTAAGGGTTTCCCAGCCATATTGTATCGCTTGAAAACTATTAATAATGCCATACATTGAAAGAGACCACTGAATCGTCCAATCAAAAGCTACCGCTGCTACAAAAAGAACCCAGGAGGTGAGGTATAGTATAAAATATGATGTGATGGCTATACAACCGGGTATGCTAACATCTGTTGGTATTCCCACAGTGGTTTTAAAACAAAAAATTTCTTCAGGTTGCTGTTTTACAGGACCCGCTGCAACTTTAGTAATGGAAGGGGCAACATATCCAGCAACAGCAGCACCGCCACCTGGGATAAGTAATCCTCCCGCACCAGTAATTATCGCATTGGTTAAATTTGGGTTGTTACCCGCGAAGTTGCTAATTATAGAGCCCGTCTTGGTGTCGTAAAACGAACCCTGGTCAAACGAAGCACCTTTATATCCCGTAATAGAGGAGTTTGTATTTTGTCCATTTGCAATTTGTGAAATTTCCTTGCTTAGATTAGCGGCATTAGCCTCATCTTGGGCTGTTAACGCTGATGTTGCTGGAAGTGGTAGTGGATCGTCAGCATATGCTTTCTGTGTCGTGATCAATATTGTAATAATAAAAACAAAAAACATCATCCATATTTTATTTTTATTATTTATTATCTTCATTTTAAAAATTTAATTCACTCTCTCAAATAAAATACCTAATTACACCCTCCCCAATATTATTGCATATCTATATTATTGATTTTTCTAATCAACTCTATTCTTTAATATTATATATCATCTTGAACAAAATAATAGGCTATTTTTTGTCAACTTGTGGATTTGATACAAAAAATAATTTTTTCATTATTATGTTCACTCTCTATCTTCCTTTGGGAATGTATCCAAGTGGCTGGTTTGTATAAGTAAATTGAAGTTGTCTACTGTTAATGTTGTCTCCACCGGGATAAATATTAAAAGCATTAGCCACTCCAATAGATACTTCTCCATGACCTTGAGAACCTCCGTGATCACCCACTATTGCAGTTACTTGCTGTCCCGTTGATGGGTCTGTAATAATGACGGCTGTTCCAAGTGCTATTGGTGAGTTATCTGGTACAACAACATAATTGTCATAAGTAGAAAGACCGTGACCATAAGATGTCTGTCCTTGGTGTGTGGTCGGATCAACCCCAGGGTTTGCAATACCATCTGTGTCTAATGACAAACGATTTGTAGTTAGTGAGTATGACCCATCAGGATTTTGTACAACCAAGGCATTGTTTGCTAGTGTTCCACCTCCAGAACCAGGGGTTCCTAGAAGAGCCCCTCCGTTAGTGTAGCTAGAAGAATTATAGGTAGCTGTATTTGCTACTGTTGTATAATAATCTGAAGCCATAGGCGCTGACGGAGCTTGTCCAGTAACTTTTGTAAGTACATCGCTCAATGCTATTTTAATTAGATTGTTGACGATTGCATCTACCATTTGGTCAAATTTTTGTGCAGAAACAAGTCTTTCTTTTGGAATATTTAATGTTTGAGACAAAGAATCTGCTATTACACTTCCTGGTGTTGTGGTATCACATGGGTTTGTCTTACTTTCTGGTTTGCTATCATCTTTACATTTTTTCTTGCTCAAAAAACCTCTGTTAATAGTTAAGTCAAATCTCGCGGTATTGTTTTTAATCGCAATCCTTTTGCTCAACTCATTACTTGCGCTAATGTATGAATAGTAGGCGTTGTTTTGTGGCTGTGTCAGTGCGATCCAGTCGGTTGGTGTTGTTATAGTATACCTTCCTGATTGCATCATGTTTTGTTGCATCTGGCTTAACGAACAAGAATTTTGGTAATTACCGTTCATTCTTGAGTAACTACCAGCTAAACCTGTGGCGATTACAACTCTGAATGGCTTACAAACGTTAAGTCCTGTTGTGTCATAAGCTAGTTCTTGTATAAACATAGAAGCTTCTCTGTCGGCTAATTGCTTAAAGAACTGTTCTGGATTTCTAATAAAAGCTGGATTTCCCTTAAAACCTGAATTTGCCCATGCAATAGTTGAATTAACTATATAGTCAATAATTGTGTTTACAATACAGTATCCAATAGTATCCCAACTAACTCCTGTTTGAATGCCAAACAGACTAAATGAACCTGTGTGAGCGTTAGTTGCAGCCTCTTGATTTCTCGCCGCTTGTGTTCCAGCTATCGTTACTGGAACATTAGCCACTTTTTCTGCCGCTGTTGTTACACCAGTAGCAGCTTTTGTTCCCATGCCAAGGGCTGAAGAAATTGAGCTAGATAACAACCGTGCAAGCATTGCTCCTGCAACACAAGATCCACCACCTTGCGCTGAGCTGGGTGATGCTGCAACTGTTTTTGCACCAGTGTTGCTTCCGTTTGCTGTAGCACTGCTTGCTCCTGATGTATCTACTACTGTTGCTCTGGGTATACTTGAATCAACTGATCCGTCTGGTGACGTTTTAAAAGTCGATACGTCTGGCGAAGAATTCCAGTTGGCCCCATTGTTAAAAGCATTGGGATCTTGCACGGCGCCATTGTAAACAGGGTTCTGTGGCGTCACCCCAGTTCCTGGCACCCACCATGATGGTAAATCTGCGGACGCTGTTTGAGCCTGCAATTCTTTTGCTAAGCCAATAAATAGTACAAAAAAAAGCGTTGCGAGTATAATTTTTTTGTTGTTTTGACTTATCTTCATTTTAAATAATTAATTTACATTCCAAATTGATCCAACCTCATTATTACCAAATATTATACCACTGTTTTTAAAATACTTGCCAATGTTTATGAACATTTGATCATTATCATCACTTGCTTCTTTTGCTGATTTGACCCCAAGAAGTGATTTAACAGGATCTTGACTCTGGGTGTCAATCAACCTAAAAGAATCTGCCATTATTTGAAAATTATTAATAACAGCTAAATGAGAACTTGCTATTTGTGTTGGAACCTTTATTTTTATCAGTTCTTTGCTTATATTTTCATAAACATCAGCTAGGGCTGACAAACTGTTTGAATATTTATTTTGGTCTTGTGCAACTTTGGTTAGGTTTCTCTTGTATATTTCCGCAAAATTATTTCCATACAACCTGATGCTTTCATTAGATAGGTCTGTTATGTATGAAATACTGTTTAGATTGTACTTTGAACTTGGTAAATCACTAGACGAGATTTGTGATATTGCGTTTTGGGCTATATCTGAAACGGTCAAATCACTATTCCCAGCCTCTTGATTCACATAATCAGAATAGACCTGTTTCGCCATTCTTGAGGTTGCAGTGTCTTTGTCTGTTATTGTGAAGGGGTCGTCAGAATTTGTTGGCGTGTCAATTAATTGATTCGAGTTGTCCACTGCGGATAATATCTTATTTGTTACTTCATCGTTAATGTCCCCAGTTATATTAAAAGCCCTAGCGTTTTTACTTGATTCGTCTAAAATTTGTTGGCTTTTTAGATCAGCTATTTTGTACGATAAAACCCCTGTCACAATAGAAACGCAAATCGCTCCAAGTATTAAAACTTTATTATGAGAATTTTTACTAGCGATTGAATTTTTCACAACTAAAGTATATCAATAGATGACAATTTTTTCCACTGTTCAAGTGTTAATTTTTCCGCTCGCGCATCTTGTTTGATATCACAAATCAGCAAAGCTTTTTTTGCGTCTTCAAAAATCTTTTTTTCCTCCAAATTACTTTTTAATAATTTTCTCTTATGCGCAAATCCAGCGTGCAAAATATCAAAGAATCTTTTTTCTTTATTTTCTACCATCACCTTTTTTTTGGCGTCACTGACGTTATCTTTTTTGTTTTCTAGTTTTGTGTCATTTGATTTTGCTAAAAAAAAGTCTTTGGAAATCTGATCAATCAAAAGTATTGCAGAGTCAACTTTTGGCGATGGAACGAATGCCCCCTTTGGAACCTTGTCTATTATTTTTGGCAAGCCGATTACTTTTATTGCGATTGATAGAATGCTTTCTTTTTTGTCTCTCGCAATAATTCTTTCCGCAACTTCTTTTTGCACTAATACGACAGCCTTTTCTGGATAAGTGTCTCCACCAATGACATTTCTTATAATAGCTCCTGTAATATAGTATGGAATGTTTGCAATTAGACTGTAGTCACCTTTTTTGAAGCCCAGAGATTTTAAATCAACTTTCATAATATCATCGTGAATAATTTTAATTTTTCCAGATTTTATTTCCCCAGCAAATTTTTCTTGAAGTATTGGTATTAATCTATCATCCATTTCTATCAAAACTATTTTTTGGGCGGAAGTTTTGACCAGCCTCTCTGTAAGTGATCCCATTCCAGGGCCAATTTCAAGGACTGTTTTGCCATTTAAATCACCTGCTGCCTCAATAATTTGATTAAGAGCTTTTTGTGATTTTAAGAAATTTTGTCCCAGAGTCTTTTTTGCAAAAACAGATTCTTTTTCTATGGAGGTATCTTTGTTTATATTATCCTCAAAATTTGAGTCTCCATTTCTTTTGCTTTTAAATTTATTTGTATATTTTTTTATCATAATTTTAAAAATCTATAAATATTGATTTTATTCCACTGACCTCCTCTTGATTATGTTGTTCTATTAAATCATCATTAATATCTGCTATAAATTCTGACGGTAAATTAATCTGTTTGCTTCCAAATATTGTTCTCATGTTAGCATATGATAAATATAACTTTTTACGAGCTCGAGTTAGAGCAACGTAGAAAAGCCTACGTTCTTCTTCACTATCCTCACCAGATTTACTTTCAGAAGATCTACCGCTTGGAAACAAGTCTTGCTCAAGTCCTGTGATAAAAACATAATCAAATTCCAATCCTTTTGATGCATGCACTGTCATAAGTTTAACACCGTCGCCATTGTTCTTTGCAGTCTTTTCATTTAATGAATCTTGATCACTTGCAAGCACGGCGTCTTCTATTAATTTTTCTATTCCTTCTACTCCGGGCATGTCATCGTATCTTGTCGCAAGTGTTACCAACTCCCTTATGTTTCCAACCCTATCTTCCTCTTTGTCATTTTCTGCCTTAAGTGCTGATTCTATACCCGTTTTTTCTATAATATATTTTACAGCAACAGAAGGTCTTTGTGTTTCGATTTGGTTTTTAATATCGTTCAATAACTTATAAAAACCATCAACTTTTATTTTGGTTCCGGATGGTAAATCCACCGTTTGCCCGGCCATAATCTTAAGTAGAGTTACCTTTCCGATTCCTCGCACAGGTGTGTTGATAATTCTCTTAATATCAGCCAAACTTTCTGGATTCATTGCGGCCCTTGCATAAGAGATCACGTCTTTAACCTCTCTTCTTTCAAAGAATCTTGTGCCTAAAAGCTGGTATTGTATACCTTTTCTTAGAAAGGCCTCCTCCAAAGCACGAGATTGTGAGTTTGTCCTGTATAAAACCGCGATCTTTTCAGGCTTAATTCCCCAGCCCCCAGCGGAAAGAGGTTTGTTTATATCAATAACACCATTTCCACCATCTTTTATTAAATCTCGAGCTGTATTTGCAACATGGTTTGCTTCATCACCCTCGTCATAGGCATTATAAAGGGTTATAAGTTCTCCGTCCTCATTGTTTGTAAACAAGTTCTTGTCTTTTCTGAAGATGTTCTTTTTAATTATTTCATTTGCAGCAGCCAATATCGTTTTTGTAGACCTATAATTTTCTTCAAGAAGAATTACCTTAGCCTCTGGATAATCCACTTCAAACTTCATAATATTCTTAATATTAGCCCCTCTCCAACTATAAATTGCTTGGTCTATATCGCCAACAACAGCAATGTTATGCTCAGATCCCACCAAAAGACGAGCCAATTCATACTGAATACCGTTTGTGTCTTGGTACTCGTCAATATGAATATATTTAAATTTGTTTTGATATGCCAATCTAATCTCAGGTTTTGTCTTTAGTAAAACTGCGGTTTTATATAGTAGGTCATCAAAATCAAGTGCTTTTTCATTGTTTAGCGCTTCAGAATATTTTCTCCATACGGCTGTAACTATCGCCCCAAAATGATCCTCGCCGTTAACAGCCTCATATTCTCCAAGAGAAGAAAAATTGCTCTTTTCTCTTGAAATTATAGACATAATTTTGTTCGGTTCTACCATCTTAATGTCATAACCAAGAGCATTAATAGCCTCTTTTATAGCTTGTTTAGAATCACTTTTGTCATAAATTGTAAAATGTCTAGGAATACCAATAACCAACCCGGATTCCTTTAAGATATTAACGCAAAGCGAGTGGAACGTTGAGAGAAATGGTTTTGAAAAATTATGTATTGGCAAATTCATTTCCCTACTATCTTCAAGTAGATGGTCTACCCTCTCTCTCATCTCTTTTGCTGCCTTGTTTGTGAATGTAATAGCTAGTATTGACTCAGGTGCAACGCCGTTTTCTATTAAGTTTAGAATTCTGTGTGTGACGGTTTTAGTCTTACCCGCCCCCGCTCCAGCCAATATAAGAAGAGGGCCGTGCAGTGTCATAACAGCCTCTTTTTGTTTATCATTTAAGCCTTTAAGTGCCTTAGAATTTTCTTGTGCGTGCATATTTTGTAAGTATATCATGCTTGTGGTCATGTACCGATTTGACTATTTTTACTACCATGGTGGCCTGCATAACTTTGTTGACTTTGTATTGAATACTCTTTAACATATATAGTAATACGGTTTATTCAGGTAGGTTTGGCTTATTTTAAGCCAAACCAACGCAAGAAGATTCTATCAATTTAACTTAAAGTTATTTTACAAACCCCTCAAGACCTCGATCCCGAAGGCAGGCCCACCAAAATTCCGCATTTAAACAAGGGACGAGCGACAAATAAAGCTACGAAGACGACGATTGTCTTAACCGTATTGGCTATAGTAATTTATCCGTTTTATGTTCAAGCGGGAGTTTTTGACGTTTTTAGCTGGGTTAAATCTGGATTTGGTGCAAACAAGACAATAAACAATGAGGTTTTATCCCTTAGCGCATCTGACACAATAGCTTTAAAAGAAGAAGCGCTCGCTTATCCAAAACAGACTATCATAAACATGCCTTTGTCACAGGCTGTAAACAGTCCAGAACCAAAAGACAATAAAACAGCTTCAGATAAGTCTATAATTGAAGGGTATGCGTTTACAAATGAAAACAACTCCTTGGATGGCTCACTTAATTCTGAAGATAATACATCAGATCAGATTAGTTTGTACACAGTTAGAAAAGGAGACACTGTTCCTGCTATTGCAAAAATGTTTGATGTCACGCCAAACACTATTTATTGGGCTAATGATTTAAAAGCCGGTTCTCCCATCAAACCAGATCAAGTCATCGTTATATTACCCATTACAGGTATAAAATATACTGTCAAAAAAGGAGATACTGTTGATCTTTTGGCCAAAAAATTCAAATCCGACGTTGGTGATATCGTTAGTTTTAACAGTGTCGATACAAGCGTGGGGTTGACGATTGGCCAAGAGATTATAATTCCAAACGCTGAGGCTGAAACAGTTGTTTCTTCTAAAACTGCAAAACCAAAATCAGGAACTCCTTCAAAGCCTTCTTCAAATATCGCCGGATACTTTAAAAGACCTGTAAATGGTGGAGTAAGAACACAAGGAGTCCATGGAAATAATGGTGTTGATCTAGCATCATTTGGTGGATCAAAAGTACCAATCTTGGCAGCGGCCGATGGTACAGTGATCATCAGCAAAAGTGGTGGTTGGAATGGTGGCTATGGAAACTATGTCGTTATTAAGCACTCAAATGGAACACAAACATTGTATGGTCACCTTAGTGAAAACTCAGTGAGTGTTGGTAATCGCGTTTCTAAAGGTCAGCAAATTGGTAGAATGGGAAGCACGGGAGATTCTACGGGTGTCCATCTACACTTTGAAGTTCGTGGAGGTAAAAATCCTTTCTAGCAGATTTATCTACTCATTTAATTCAGTAAATCGTTTTTATAAGAAAAAGCCTCAGTTAAGTGCTCCTTCTTTATTACAATAGATTTGTTGCTTATTTTATTTTGAATATTTTCAATTAAACAAATGGTCTCTGAAATTTCCTGAATATGTTTAATCGCCCTCATAGAAAAGTGTCTTTTCTCTGATTCTTTATAAAGCATCTCTAATTCATTATCTTTCCATACAAAATTGACATTCTTATTGTCAAAACTATCAATTATCTCCTTCATGCTTTGTCCCGTTAGAGTATCTCCAGTTTTAATTATATTTTCTCCGGCTGCAATTTTATTTTTGACCAACAACATCTCCATATTTTTATTTTCATACGGAAGATTTATTGATATATGAAACCGCTCTAAAAAAGGTTTAGAAACTTTTTGTCTATAGAGATTTATTTTATTACCGCTGCAAGCACACCCCTGTAGTGGTATACCTTTGTTTCCACAAGGGCAGAGATTCATTGCACAAACACAAATCATATTGCACGGTAGCGTTATGGTGTTTTCAGCCCTATTTATCTGCACCATCTTTTGTTCCAAAGGTTGTCTTAGTGATTCAACAATATTTTTATTGAACTCTGGAAGTTCGTCAAGAAATAATATTCCTTTATGAGCTTTAGTAATTTCACCCGCATTAATTGGTGTGCCGCCACCGACAATCGAGGAATAACTACTTGTGTGATGGGGTGATCGAAAAGGTCTTTCTAGTTTGCCGTGTATAGATAATATTTCTAGATATTCATCCGAAGTTGGTGTTGGAAGAAGTTGGTGCATGCTTTTTGCTAACATTGTTTTACCAACTCCAGGGGGTCCAGACATTATGACATTGTAATTACCGCATATGGATATTAATATTGCTCTTTTGGCTTTTTCTTGTCCGATTATTTTGTCTATTTCAAAATTTATTTCATTATATTTTTTTTCTGCTATTATTTTGTCTATGACGCCACCTCCATTTTTTTCTGTTTCTATCAATTTTACATCCCCGCATTCTTGAGGTTTTTTATTGGTATTTAAAAAAGAAGTTAGATCTTTAAGATTATTGAACTTTCCTATCTTGATATTTTTTAAACAGAGTTCATTTATTAGAGTGATCTGTTCATCAGAAAAATTACTATACAGGTTGATCACTTCATTTTTTAATCCTATATTATTGAAGCCTTTGTTGCTTTGTCTTTTTGACAAAGAATTTATAACAGAAGCTAAGGAGTCATTTTCTTTTATAGAACCATCTAAACCTAACTCGCCGATAAAAATTGAGTTTTCTAGGGATTTTTTCTCAATCTTACCAGCAGCTGATAAATAAGCTAAAGAAATAGGAAGATCCAACAATACCCCCTCTTTTTTAATACCAGCAGGCACAAGGGAAACTGTTATTTTATGATTTTTTGTTTTTGGAGATTCGAAACCACTATTCTTAATTGCAGAAATTATTCTTTCTCTTGATTCTCCTATACACTTATCTGCTAACCCTACAATTAAGAAAGAAAAAAGACCTCTAGATATGTCTAATTCAACATCAATACTTTGGCAAAATATGCCTTCCTTAGTTATCCCTTTGCAAGATATATACAATTTGATTTACAAAACTATTTTTAGATACAAACAAACAGCGATACACATCGGTTAAGTGATCAAAACAAGACGACTTTAAGACGAGACTCTTACTGCCAAATCCATAGATGAAGCTTGCCTAATTCATGTGAAGCTCACAGGTTCTAGCTTGTGGTTCTGCATCCAGTCTTTCAGTTTCTATTTCTTTTTGGCAGACCTCACATACACCGTAAGTCCCAGTTTCTATTTTTGCTAAAGCATCTCTGACATCAAAAATCTCTCTTTCCAAGGTGGATGTAATAGATGAATTTGATTCATAATTTTCAACAGCATCAGCAACATCTTGCCTGTCAGCGGTATCAATGTTTGTTTCTGTTTGAATAGCTTCCCATGTGGAGTCGCTCTCTTTTTCAGCTATTTCAACTATCTCTTCTTCTAGTTTTTTTAATTTATCTTCTAATATGTTTTTGTATTTTTGTATATCTTGGTTCATGTTGTCATTGTATCAGATTAGACCTTAAGTTTCTATAAATAATTTATAAAGAAATACCAAATTTTATATATATAAATAAGCTAGGTTCTGTTGATAACTTAGTATCATTAGTAATTTCAGTCCCCTTATTTTGTTTATCTAGTTATTTTTCCTGAAGTAAGTCTGTATATTAACTCGTGAAGCGTTACTTCGCTTGTCGTTATAATTATAGTATCTTTGTTGAAGAATGTATAAAAGAAAGCGATACTGCCATTTGGTCTATATAAAACTCTTGTATCATTATTTGAAATGATTTTATCAACAAAAGCTGTATCATATTCAGATTTTACACTGTTTGAAGATGCAGGTAGAGAATTTGTCGTTGTGGTACTTTTTGTGTTCACAGCTGAGCTGCTTGTAGAATCTGTTGACGGTTGATCTTCGGTATTATTAGCTGGTGAAGGACCTTCCTTTTTAAAGATTAAGTCTCCTATGTCTGCATATATGTTTCTTTCCCATTCCAGCATACCAGCAAAAGTTGAATCGTAATTTGTCGATTTTAAAATAATGAAAGGTTCTTCAGATGCAGAATAATAGTATCCAAATACATATTCCTTTTTCAAATTTCTTAGCAGTAAATCTGGAGCACCAGGTGCAATGATATTCAGAAAATCAACCGAAGATAGTTGAATTGTGCTTGTGCCATCTTGATAATCTAAAACTATAGATTTAATTTTTCCTGACAATGCACTATCAAAAGCCGTATTTGATTGTATTTCTTTATATAGATTAGAGATGCTCTTGCCTTTTATATTTATTCCGACACTTTGTTCCGAATATAGTATACCTCCAGCTATTTGTTGAGTTGGATTTTCTTGCAAACTTATCTCTGCTGGAGTTTTTGCAAATTTGAAACCAGCATAAGAAAACCCCGTTATTATCAGTATGCAAATAATAAATATCAATATTTTAACGGGTAAGTTTTTACTTTTATCCTCAACAGATATAACATTACTTGAAGATTCATGAATCTTCTTATTGTTTGCCGCCATTATTTTCCCAATAGAGAAATTTCCCTTAGATGCTTCGCTAGCCATATCATCTTTAAATGTGTGCACAGTGTTTGTTTTGTAAGATGGGTCTTCAGGCTTTGGTCCGATAGATGATATAACATCTGAAATATGAACTAACGGCTTTACATTGTCAGATAATACAGAGTTATCACCACCAATAGTTCTGTCGGCGTTTGGATAAGAGTGCGTTGTTTTTTGTTCTGTTGGATCCATTGATAATATTATATATCAAATTTAGAATCAGGTCTTGTTTCTGAGTCGAAAAAGTCAAAATTACCTTCATCACCGTGATTTGTGTGATTTATTTTGCTATTACTTGATGATCTGGCGTTCGATTTTACTTGTCTTTTTGTTTTTAAATTACTCCTAGGGTTCTCTTTGTTCTGTCTTGGTTGTGGCTGTACATCTATAGATTGAGGTGTCTGGCTTTGTCTCAAGGGTTGTTTCGATGAATTTGTCTGTGTGTTTTGCATCAATACATACTTTGATGGAGTTTCGCACATATCAATAAAGTCATCAGCAACCTCCTTCAATTTTTGTGAAGAAGATTTTCCAAATGATATAACCTCTACTTGGCAACCCTCGTTTGTTTGAAGGTATTCTACAAGCGGAATAAAGTCGCCATCTCCTGATGCTATGATAACGGTATCTAATTTAGGTGCCAGTTTAATAGCATCAACCGCAAGCCCCACATCCCAATCCCCTTTCTTGGCTCCTCCGCTAAAAATTTGTAGATTTTTTGTTTTAGTTTCTATTCCTAGTTTTCCTAAAGCATCAAAAAAGTTAGTTTCATCACCACTTTCTGTTGTTATAACGTAAGCGATTGCTCTAATTAGAGATCTGCCGGCTACTACCTCTTTCATTATTGCTCCAAAATTTACTCTTGCGTGATATAGATTTTTTGCACTGTGATAAAGATTCTGTGTATCAATAAAAACTCCAACACGTTGTTGTTTGTGTTTAATTACTGTCATGTTTTATATTATATTTAAAATGAACCAATTAATATGGTTTAAATTTGTCTTTTAAAAATTCCATGTATTTAACCAAAGACTAATCGCAAATCAAATTAAAATCGTCTTGTCCTATATCAATCCTAATGTTTATGATGATATTATTTGTATTTCAAAAATTGTATACCTAAAATCCTAAGCTTCTGTTTCTGTGACTTAACTCTTGATTTAGGCTGTCTTTCTCTTCAGATCTAGCTTCTTTGTAACAGCGTCGTATCTTGAGGAACTCTTCTTTTGTAGATATTTCAAGAGGGTTTGTCTGTCTGCAACCATCTGCAAAAGACCTCTTCTTGAGTGGTTGTCCTTAGCGTGAGTCTTAAGGTGTTTAGTTAATTCCTCTATCCTTTTACTTAAAATAGCAATCTGTGCCTCTGCACTTCCTGTGTCAGTATCGTGAATTTGTACTTCCTTTATAATTTTTTGCTTCTTTGTCTTGGTTAACATGGTCTTCTGATAGTATCATAAAAGACTGTTGTGAGCAAGTATTTAGGGCTTTTATAGGTATTTTGGCTATTTCATAAGACAATTAAGTTCAGGCCAGCCAAATAATCAAAATCATGCCAGTCTGAGTTAAGGCTAGTATTGCGTAAATCCTTGTCTTTACTGGGTTCTAGGTGTTATAATTTTGGTACTATGTCGCACAATACAGACCAAGTATCTAGTTTGAGTACCTTAAAACGGCATTTTCTGGAATATACAGAGATAGAAAAAGGTAGAAGTCTAAAAACTGTTGAAAATTATGATCGATATTTAAACCTTTTCCTAGATTTCTTAAAATCCGACTCAGCAAATGCAATAACAGAAGAAAAACTGAGAGAATACAGGCTTTTTCTAAACAGGCGTTCTTTTGCAACAAAAACAGGGGTAAATTTAATCAAAAAGAGAACCCAAAACTATTATTTGATTGCATTAAGGGCTTATTTGAAGTATTTGGCTAAAAGAGGCCTTCAAATACTATCTCCAGACAACATTGAGTTAGCCAAAGTTCCTGAAAGACAAATAGATCACATATCCATAGAAGAGCTCGATAGGATTTTAAGTGCCCCAAATACTGAAAAGGATGAAAAAAAGAAACTTAGGGATAAGGCTATTTTGGAGCTCCTGTTCTCAACAGGTCTGCGTGTTTCAGAGCTTTGTTCCCTTCCTCGAGATTTAGATTTGAACAAGGACGAGTTCTCAGTTAGGGGTAAGGGCGATAAAGTCAGGGTTGTCTTTATGTCTGAGGTTGCAAAACAAGCCCTAAGAGAGTATTTGTCAAAAAGAGTTGATGTAACAAGCGGTTTAATGTTTGGAATTACACCGAGATCTGTAGAAAGGCTTGTCAAACACTATGCAATTAAGGCAGGAGTTTCAAAAAAAGTAACACCCCATGTTATAAGACACAGTTTTGCAACAGATTTGTTGCAAAATGGTGCTGATTTACGTTCAGTTCAGGCATTATTAGGTCATGCCAACATATCAACAACACAAATATATACTCACGTGACTGATAAGCATCTAAAGGACATACATAAGAATTTTCACGGACTTAGAGATAAGAGTAATAAATGATGCAATTAATAGCGATGTCCGATTAATGTCTTTTAAAAAATGAAAAAACAAATAAGTATAACTTCATGGAATGTAAACGGAATTAGGGCAATATACAAAAAAGGTGCTTTTGATTCCTTAATACAACAGAACACAGATTTTGTGTGTATTCAAGAGACAAAAGCGCATGTTGAACAGCTTGATAATAATATTGTAAATCCCGATGGTTATGTTGGTTATTTTGATCATGCAAAAACAAGAAAGGGTTATAGTGGAGTTGCTATTTATATGAAAAAAATATTGCCACAACCAAAGAAAATTGATTACGGATTTGGTGTCAAAGAAATGGATCAAGAAGGTAGGATGATAAGTTTAATTTTTGACAAATGGGCTCTCGTAAACTGTTATTTTCCGAATGGTGGTGGTGCACCGGAAAGACTGCAATATAAATTAGATTTCTATAAGGAATTTTTAAAATACTGTAAAAAGCTTACAAACAAAGGCTTAAAAGTGGTCTTCTGCGGCGATGTCAATGTCGCTCACACAGAAATTGACTTAGCTAGACCAAAAGAAAATGTTAAAAGTATAGGATTTTTGCCAGAAGAGAGATTTTGGATTGATAAATTTATTGAATCAAATTACTTAGATGTTTTCAGAGAACTGAATCCGGATGTAAAAAACGCTTATACATGGTGGGACATGAAAACGTTTTCAAGAGAAAGAAATGTTGGATGGAGAATAGATTATTTTTTTATATCGAAAGATATACTAAATAAGGTTAAATCTTGCACAATAGAATCTAGTTTTTTTGGTTCAGATCACTGCCCTATTAAATTAGTTGTGGATAACTTATTTTAGTGTGTTCTTCATTTTTTTATATTAAAAACGAATTTTAATTTTGTCCTTTATATAAAGCCCTTAAATAAATTTTGTAGAATGGCAAAAGTTATCCACAGGAATTATTGGTAGTGTCCTTTACGTGTCCTTTATTTAGATTATAATAAAAGACAGATGAACAACCCAACATCGGGTTAAACAGTTCTTTCAGGAAGCTGTAGTGATATGGATAGGCTGGTGATAAAGGACATTTTTTGTTCTCCCACAACTAGCTTAGTGAGCTCTTATCTGAGTATCACCTTTAAATGGAGAATCTTGGTTCCCAAACTGTCTTATTCCACAATCGCAAAGGCAACCAATACAATTAAATAAAAATTTTTCTCAATCGTCTCATTTTTCTCACGTTTCGGTATAGTGAATAGTCTCGGGTTTTAATCTCAAGTTTCGGTCGAGGGCCTTAGTACGGCCGCATCATAACAAACTATAACCTTGTTGCGTCCAGTACTGAGGCTCTTTTTATGCCTGGTTTTTTAAGTCTGAAGGATACAAAAACACAAAAAAAACTGCACATTACACTTGTTGCAGTTTTTTTGTTGTGTTTTACGTCTATACAGCCTTGTTTATGTTACATGTGTAACGTTTGATGAACGATGATTAACGTAAGCACAGTTGTTACACATGTAACACGTATCAAACCTATGTTGCACGTGTAACCTATTTAATATCGTGTTTTTTCCTAATCAGGGCTATTTGCTCATCCTCCATGTCTTTTTTCTTGTTTAACCCTTTATTTGCCAGATCTTTCAATTGTTTCATGGGTAACATTGAAAGTTCTATCGCCCTTCCAGATAGATATTCAACGGTATTTAGTTTAGGGTCTTCTAAGACTTCTTCAAGTAATGCATTTAATGTTAGACCTATTATGGGTCCAACCTGAATATTTAAGTCTTTTATAAGTGTGTTGCCATCAATTTTGAGCATCCCCACATCTATTGGGTCTACCATAACCTCTTCTATTAATGCTCTATATTTCCTTAATCTGTAAGGATTTTCTTTTGGTCTACCGGTTCCAACTCTGTCACACACCCTTAAGTCAATAAGGTCCCAAATATATTCTTTGCCAACGTTAACTATCATCCTTCTTACTGCAGAAGCTGTTATTTGCTCTGTGTCTGAGAAAAACATATGCCAACGTATCATTTTGGTTACAACCTCAACTGTTTTTGCAGGATACTTCATTCTCTCTAAAATAATCTTGGACATCTTAGCCCCCACAACTTCGTGGCCATAGAAAGTGATATCTTGTGTTTCATTGACTCTTTTGGTCGGAGGTTTTCCGATATCGTGGAATAAGGCGGCCAATCTTATTTCAAGACGCCAGTTCTTATCAGCTGCACACTGACAACTTCTTAGTAAGTGTTCAAAAACATCATAGGAATGAGCCTGATTCTGTTTCACGTGTACCGCTTCAGCTAGTTCTGGACAAAATATCTCTAATAAGCCTAGTTTTTGAGCCATTGCTATACCCAATGACGGCTGGTTAGACATGAGTATCTTGTTAAATTCATCCCTGATTCTCTCTACGGCAATCTTTTTAAGGTTATTCGACTCAGAAATAATGGCGTTTTGAGTCTCAGTGTTAATCATGAAACCTAATTCGGCCGAGAAACGCACGGCCCTTATAAGCCTTAATCCATCTTCTGCAAACCTTTTAACAGGATCACCCACCGCTCTTATGGTCTTGTCCTTTATGTCCTTTAATCCATCGTACTCATCTATAATCTTGTCCTCTATTGAATCATAGGCTATCGCGTTCATTGTAAAGTCTCTGCGAAGCAGATCGTCTCTAATGTCGTCACTAAAAGACACTGAGTTAGGGTGTCTCCCGTCTGAATAATCCCCTTCTGTTCTATAAGGTGTAACTTCTACTATCTCTGTCTCCCCCGACTCTTTTTTTATCTTTACCCCAACTGTTCCGAAGGTATTTTCATAGAAGGTATCCTCAAATATCCTAATGATCTCTTCCGGCTGGGCGCTAGTTGTTATATCCCAGTCTTTTGGTATTTTGTTCAGTATTAAATCTCTAACACAGCCTCCCACCAAATAAGCTGAAAAACCAGCATCTTGTAGTTTTGATACTATTTCCTGAACGTGTTCAGGTATAAGGTTTTTATCTATTTCCTTAAAAACCTTACTATCAGGCCCTTTTTTAGGTTTTGATGTCATTTTTGAATTGTTGTTCAAATCTTTTTTATTCATTATATAGAATATTAGTACACCTTTTGATTTTTTGCTATCTATGATGTAGACTGTGTATCTCGGATTATGCAATGGAAGACCAAGCACCCGTGGTGAAATGGATATCACAACGGTCTTCGGAACCGTTATTCCAGGTTCGAGTCCTGGCGGGTGCACAATTATAATTTTGTGTTATAATAAAAAAACAATGCGGATATGGTTTAGTGGTAGAATGCGTCCTTGCCAAGGACGAGACGGGAGTCCGATTCTCCCTATCCGCACAAAATGACAGAAAAGAAGGGTTATAGGTGTTTTTATCGTATCTAAAGGAAGGTGGAGAATGAAGAAAGAAAGACAAAAGAATCTCTTAAGGACTTGTCCCCAATGGCTGCTATAAAATGTCCTAAACTGTGGATAACTCTGTGTATATGTGTATAAAAGACATAAATGCTTGGCTTTTATAAAAACATTATTTTTCAACGATTATAAGAATAAACGCTTATAAATAAGGACACAATGTGTGTATAACCATCAAAATGTTGTCTTTTAGACCTTGGTTTAAATGTGGCACGTGAAACATGGTTGATGTATTGAAAAACCCTTATTTTTGGCTAATCCGTTGGTTTCATATGTAACCTTAGGGAGATATTTGCTTACATTTAATCTTTACTTTTTCTTTATAATTTTTTTATAGAAACTTCATATGATTTTATTATCATTACTTTTGTTAATAATAATAAAAAATAAACATGAATACACAAAAACATAAAAAAGATAGTAAAATAAAGATAAAAAAAGATTTAACCGTAAAATTCGATGAAGACTCAGGCCTTGATTCAAACAAGAAAATAGGGGACTTGGGTGAAAATATCGCTGTTGTTTTCTTAGAGAAGCACGGATTTCAGATAATTGATAGAAATTACAGAAATAAAATAGGGGAGATTGATATAATCGCCCAAAAGGATGACTTTTACTACATAGTTGAGGTAAAAACCCTTAAGATTCCCTCAGGTTTAAAAAGTCTAAAGTGTGATGATAACCTTTTTAACCCCAAAATTAGCATCATAAGAGACAGTGATGGATTGAATTGGCTTAGACCAGAAATCAATCTAACAAAAGAAAAGATTAGAAAAATCAAAAAGATTGCCCTCAAGTACTGCTCAGACTTTAATTTAAGAGAAGAGAGCTTTAAATTTATAGGTATGTGCATAAGCTTGTACCATTCTGGTTCACGTGTAACAAAATCAAATTTATTGAGTTGTAAGGTTAAAATGTTGCCGCTTTTTGAATAAAGCGCTGAAAAATACCTTGATCAATCAACAACTGAGGGTAGAAATAGGTGGGAGAACTCGCCCGTTGGCAAAAATAAAATATGTGTGATATGCTTACACCATCAAATCGGGGCGTGGTGTAACGGCTAACATGCTTGCTTTGGGAGCAAGTGACTCCGGGTTCGAATCCCGGCGCCCCGACAATTTTTCAGACCAAACAAGGGTTATTACCAGATTATGATCATGACTAAAAAATTCACGAAGAAAAAAGAAGACTTTATTTGCGATGTCTGCAAGACGGAGGTTAAGGGAGATGGTTACACAGACCATTGTCCTAACTGTTTGTGGAGTAAACATGTGGATATCAATCCAGGAGATAGACTTTCTGAATGTCAGGGCTTAATGAAGCCTGTTAATATAGAGCTTAAAAAGGATAAATATCGAGTAACAAACAAATGTGAGTCTTGTGGCTATGAAAAAGTTAATATGTTAGCCCCAAATGATAACTGGGATACTGTTATTAAAATTCAAAACAAGTTTGTCTTGGATGTGTTTAATAATGGGGGAATCAGATAAGTTCAAAAATAGACTTACCAAGGTTTCTTTTAACTTCATTATTCATGTATTTGATAGATAATGCTCTTATCTTATTCTTAAATAGGACATCTGATGAAACCATATTAGATATTATCCCAACAAGCTGTCCTTGATTGTTGAATATACCACCTCCAGAAGCCCCAGGTTGACCCAGAGAGCTAGGTTTTGTTTCTATTAGATCAAAAGGACTATCTATTCCACCACTGAAGTTAAAAAGGCTGTTTATAGAGTTCGTTTCTGATTTTCTAGGTAAGACACTAAAGACGCCTGATTTTCCATAAATATCTGCCGGATACGACTTAATTTCTATTGAATCCTCCAAATTTGGTATACCTGTTGATAATATTGCATATGTTGCATTATTTAAATCGGATATTTCAGCGTTACTAAGTTTTTTGTTTGAAGTATCTATTTGAAGAATAGCAATATCGTTTTCTCCAGTCTCAGAGTATGTCTTGTCAAATTCTGAATAATACTTATTGACCCAGTTTGGGTTTATAAAAACAACCTTAACAGGATAATTTCCCGTTGCTGGGTTTTTAATTCTTGCGTAACAGTTGTATTTACCGCCATTTTGCTCTGAGTAAACGGGAGCTGCAACATGGGCTGCTGTCAGAATTAAACCTGATGAGCTTATAATAACGCCACTTCCTGTTATGACCTTTATTGTATTATTTGCTTTATTTTCACATCTAATGTTTACCAAGCTCTCTACTGATCCTTGTCTTGTAATAGATATTAGACTATTAACTACAGGATTTTGGGTTTCTGTATCTTGTACAACTGTATTTTTTGAATTAACAACATTCTTGTTACTGTCTTTGTTTGAATTTTTTACATCTAGATTGGAATAATTTGGGGCAACAAGGTTGAGTTGATTCAATTTTTTAGATATTTCCACTATCTTGTCTGTATTTATGGGGACGCTGAATATGTTTTGGTCTATCATCTTACTAGATGTCCCACTAGGTTTCGCATTGAGCTCGTCTTTTTTTAGTATATTTAATATCTTATCTGTATTTTTTGTTGCTGTTTCTTGCACCGAATGCTGTATCCCTATCGAGTTTTTTTCAGTAATGGAGACTGTTGTTGAGGAGGTTGTAGCGTTATTGTTTGCTCCAGACCAAAAGCTAAGAATTGTAACCACAAATAATGAACTTTTTTTAATTATCGATATAGAATTGCCAAGCAGAGTTTCGATGTTGTTCATTTTATAACTTCTTATTGATTTAACTTATTTAGCATTTTAACACAATTAATGCATTTAATTAAAAGTATTTACTTTTGCGCCGTATTTGATATAGTTTAAAAACAAGCGGGATTGGTTTAGTGGTAGAATGACTGCCTTCCAAGCAGTAGACAAGGGTTCGATTCCCTTATCCCGCACCATCATGAGAATAAGAAACTATCTCTTTCTCGGATTAGCCTTGGTAATAATAGGTGTTCTAGATTTTGCGAATACAAATTCTTCGTCATCTCTGTTGGTAAAATCAGAGCTGATCACCGTCTCTTCCGTCGTCTCTTCTGAATCGGATAAGCAAAATTCTATAACCCCCTCATTTGATGGTGATATTACAACGTCGTCTTCAGATAAGATTACTTCAAATAAAACCTCCTCCACAAAAACGGTCGCTCTAACCCCTGTTTCAAATCAAAAAGTATTTAAACTAGACGTTCCTTATTTTTCACAGCAATATGCAAACAGCTGTGAGGCCGCATCGCTTAGAATGGCGCTCGCTTACTATAGTATTGAAATATCGGATGATATGGATATTGTGGAAAAATTTGGATATAACCCAAGGGATAAAGATATAACGCTTGACGAGTGGGACAATCCGCAAGAAATGTTTGTCGGAAATATAGATATTGTTGGTAGCACAAAGGGGTACGGTGTTTACGGCAAGCCGGTGATGAAAGCAGTCTTGTCTTACGGAAGAGATGCTTCTTACGAAACAAACATAAATGCGCAATTTCTTGCTAAAGAATTAAAGGCGGGACATCCTGTGATACTGTGGGGTTACACTTCAATAACAGCACCAGCTTACACTTGGAATCTTTCTGGTGGGGGAGAGGTAACGGCCTTTAAAGGGGAGCACGCAAGACTTGTGATTGGTTTTTCTGGGGATGTTGAAAACCCAACAGGTTTTTACATTCACGATCCTTTTAATGGAAATAAATCTGAATATTGGTCAACAAATAAATTAATGAATCAGGTAAATGCGGTTCCAGGTGTAACTAATCAGGCGGTGGTGGTGAAATAAAAAAACAGAAGAAGTGTAAATGATAGATAAAAAAATAAATATCCAAACAAAAAACCCCAGCTTTCGCTGAGATATTTTGTTAAGTGGAAACTATTTATTTAGACTTTGTTGGTTCTATCAGATAGACAACATGAGTCCAAATAGCAACCGAAATTATTTAACCGCTTCCTTAAGAGCCTTTGATGCTCTAAACTTTGGAACATTCATAGCTGCAACCTTTACGATTTCTCCTGTTCTTGGATTACGTGCAGAACGTGCGGCTCTTTTCTTTGCAGAAAAGATTCCGAAACCTGCTACTGAAACTTCATCTCCTTTTTTAAGTGAGGCTGTGATTCCATCAAAGATGGTATCAACGATTTGCTCAGCTTGAACTTTTGTAGTTCCAAGGACGTCGTTTACTTTGTCAACCAATGCTGCTTTATTCATATTTGTTGAAGTAATTGTTTCTTTATAATTGTCGACCGCTATAACCTCGGTATTGATTATATATTAAGCCATATTTTGAATCAAGGGATAAAAGGCTTTAAAAAGTTTTGACACATTTTGACTTATTCGTCAATTATGTCAATTTTAGCCCGAAATCGACCTCAAAAAAACCTATAATTTACCTAGCTATTTCCATTATCTTGTTCTCTCTGATAA
Organism: uncultured bacterium; assembly: GCA_903821355.1. Taxonomy (GTDB): domain Bacteria; phylum Patescibacteriota; class Minisyncoccia; order Phycocordibacterales; family CAIZLB01; genus CAIJKW01. The sequence goes on along the minus strand of CAIJKW010000049.1, from coordinate 11,989 downwards.
CTGTTATTTTTATCTCTCCCGGATATTTTAACTCTCTTTCTATTTTTATAGCTATATTTCTAGCCATATTTTTGGCATCATAATCCGAGACCTTTTCTGGCGAAACAAAAATTCTAATTTCTCTTCCGGCTTGAAGTGCATAAGATTTTTCAACTCCACTGAAAGAATTTGCTATATCTTCAAGGTCATTTAATCTCTTGATATAGTTCTCTAAAGTATCACTTCTTGCCCCTGGACGGCCTCCTGAGAGGGCGTCAGCCGTCTGAACTATCCTTGCTTCTAAGGTTTCATAAGGATATTCATCGTGGTGTGACTGCATCGCCTGAATTATTTTTTTATCAACTCCAAACTTTTCTAACAATTTTTTTCCAATATCAACATGGCTTCCATCAACCTCGTGATCCAACGCTTTTCCAATGTCATGGAGTAGAGCACCAGCTTTTGCAACTGCAACATCAGCTCCCAATTCTTCTGCTAACATTCCCGCAAGATGTGCGCACTCTATTGAATGCTGTAAGACATTTTGTCCATAACTCGTTCTATAATGAAGTCTTCCTAGTATCGTGGAAATTCTTGGATCAAGTCCAAGTATTCCTGTCTCATAACATGCTTTATCTCCCAACTTTTTTGTTTCTTTTATTATTAGATCTCTTGCAATCTCCACTTCCTTTTCAATTCTTGCTGGTTGAATTCTTCCATCAGCAACCAGTGCTTCAAGCGCAATTTTAGCAACCTGTCTTCTTATTGGATCAAAGCAAGAAAGTGAAATGTAACCCTGCCCTTCGTCGACTAAAACTTCAACCCCAGTTTCTTTTTCAAATGTTTTAATATTTCTTCCTTCTTTTCCTATAACTTTTCCTTTTATATCTTCCGATGAAATTGGAACTGTCGATGAAAACATTTCTCCATTTACTGATGAGGCTAGACGTTGAACGGTTGTCGTTAATATTTCCTTCGCTTTATCCTCAAGAGTTTCTTCTGCAAACAAGTCAAATTTATTTATTCTGTTTAGCAAATCTTCCTCATGATCTTTTTGTATTTTATTAAACAAAAACATTTTTGCTTCTTCCTCTGTAAACTTGGAAATACGTTGAACTTCAAGGGTTTTTTGCTCTAATAGTGATTCTATGTTTTTTTCTTTTTCCAACAGTAATTCACTTTTTGTGTTATTTTTTTGTATACCTTCTTCAATTTTTCTGAGCTCTTTTTCAAGCTCTACGTATCTATTGTCAACCAACTGTTCTTTTTTTATTAGTCGATCTTCGTTCTTTTGAATATTTTCCTCTTTTTCTTTTATTTCTTTTTTTGAACTAGCTACAATCTTGATTGCTTCTTCTTGTGCTTTTGAAATTAATAAAACGGCCTCTTCTTTGGCCACCGTCTTAATCTTTTTAGCATTGAGCTCTAATGAATTTTTTGTACTTAGTGCAACTAGTATTCTAATCAAATATCCAATGACGAAACCGACACCGCCCACCATTATTGCTAATGCGAGCTCTGTTTGGTTTATAATCATCTCGGTTTATTTATTTTGTTAAGATAATACCTTGTCAATAATTCCGTATTTCTTCGCTTCTTCTGCTGACATAAAAAAGTCTCTATCCATGTCGGCCTCTACTTTTTTGATTGGTTGGCCAGAATTTTCTGACATTATTTTTATCAACTTCTCTTTCATTTTTATAAGATGTCTTGCGGCAATCTCGATATCAGATACTTGCCCCTCTGTTCCACTCATTGGTTGATGTATCATAATTTCTGAATTGCTTAATGCAAACCTCTTTCCCTTTTTTCCAGCTGAAAGTATCATTGATGCGGCAGAGGCTGCTTGTCCAATACAAATAGTTGAAACATCATTTTTGATGTAATTCATTGTGTCTATCATTGCCATCATGGAAGTGACTGATCCTCCTGGTGAATTGATATACAAAGAGATATCCTTTTTTGAATCCTCTGCTTGTAAGAATAATAATTGGGCAATAACAATATTTGCAACATTGTCATTTATTTCGCCACCAAGAAATATGATATTTTCCCTAAGTAGCCTTGAATATATATCATATGCTCTCTCGCCAAATTGTGATTTTTCTATAACGGTTGGTATTAACATGTTCAAAGTGTATTATATATAATAGTGGGGGATCTGGTATTTTGGATAGATTAAGATTTATAGAAAAACTTTGGAAATTCTTTAAATTTTCTCAATCTAGATGCTGAAACAGTGTATCTGTATAAGCCAAAGAATACGCCTATTTTTAATAAAAATCAAACAAACACAAAACAACAATGAGACTGCACCGATTCTTCGTAAAAGACAAGATAAACCCAAAAGAAAAAGTAACTTTGAGATATTTTGACTATGATTCCATTTTAAATCAGTGGCAAAAGGTTTTTAGATATCTTGCGGGTAGTAGAGTGGTGCTTTTTGACGGCTCTGGCTTTGATTATCTGGCTATTATAGAAAAAATGGATAGTGCTGGGGCGGTTTTGCGGGTTTTGGAGACTAGTAAGGCTGATAAAGTGGAATCGTCTGAAGATAAGTCCATAAAAAAAGCCGTGACTAGCAAAGCCAGCAAAGATAATAAGACTGAGTCCTCAAAAGTTAGGGTGACTATAATAATGTCCTTAATTAAGAACGATAATTTTGATTTGGTCCTACAAAAGGCAACCGAGCTCGGTGTTTCTCAAGTCGTTCCAATTATTACAGATAGAACAATAAAAAAGGACTTGAATATGTCTCGATCTCAAAGAATTTTGGTTGAAGCATCTGAACAATGTGGAAGAAGTGAAATTCCTGTAATAGACCCTGTTAAAAAACTCGGTGAAGCTTTAAAAGAGCTTGAGTCTATCGATAAAAAGAAGGTCGGAGTGTTTGTTTGTAATCAAAATGGTTTGAATATTAGTGAAATTCTAAAGAAAAAGAATTCCTATACTGATTTAGTCTTTTTGATTGGTCCAGAAGGCGGTTGGTCTCCAAAGGAAATTAAGCTATTTGAGGACGCTAAAATAAAGTCCGTAAGGATTAATCAGAATGTTTTAAGAGCGGAGACAGCGGCGATTGCACTTTTGGCGGTTGTTTTACAATAGTATGTTTTAACATAAAAAAAGAGCCTTATTTCAAAGCTCTTTTTTTGTTTTTGCGTTACTTCTAAATTCTGTTATTTCACAGTAACCCACTCACCATCCTTAATCTGCATAAGCAAGCTGTCTCTTTGAGATACACCCTTGTCATTGAATGTAAGTAGACCTGAAATTCCATCATGGTTAGTCTTCTTAAAATTCTCTGAGAAACAAACACTATCTATCTTTCCATTATTGTTTAGACATTTTTCTATAACGGGAGACATCGCAATAACATCGTCATAGGCAAAGGTTGCATCAGCAGCAAGCTTAACCCCAAATCTTTTTTCGTACCTGTCTTTGAATTCTTTTTGCTTCTCTGTTAATGATCCATAAACGAATCCAAACCATCCTGAAACTGTTTTATTTTTTTCGTAAAGATTTCTAACTTCTACTGTGTCGCCACTTGGCAAAAATGGAGCAAGCAATTGGTATGTCTGTATATTAATCATTCCCAACTGATCCATTTGTCTCATTAAGATATCCGACTTGGTATGAGAACAGGTAAATATTGCATCAGGGTTTGAAGTCTTGATCTTTGTTAGACTGGTTTTAAAATCATTATCTTCAGGTGCAAACATATATTCAGCAACAACAGACTTCCCATTCTTTGCGAGTATTTCTTTTGCTACGCCAAGATATTCATTACAAGCTGTGTTATTTTGACCAAGATAAGCAATTCTTTTATGATTGTCTATAACAATTTGATTTGCAATAGTTTTACCCATATCTTTTGTATCAAAGTAGTCTCTGAAGAATAGGTCATTACTCTCTGCGATTTGAGCTAGCGCAGAAGCGTAGATCATTGGTATTTTTGCTGTAGCTACAGTGTCTTGCACAGCTTGAGTGATGTGAGTAAAGGAAGAGAATAAAACATCAATCTTATTTACCTCGATTAGTTTCTTTGCACCTGACACCGCGGGGTTTGCTAATCCTTGATTATCCTCAGTTATAAGCTCTAGCTTCTTGCCTTTTATACCTCCAGCTTTGTTTATATCCTCGATGGCCATTGTTAAACCATTCTTTTCTGATTCTCCAATATAAGAAAGGTTACCAAATAATGCTAAAGTGGCCCCTATTTTAATGTTATTGGCAGATTTTGCTGATTTATTAACATTAATTATTATAGCTATGATTACGATTGCTACTATTACGAGTATCCAAATGTTTTTTCTTTTCATATTTTATATATTAGTTTACAAACACTATTATATGTTGCATTGTATTTCTTGTCATAAAAATCGATTGTATATTTTATATATTCCAGTTTATTAAGTAAATAAGCCATAGAAAAGACTATTTACTGTTGTCGGTATTTCTGACACAATATAGAATATGGAAGATATATTGCAAAAACTAGAAGAATTTGGGATAAGTGAAAAGGCAGCAAAGATATACGTCAGCTTACTCAGAGAGCAGGATGTACCCGTCTATAAGGTGGCCACAAACAGTAAAATACCAAGAACTACGGTATATGCGATTCTAGAAGAGCTTGAATCTCAAGGGTTAGTATCCAGTTGGAAGAAAAACAACGTTAAATACTACTCCGCAGAGAATCCTGAAAATCTTAAAAGGATATTGAAAAATAAGGAATTGGCCTTAAATGAAATATTTGGGGATCTGAATAGTATGTTCAAATTGGAAAGAGATAACCCTAAAACTAGGGTTCTCGTTGGGGTTGAGGGTGTAAAAATAGCATTTGAACACATGTTGGATGTCATGGTTCAAGAGAGATTGAAGCTGGTCTATGCTTTTTTTGAGTCGCAATTGACGGAATTGTTTCCAAAGTTCTTTTTTGACTGGAGAGAGCGCAAGAATAAAAAGACGGGCGCTACTACTTTTTTGCTTGTACCAAATGGTTTGGGTGTTCATGAACACTATAAGAGTGACCCTTATAGAATAACGCGTGAAATGCCAAAGAAGTGGCCTGGTGGTTCTTTTGCTATTATTGGTTCTGATGTATTCTTCTTTTCTTTCAAAGAAAACGAGGTTTACTCTATTATTATAGATTCAAAAATTGTCTCAACCATGTTTGAAGGATTGTTTTTGTATATTTGGAATACGTTGGAGCCTGATTTTGGGGCTCAAAACAAGGCTGAATTTTGATATCTATTTCCCCATACTCCACAAAACCTCAAAAAACTTTCTATAACTTTCTACCATTTTAGGGCTTTTAATAGCAAATCGTACATGTGGTGTTCCAAATAGGTTAAATACCACCTCATTTGGAAAAATACTCATATTAACTTCATTTTCAAATCGGCCATCGAGTAGTCTGGATTTAAAATTTGATCTAGGGTCATATTTTTCTTTAATATGTTCTTCTTGCCCTAATGATCCTAAGTATCTGACACTAATACCCTTTTTGTTTCTCTGATATTCATACTCGTTTAGAAGGTTACCCATTGTTTCAGCATATTGATCTCCAATACCTCCTATAACCAAGAATTCTGATCCATTTGGAGCTTCTTGTAGAGCTTTGAATTCTGATGCCACAAAGGATTCTGTTCCTTTTATAACATCAAACGTCTGTTCATCAACATAATCAATTAAACTAGATAGGTTTTGCGATAGGTTTTCCGCGATAACCTTTTGTTTTTCAGCTTCTAACACCAAAAGAGAAGGATTTTGTGCTTCAAATTGCTTTCTGCCGTTCTTTAAACTGAATCTAACCATGTTCTTTTCTTCCAATTCTTTGAGCGAATTATAGACAAACTGATTGTGCAGGCCTGTTTCTTTAACTATCTTGGAGGCGCCAACAGAGCCAAGTTTTAAAAGGGAGTAGTAAACTCGGGCTGTTTTATCGCTAAAACCAAGCTTTTGGAAGTCATTTAAGAGTTTTGTTGGTATGTTTCTATCAAGATTTATTGACATATGTTTGATTTAAGCTTTCATTTATATACTATTTTATATATATAACTTTGTCAATAAACCATTGTAATAGTTGACAAATCTGAAATAATATATTCTGTTACAAATTAAATTCAATAAAAATGAAAAACAAAAAGAATATAGTTATATCTGTGATAGTGATTGTGATATTAGCGATACTAGGTTGGACTGTTTTTAAAAGTGAATTGGCCTCTGGTAAAAATCTTGGTAACTTTAAAGCTGATAATCAAGAGATAGTTATTGGTGCCGTGTTATCAGAAACTGGAATGGCGTCAATTGATGGAAACAACATTAAAAGTGGTATTGAGTTTGCTAAAGAAGAATTAGCAAAGAAGGGTGTGAAAGTTAAGGTTGTCTATGAAGATGATCAAACTAATCCCAAAAACACCATCACTGCAATTCAGAAAATGGTAGACTTCAATCACCCTCAAGCAATCATTGGTCCTACATGGAGCTTCTTGGCTGATGCAGCCGGACCCGTTGTTGAGAAAAATAAAATCGTATCAATGAGCCCTGCAAACACGAGTGAGTTCGTAACTGCAAACTCAGATTACTTTTTCTTTGGCGCTCCCAAAAACGAAGCTAAAGAAAAATACGCAACAGATTGGATTAAGGAAAGAGGGTTGAAAAAAATAGCGATTGTTGTGGAGAATAGTGGGTGGTCAGAAAGTCACATCGCTCCGTTTGAAAAAGCTATTAAAAATTCTGGAGCGGAGCTTGTCTTTGTCGAAAGGTTTACTTACACGGAAAACTCAGTAGATGGTGGCGGAATAAAATCAATTATTCTAAAAGCAAAAGACGCTGGTGTCGATGGAATTCTTTACACAGGTTTTGATCAAGCGACAACAGTTCTAATTACAAAGAAACAAGAATTAAAAGCAAACTTTCAAATTCTTATGGCTACAGAAATTCCTCTAGGTCTTCAGAAAAAGGGAGTCGTAAAAATAAAGAATGAAGATAATATTTTTGTGATTAGTCCTAAAGATTCAGAATCTTTCAACGAAGCATACAAAGCTAGATACAATGAATATCCTGGAGCGTATGCAGATAGAGGATATGATAGTTTAATGCTTCTGGTTTCTGCTTTGCAAAATAAAGGTAATATGGACCTTAAAGATTATCTTAAGTCTGACGTTGCACCGTATCATGGTTATGCGGGAGTATATAGCTTTGATAAGAAAGGTGATGTTAAAGATAGTACTTGGAAGGTTATGCAGGTAAAATAAGAAATATAAAATCGTAAATATATATTAACAAAAACTCGCAACAGAATTATGTGCGAGTTTTTGTATTCTTGTTGCCTTAGAAATATTATTTAACCAACACCATTTTTTCATTCTCAATTTTTGCAGGGAAAAGCGGAAAGGTAATTTCTCCTTTATCGCTGACATTCAGTTTTCCCATTAGCCCATCGTAATCCCTTATGTTTTTTAGGTTAGTTAGCACCTCCTTTGAATTCTTAGCACCCTTAACTGCTTGGCTAAAGATACCAGTAAGATCATAACCTATTGCAGAATATGCACTTGGCTTAGAATTGTATCTTTTAACATAAGCGTTTGTGAAATCTTGAACCTTTTGGTTTCCAGACAAATAATATTCCGGTGTTGTCATATAAACTCCTTCACCGTTAACGCCAACTTTTTCTTGAACACTTGGAGAAGATAGTACCCAGTTTGTCATTTTTGTTTGCATTAGATTCATATCGTGCATTTGTTTAAAAATACTAACAAGCTGATTGTCTAGTCCAATAACATAGACACTGTCTGCACCAGAACTTTTGATTTTAGTGATTTGAGTTTTGAAATCTTGATCTTTTTTATCAAACTCCTCTACATCCACAACTTTTCCACCAGCACTCTCTACAGTATTTTTGAATACTTCCGCATATGTTTTTCCGTATTCATCATTACTGCTTAGAATTGCGATATTCTTTAGTCTGAGAGAGTTTACAGCAAAGTTTGCCATGATGGGCGCTTCTTGTTCTGCTGATGTAAAATATCTAATAGACATATCACCCTTCACTTTTCTAGCTGATACTAATGTTTGCATTGATAAAACATTATCCTTCTCTGCGATAGGAACAACTGCATTTGCTACTGAACTTAGAGACAATATAACTGCGCCTAGATTGTTTTGTGATTTTAGCTTTTGATATGCAGAAATCCCAGAGTTTGTGTCCGATCGGCTATCCTCATAAACTAAATTAACATTAAAGCCTTGATTGGCTAGATCCATACCCTTCTTCATTTCTTCACCAAAAAACTGTGCTGGTCCGGTAAGGGGGAGTACTGCACCAATAGCTAACTTACCATTTTTGTTTGAGCTCATGATTGATCCAACTATAATCACGGCTAAGACTAAGATTATTACCAATATATTTCTGTTTTTGTTTTTTATGTTTATATTTATCATGGTTATATAATAAAACAAATGCTATATATTGTCAAAGAAGGGTGACACAAATATAGATATAGTTACTATATTTAGCCATATATTAGGATTCATGAAATGTTGTCACAGATTTTGACAAAATGGGGTAAGAGCTATATCATTAAAGGTAATGGACACTATTGAGTATAAGAATAAGTTGATTTCACTTGGTCTAACAGAAAGACAGGCCGTTGTATATATTAAGGCCCTAGAGTTTGGGACATTTTCTGTTGCTAGCCTTGCTCATTCGTCAAACATTAAAAGGCCAACATGTTATTTGGTTTTGGATGAATTGTCAGAGAAGGGCTTGGTCTCTGTGATACCGAATGCAAAGAAAATTAAATATAAGGCAGAATCGCCGGAAGTTTTGGTCAAACAAATTGAAACTCAGATGGTTACTGCTAAAAAAGTTTCAGTAGATCTGCTAAAACTTTATAAACCAAAGACAGATGGGCCAACTCTCCTATATTTTTCAGGTCAAAAGGCAATTAGGGGTATATTTGACGATGTTTTGAAGGTTAAAAACAAGGAATATTTATTTATTGGATCTGGAGCGGACGTTATCGACATGGTTGGTAAGGATTTTATTGACGAATGGCTGGTGCAAAGAGTAAAGAAAGACATAATAGCAAGAAGTATAAGAATGAAAAGCACGGAGGTGATGGAAGATATATATCAAACAAATATTATGCGTGATTTGAGACTTGCTCCTGATTTTATTCACACTGCTGAAACTATTTTTATTTATGATAACAAGGTTTCAATTATATCCACTGCCGATGAAAATTTTGGTTTTGTTGTGGAGAATCAAGAATTTGCAAATACAATGCGAGGTTTGTTTGAAGCTCTGTGGGCAGTTTCTAAGGAGAGGAACTAATATAAAAACACCCGATTTATTTCGGGTGCTTTTATATTATGATTCAATCTTTACAAAGTTTACTTCTGCTCCTCCAACCATTTCCACACCGCCTCGTTTAGCATCACTGTCTCAACATAAATTGTTGCTCTAACACGATCTGCATCTTTGTAATAGTTAAGTAGGGCATCAACTTCTTTCTTGATTGCGTCTTCTGAGACCTCAATCTTTTCATCGATCGCAATCTTATTAAGTAGCAACTGTGTCTTTGCTCTTTTTTCTGCATCCGGTGTCCATTCTTTCTTGATATCTTCAAGAGTTTTTCCAATATGCTTCAAATAATCTTCAATAGATAGTCCCATTTGAGAAATGTTTGATGACATCTCGGCTACCATTTTCTCAAGCTCTGAAGTTACAAGCATCCCCGGCATTTCAATCTCTGAATCTTTTATGATTTCATCCATGATTGTAAGCCTCTTCTTTTCTTTTTCTTTACGAGTTTTATCAGCTGTTATTCCTTCCTTAACTTTTTCTTTGAATTCCTCAACTGTTTTTATATCGCCAAACTTTTTTATAAAATCTTCATTTACTTCAGGAAGTTCAAGTTCTCCGTGATCATGTCCATGGTCATCGGGATTTTTAGCGTGATGTTCATCGTGAGCAACTTGTTTTCTAAGCTCCTCAATGGAATCATCAACTTCTTTATCTGTTACCTTTACCTCTACTTTTTCTGCCATTATCTTGCTCGCAGTTTTTTTGTAGTTTCCAATTTTGACTTCTGGCATCAGTGCAGTTTTGATTTTAAATCCAAAAGCCTCACCTGGGGCAACTTTTGTAATTGTCACAGCGGGGGAGCCGACAGCTTTAAGGTCAAGAGATTGAATTATTTCTCCGTAATGATGTTCAAGCGCAAGACGTCCTGCTTCTTCTGTGATTGTTAGCTCGCCAATCTTATCAACGATTTGTTTCTCAGGAATGTGTCCTGGTCTGAAACCGTCAATTTTTATTTCATTACTGAAATCTTGAAGGGCTTTTGCTCTAAACTCTGCAACGGTCTCCGCCTTAATCTCTCCTTCAATTTCAAATTCTGAATTTGGAAGTTTTTGTTTGTTTGTTATTGTGAAAGCCATATTTATTTAATTTATGTTCGATAATTAGTTTGATTGTCTGTATATTTTGTTTTGTCTCGCGTTTTATTTGTGGCGTCTGTCTGTATTTGGATTTGGCGAAGTTTATTCTTCGTCAGTTGGAGCTGCATCTTCTTCAACAAGTACACCTTCATCGATTAATTTTGCAACATCTTCTTCCTTTATTGTCTCTTGCTCATGTTCAGCATGATCCTTGTGGGTTTCATGAGTATTTTTGTCTTCTTCCATATCCTCAACCTTTACTGCTTGAATATCAATTCTCCATCCTGTTAGTTTTGCAGCGAGCCTTACATTTTGTCCGCCTTTTCCGATAGCTAGTGATTGCTGATCCTCTGCAACTTCAACGACAGCTGTTTTGTCTTGCTCGTTGATTTTTATATTTATAACTTTTGCAGGAGATAGGGCTTCTTCTATAAACTCAGCTGAGTTTTCTGACCACTCTATTATATCAATTTTTTCTCCTCCTAATTCACTCATGACGGTGTTAACACGAACTCCACGTTGTCCAACCATTGAACCGATTGGATCGATATGTGAGTCAGATGCATGAACGGCAATCTTAGATCTTGCGCCAGCCTCTCTTGCTACTGCTTTAACTTCAACTGTTCCAGCTGCTATTTCTGGTACCTCTATCTTGAATAGCTCTGCTAGGAAATGTGGTGTTGCACGGGAAAGTCTCAAGAAGATTCCTCTTGGTGTTTCTTCAACACGCATTAGACAAGCTCTAATTCTCTCGCCTTGATTATAGTGCTCTCCCGGGATTTGTTCATCGTAAGGAAGTAGACCAACAGCACGGCCCATATTTATGAATACTGTGCCACGTTCTACTCTTTCTACTGTTCCTGAGACAATCTCTCCTTCTTTTTTGCCGAATTCATTAAGTACAGAGATTTTTTCTGCCTCTCTAATCTTTTGTATAATAACTTGCTTTGCAGTTTGGGCTGCGATTCTTCCGTAGTCCTCCTTAGATTCAAGGGGAAAGACTAATTCTTCACCAACTTGAACGTCTTTCTTAATTTTTCTGGCGATATCCAGCAAGATATGTTGCTCATCGTTAAAAATCACACGTTCATCATCCTCTGATCTATCATAAGCTGATTCTGGCAGGGTTCCATCTTCATTTGGAAAAATGGCAGTATCTCCATCAACGGCTGTCTTGACCTGACAAAATTCCACTTTACCTGTATTTATATCAAAAATAGCCCTGATATATTGACCTTTTCTGCCATATTCTTTTTTATAGGCAGTAGCAAGGGCCAATTCTATGGCTTCCATTATTTTTTCTCTTGGGATTCCACGCTCTTCCTCTAGTTGGTCGAGCACAGAATGTATTACTTTTAGGTCAAACATAATATTTAATTGTTATTTAGTTGTTTAAGTGTCGCCTAAGCGACGAGTTCCGTCTAGTCTCTTTTCTATAAAAACTATATCTGTAGCCATATAAAAGGCACTTTTGTAGTTTTTTGGAAAAAAATTAGCCCGCCTTTTGGGCGAACAGAACTTGAGACCTCATTAATATAGCATGTTTTTGCAGGGAGGTCAAAAT
>CAIJKW010000048.1 GCA_903821355.1 uncultured bacterium | reverse complement strand
ACAAATATCTCATTTTTAAACAAAAAAAAGTCGGAAGAAGATGATGATGACTTCATGGATGAGGATGAAGATTTCAATGATGATGACGATTATGATGATGATGATTGGGAAGATGACGAATGGGAAGATGAAGCCGATTTCGATGATGAAGATTAATCAATATTCTCCGACATATCAATTCATTAAATTAAAGCCCTTTACTCTAAAAGGGCTTTTTTTAACTTTAAACTGTCTAGTCCTGAAATAGCGTTACACAAAAAGTATCGTTATGGAAGAAAACAATAAAAAGAAGTATGTAAAACGAAGTCAAAAGGACTATTCGATGTCTTTTAAACTTCAGGTAGTACAAGAAGTTGAGAGGGGTGAATTAGGCGCAAAAGCAGCACAACGAAAATATGGAATACAAGGGACCCATACAGTTGTTCAATGGTTGCGAAAGTTTGGTAACTTTGATTGGGAAAACCAATCACCCTCAAATATGGTAAAGTCAAAAGAACAAAAGTTGTTTGAATTGGAACAAAAGGTACTATTATTAGAGAAGCAGAAAGCTTTACTGGAGAAACAATTGGAAAATTCAGACAAGAAAGCTATATTTTTCGATACGATGATAGATATGGCAGAAAAAGAGTTTAAAATATCAATTCGAAAAAAATGTTTACCCGAGCAATCGACCGCTACACTAAAGAAATAGGCGAGAGTATAGCTTCTACCTGTAAATTACTCGGGGTAAGCAGACAGGTTTATTATCGTAGCAAACGTTCAACTTTAAAAGGTCAACAAAGAGCATTTGAAGTTGTTAATTTAGTAATGGATGAACGCAAACAATTACCTAGAATTGGAACCAGGAAACTCTATTACAAACTTCAGGAACCGCTTCAAGAACTTCATGTTGGACGAGATAAGTTGTTCTCAATAATAAAAGCAAACCATTTAGAAATAAAACCCAAACGAAGTTATCATGTAACAACCAACTCGCATCATCGGTTTCACAAGCATAAAAACTTAATAATAAATATGGATATTTGTAGACCGGAACAGGTGTGGGTATCAGATATAACCTATATTGGATCAAGGAACAATCATTCTTATCTGGCATTGGTAACAGATGCTTATTCAAAGAAAATTGTAGGTTACGACCTTTCAGATAGTTTGGGTACAGAAGGTTCAATAAGAGCTTTGAAAATGGCAGTTAGAAAACGTGTGTATAAAAAAGAAACACTAATACACCATTCCGACAGAGGGTTTCAATATTGTAGCGAAGAATATCAAAAAATACTGAGTAAGAACCAGATAATTACAAGTATGACAGAATCTTATGATCCATATGCAAATGCTGTAGCTGAACGTGTAAATGGAATTTTAAAAGATGAATTTCAGATTGAAAAATATAGCTTGAATAGGAATGATATGTGTACTTTAATAAAAAATAGTATTGAAAAATATAATAGTATTAGACCTCATTATTCATGCTATATGCTGACACCTGAACAAATGCATTTACAAAATAAAACAAAAATCAGAACCTATAAAAAAAACAAATACTTGCAAGGTTAACCTTGCAAGTATTTGAACTATTGTATTAATTTTGTTATAAAACCTGTAACGGTTTTTTAGGACTAGTCAAATTAACTTTAATATTTTATAAACTTCACAATCTCGCTGAAATCGTTATTT
>CAIJKW010000047.1 GCA_903821355.1 uncultured bacterium | reverse complement strand
CGTCGAAGATATAAAAATCAGAAATCTTGTAGAGACAACATTTCCTAGATCTGGGATTTCCAAGGTTATCATTAGGAAAACTCTTAAAGAAGGAGAATTGATTATCTTCTCTTCCAAAGTAGGAATTCTTATGGGTAAGCAATGAGCTAAAGTCAAAGAATTTGAAGATCTTCTCAAGAAAAAATTCAAGAAAGACATAAAGGTAGTAATCAAAGAAGTTAAAGTTCCAGAACTTTCTGCCAAAGTGATGGCTGAATTCATCGCTACACAATTAGAAGCGAGAATGCCTTTTAGAAAGGTAGTCAAAAATGTTTTGCAAAAAGTTATGGAAAAATGAGCTTCAGGTATCAAGGTTCAGGTCTGAGGAAGACTTGGATGAGTAGATATCTCTAGGACAGAAAAGTTTATTGAAGGAAGAGTATCGTTACAGACATTCAGATCAGATATAGATTATCATTACATGCAAGCTAGGACAAAATACGGTATGCTTGGTGTCAAGGTTTGGATAGAAAAATGACAACTGTATGCTCACAAACAAAACGCAGCAGCAGCTAAAAAAAGTATCAGTTTATAACATTTTATTCTTGTTCACTATATCATCATGTTACTTACTCCTAAGAGATGGAAATATAGAAAGCCAATTATCACGTCCATCACTGGTAAAGCATTTAGAGGTTCCACTGTCGCTTTTGGTGAATATGGACTCAAAGCTACCACAAGTGCATACATCACCAACAAACAAATAGAAGCAGCCAGAAAGGTTATCGTAAGATCGATCAAGAAGGTTGGTAAAATGTGGATCAGAATATTCCCTGATGTTCCTTTTACAAGGAAGTGATTGGAGATGCCGATGGGAACTGGAAAAGGTGATGTCGATATCTATACCGCACAGGTAAAAAAAGGAAGAATTATTTTTGAGCTGAGTGGATTGCCTAGAGAGATTGCACAAGAGACAATGATCAAGGCTTCCAAAAAATTACCAGTCAAAGCGAGATTTGTTACCAAAGGAGAAATTAAATAAATCTACATATTCATTTATTGTTTAAATTTATATACCAATGAAAGGAAAAGCATTATTTATGAAAGAGCTCTCTGAAACTACGATCAAAGAATTGGTCCAGATGAGACAAAAAGCGAAAAAAGAGTTGTATGATATGAAAATGAGAAATGCTGTAAAAGGACTTAAGGAAACTCACAAAATAGGAGATGTGAGAGTCAAAATAGCAAGAATCCAAACTGTTTTAACTTCTAAGGTGAAAAAATGACAATAGTAGGTACCAAGAGTATCAAGGAAATGATCGGAGAGGTCGTCAGTGACAAAACTGATAAGACTCGTGTCGTTTTGGTGAAAGCAGTCAAGACACATCCATTGTACAAAAAGAGATTCGTCGTCAAGAAAAAATATTATGCTCATGATGCAGAGAATGTCTCTAAATTGGGAGATATTGTCAAGATTAGAGAGATGAAGCCAATGAGTAGGACGAAGAGATGGTTGATGCTCGAGATAGTTAAGAAATAATTTTACTCTTTATATTTTTTTCAATGTTGAAAGTAGAATCTGTGGTTATTGTTGCAGACAATAGCGGAGTCAAAAAAGGAAAAATCATAAGAATTCTCAAGTGATCTACTGCTAAGACAGCAACGATAGGTGATAGAGTTATTATTGCCGTAAGAGAATCTTCTCCAGCTAGTCCCATCAAAAAATGAGATGTAGCGCAAGCTATTATCGTCAGAATCAGAAAGGAGATACATAGAAAAGATGGAACATATGTCAGATTTGGAGACAATGCAGTTATCCTGAT
>CAIJKW010000046.1 GCA_903821355.1 uncultured bacterium | reverse complement strand
CCACTACTCAAAATGAATCTCTCTCTTTGTATCAATAGTCTGTTTCAAAATAGGATAAGCACTGAGAGTTGAATCTTCTTTAACGATAATCTGTGCTTCGTTGCGTGCCGCCTCCACCATTTTAATATTCTTTATTGCTTCCATTCCAATATCGGTAATACCCCATTGTTTTCCTCCATATAATTCTCCTGCACCTCGCAATTTCAAATCTATTTCTGATAATTCAAAACCATTTTTTGCGGTGTTAAGGGCTTTTAGGCGCTCGACTGTTTTATCGCTCTTACTATCGCTGAGTACATAACAATATGCCTGATGATTACTTCTAATCACACGTCCTCGTAATTGATGAAGTTGCGATAAACCA
Organism: uncultured bacterium; assembly: GCA_903821355.1. GTDB lineage: Bacteria > Patescibacteriota > Minisyncoccia > Phycocordibacterales > CAIZLB01 > CAIJKW01. The sequence continues at coordinate 12,532 of CAIJKW010000046.1, read as the reverse complement.
AACCTCTCAGCTCCTTCAATTAAAATAATTGTTGCGTTTGGAACGTTCACGCCAACTTCAACAACACTTGTTGCAACCAAAATATCAATCTCTTTCTTTTCAAACTGTCCCATCACCGCATCTTTTTCTTTTGGCTTCATTTTGCTATGCAAGATATCAATATTCCATTCTTTGAAAATCTTTTCTTTCAATCTCTTTGCTTCTTCAACAACCGATTTAACATTCAACGCCTGTTCTTTGTCTGGATCCGCTTCTTCGATTCTTGGACAGATTACATAAACTTGTCTACCATCCCGCAATTCCTGTTTTATTTTCTCATACGTAGCTTCTCTTTTTGGTTCGGTAATAATTTCTGTGATAATTGGTTTTCTTCCAGTTGGCATTTGATCAATCAATGATAAATCTAGGTCACCATACAGAGTTAGAGCAAGAGTTCTTGGGATTGGTGTTGCAGTCATTGAAAGAAGGTGAGGGGTAACATTATGTTTTCGAGCAAGCTTTTGTCTCTGCATTGTTCCGAATCTGTGTTGTTCGTCAATAATTACATATGCCAAATCTTTAAACTCAACTGTCTTTTGAATTAATGCGTGGGTTCCAATTAAGATTGCAATCTCACCGTTTTTTACCCATTTTAATAATTGGGCACGTGAGATATCAGTCCAGCCGTTATTTCCACTGGTACCTCTATTGCCGCCCAAGCCACCACCGTTAACTTTTGATGGGAATTTTCTACAACCTGTTCCACTTATAAAACCAATAGAGATTGGCATGTGTTTGAAATATGTTATGAACGATTCAAAATGTTGCTTGGCCAAAATTTCTGTCGGTGCCATGTATGCCACTTGTAGATTTCCAAAATCCTGAGTTTTTGACTCTTTGTTTTTTGGCCTTGTTGTTACAACACCATACGCGGTAGTTGCAGCAACTGCAGTCTTTCCCGATCCCACATCTCCTTCAAGTAGGCGAGACATTGGTGTGCCTTTTTTAAAATCGTCTAAAATATCTTTAGTTGATTTCTTCTGCGACTCCGTCAGTGCAAAAGGAAATCGGTCTGTAAATTCTTTCAAGTGTTTTGACGATGGTTCAATCACATACGCTTTTTCTTTCTGAGCAGCCGCGCGAACTTGTTGATTTTTTATCTGAATATAAAATACTTCTTCAAACGAAAAACGTTTTCTTGCAACTTGTGCGTCAGATTCTTTTTGTGGAGTGTGAATCCAGATTAGGGAAGTCACAAGTCCTGGTAGATTATATTTTTTAAGAATCTCCGTAGGAATTGGATCTTCTATCGTTTCAAATAATGGATTTTTAAATATTCTTTGAAGAGTATGGTATATCCATTTTGAGGTAACACCTTTTGTTTCGGGATAGACGGGCGAAAAATGTTCTATTGGCTGTTCGCTTCCAGCAAAAAGATTATGACCAATCTGATCAGGCAAAACTCCCACAGATTCTATTTCTGGATTCATCATTCCATTATATTCTCCACGCTTTGTAACTTTACCAGTGACCTTTACAAGACTTCCTTCTTGAATAAGTTTTGCGATGTAAGGCTGATGAAGCCAAACAACTTTTAGACTTCCCGTATTGTCGGAAACAATTCCCTCAGCCATTGCCTTGTGGCTCTTAAAACTTTTACCTGTTTTTAATTTTCCGATTCTTCCATATATTGTCGCGCTTTGTCCAACAATTAAATCTTTAACATATTGCGCCTCCGATGTGCCACCGTATCTTGTGGGGAAGTGTCTTAGAATATCGCCAACAGTATGGAGGTTTAATTTTTTGAGATGCGAAATCTGATCAGGATGAATTCTGATCACTGAGGATAAGGGGAAGTCTATGAATTTGATCGAGGGTTGTTTTTCTGACATATTATCGTGTCTATAAGTTTAGCATATCACAGCCAGTTGATGTTTTTATAAAGAAAAAACGTAGTCTGTACAAGATCATCCTTATATTGTAATGTTTACATCGTAACAGTGGGGGAGAAAACCCTCTTAACAATCAACAACGAAAGGACATTCTTATGTTAGAAACAAAGGAAAAACACGAAATTAGGCGTCAGGAAATTCAGGAACAGGCTCATCAGGTTATTTTTCAACTCGAGCGAGAAGAAGAGGAGTGGGTAAATAACAGATATCAAGCTTGTGCGTATCTCGGACAGGTAATCATCGGTTACCTTTTTGGGATCAGTATTCGAATCTCGACATCATTTTCTCCTCGCTCTCAATATGAACACATTGCCCAGGTGATGTTTGAGGGTAAGATACTCCCTCTTTACACAGCGTCTTTCCGAGCAACGGAGGAGAAGAACGCCATGTTGGCTGATCTTGCGATTTGGTTAACACGTCAATCTCTGGGCATATTTCACGAAGATTTATCGATGAAGGAGATTATTGATCCAGAAGCCATCTTCTTCAGGGTACCTTAGAACCACCAACCTCAACACAGAAGCCATTTGGTCTTGCGTGTTGCGAGGTCGGTGGTTTTCTGTTTTTAAAAACTTCTTTTTATTTATGTAGCTATTGCTATTTACCCAACATTTTTTTATAATTATCGACAGGAGAGCACAAAAACGCGTGTCCCTCCAGTGTGACTGTAAACCACAAAACGGCATCGGGCTTGAAAGGCCCACACCAACATGAAACGCACCAACCAAAGCAACACCAACAAGTAGCCAATCACCGGCCGACAACATTTAACCCCTAGCCAAAAGCATGGAGGAGAAATCCATAGAAGTGCCAAGGATTCAACTAGGGCCCTCCGCCCCGACCCCCGTATTTTGGGGGACGGGCGGTTTTTTTATCTTTTAAAACTTTCTACTGTCATACGCCCAATGAAGCACAGCCTGTCTTTGTTTGGTGTGACAACTGAAATCTTCAGCTCTGCAATTATTTTTAATTTGAGAAATGTGACGTCTCATCGCAATCCATCTTTTGATTTGCCTTTTGTCTTCACTAGGAATTCTTCTTCCCATAAAATATCTACAGTACCATTGAAACCAACCTCTTGGATCTTCTTTGTAAATCCAACCTTTGGCACGCCAAACGGAAAGTGGTTGACTGGCATTTACTTTGAAATAATTTATTTTGGCATCTCTCTTGTTGGGGGAGAACTTTGCTTTTTTATACCAATCTTTTGGGAATTCATTTCCACAGTCTGTCATGTACTTCCCACCAAAAACTCCCATTTCAAGCATTTCTTTGGGTGTCAGTTGGGGCTTGAACTCTCTATCAAAATTCTTACCGATAGACTCAACAAGTACATATTTATAATGCTTTTGCATTTTATCGTTTACTAATATTTCAATAGGTTTTTTTCTCATAGACGCAATAAGTTTAACATATATAAGCACTTTACTTCTCAATCTATTGTAGTAAAGTTCTTGCAGGCATGCACATGTCACAAATCTGTTTTAAAACAACAAACCACCAAAGGAGGTGAAAAATGATCACAATCAATGAAGAACGTTTCAAGGAGGTTTTTGGACTGATTTTCTCCGCGTACAGAGCTAGGTCATTTGGCTTTGCTAATACTCACGCTGATAATCTTGGCCCCCAAAAGCTCTTCAAGCCCAAGTGTGTCCAATTTGGCGATAAGGACCATTTGTACTGGCTCACGCTGGTGGCCCTCTCTGACAGGAGGACAAACAGCACAATGCTCTATCGGAACTTCGCAAGAATGTTCAATCGGAATAAAAAACTTTTCATCCGAGGTTACTACCCCTCGCATCCCAAGATGGAAAAGCTTTTTCGAACGTACAAGATTGCCGTGCCGGTTTCAGATATCGCTCTATTTTTAGAGAGGAAGAAGCATCTCGATGAATTATTCAATGGCAACCCTCTCAGTATCTATGTTGGTGTCAAAAATGTTGACGATTTGTTGAAAAAAGTAAGGAGGATTGCAAAACAGAATGGGGTCAAAAATCCTTTTCCTGGTGCGAAGGAAAAGATCTTCACTCTGCTTGCAATGTTTCTCACTGAACTCACAGATCTTCAATTCGACGATCTCGTACCAATTGACGTCTGGGTACAGGCAATTTCTTCATCAGCTGGAGTGCTGGTTGGGGAAGGACAAATTAAGTTTAGGATTCTTGAGCGGTCTCTCCGACCACTTATGAGGGATCTTTTCCCAGAATTCAAAGCTGTTGCTGGTGCTTCTAATGCCACATGGGTTCAAGGCAAATCCATGTGCACACATTGCGCCAGATTAGACATGAAGGGTATTTGTCCAATCAGTGCTATCTGTGGTCCATTTCGGAGAATGCGTAACCCAAGTTCAGGTAAGCATTATGGCTACATTGAGGTCCCATCAGACTTTGTTCCCAAAGGTTCCAATCCTTGCTAGGCTCCGCGCTCGCCACGCGGGGTCTTTTTATTTGTATTTGACTATACCCCCTAGGGGGTATACAATGAAGTCATGAAGAATTCAAAAAATGAACATGATTGTAGTGACTGCCAGAGTGGGCATGATAATAAAAGCAAAATCATAAGAAGACTTAAACTTGTTGAGGGACAAATAAGAGGCCTTCAAAAAATGATTGAGACTGATGTTTATTGTATAAACATAATCACACAAACTTCTGCTGTTAAGCAGGCTTTATCTAATGTTGAAGATTTACTAATGGAAAAGCATTTGGCAAGTTGTGTTCTTGATCAAGTTAAAAAAGGTCAGACGGACAAAGCTCAAAAGGAAATTTTAAAAGTTTATAAGCTGAAACGTAAATAAAGAATGATTAAACAAACCTTAAAAATTAAGGGAATGCACTGCGCAAGTTGTGCAACTATCATTTCCAAAAAAGTTGGCGCGCTTGCCGGCGTGGGCAATATTAATGTGAATGTGGCTACAGAAAATGCAAATGTAGAATTTGATCCGCAAATAATTTCAGTCAAAAAAATGAACGATGAGGTTTTGAAACTCGGATATTCATTTATTGATTCTAAAGATGAGAAACTCAAAGAACTTTTAGTGATGAAGCACAAAGTCCGGTTTGTTTTGCCTTTGGCGATTTTGGTATTTCTTTTTATGATGTGGAATATTTTGGCCGAGGCTTTTCCATCGTCAATATTAAGACTTCCTATATCAATGGATTTGTTTAATACGGTTTCGATGATTCTTGCGACGGTCGTCATCTTTTGGATTGGCCAGCCATTTTTAAAAGGGGTGCTTCGCTTTATTAAATACAGAGTTGCAAACATGGATACACTCATTGGTATTGGAACTCTTACGGCCTATATATACAGTCTTGTTGTTACACTTTTTCCACAAGTCAGAGTTCTTCTTAATCTACCAGAGTATACATATTTTGATGTCACAATAGTTGTGATTGGTTTTGTGATATTTGGAAAATATCTTGAATCTAGATCCAAACTTCAAACCGGTGAGGCAATTGAGAAGCTTCTTGGTCTACAAGCAAAGACGGCGATAGTTTTCCGAGATGGAATAGAGTCCGAAATTTCTATTAGTGATGTTGTGGTGGGTGACATTATTATTGTTAAGCCTGGAACAAAAATTCCTGTTGATGGAAAAATTATCGAAGGGCAGTCATCTATAGATGAATCTATGATAACAGGAGAGCCTGTGCCGGTTGATAAAAAGATGGGGGACTTGGTAGTTGGTGCGACAATTAATAAACAGGGAAATTTTAGATTTACCGCAACAAAGGTAGGATCAGAGACCGTGCTTTCGCAAATCATTAAAATGGCCGAAGAGGCACAAGGATCAAAGGCTCCGATTCAAGCTTTGGCTGATAAAGTTTCCAGTATTTTTGTTCCTGTCGTTTTAATTATTTCTATTCTTACTTTAATCCTATGGCTTACAGTAGGAACCGCATTTCTTGGTTTCTCTTCAGCGCTATCTTTTGGAATTCTATCTTTTGTTGGAATTCTTGTGATTGCTTGTCCTTGCGCCCTTGGTCTTGCAACTCCAACTGCAATTATTGTTGGAGTAGGAAAAGGTGCAGAGTATGGAATATTAGTTAAGAACGCTGAATCATTGGAGAAGTTAAGTAAGGTGGACACAGTTGTGCTTGATAAAACTGGAACAATTACAAAAGGAAAACCAGAGGTGACAGATGTTGTTGTATTGCATAAAGATTTTACTGATCAACAAGTTTTGCAATTCGCAGGAAGTGTCGAAAAACTTTCAGAACACCCACTTGCTGAAGCGGTTGTAAAAAAAGTCCAAGAAAACAACACTGAGCTTTTGAAGGTTGAGAATTTTTCTGCGCTTGAGGGAGTTGGTGTTAGAGGGGAGATTGATGGAAGAACTATTTATGTTCATAAGCCAGGCGTTGCCGACACGGATGTTTCAGTGAGTACGAGTAACGCGGAGGAATCAGAAAAAATTAAAGAGTTACAAGAGCAAGGAAAAACGGTGGTTGTTGTGGAAATTAATTCGAAAAAAATTGGCTTAATTGCACTTAGCGACACGTTAAAAGAAGAGGCGATTGGAGCGATTGCAAAATTGCACAAGCGAGGAATAAAAGTTGTGATGCTTACGGGGGATAATCATTTAGCCGCAGAGTATATTGCAAAGCAAGCAAATATTGACGATGTAATTTCAGAAGTCATGCCCGCACATAAGGCTCTAAAAATTAAAGAGCTTCAGTTGGCCGGCAGAAAAGTGGCGATGGTTGGCGATGGAATCAACGACGCCCCGGCACTTGTTCAAGCTGATGTTGGCATTGCTATGGCAACAGGAACGGATATCGCAATTGAATCGGCTGGCATTACATTGCTTCATGGAGATTTAAATAAGTTATCTCAAGCTTTTAATCTTTCTCAATCAACGATGCGAACGATAAAACAAAATCTTTTCTGGGCTTTTATTTACAACGTAATTGGAATCCCAATTGCAGCAGGACTTCTATATCCAATTTGGGGAATAGTTCTGAATCCCGTTTTTGCCGGTATTGCGATGGCGGGAAGCAGTGTTTCAGTTGTGACAAACTCGCTTAGACTAAAAACCAAAAAATTAAAATAATATGAATAATCAATCAAACACAAACAATGGGCGCGAGGTGGCACATGGGGTAAATCAAACCACAGCGGGTCAAACAAAAAAATATAAATTCAATATAGCTGGTATGCACTGCAATGCTTGCGTGCTTTTGACTGAAACAGAATTGAATGATCACGCGCTTGTAGAAAACGCTATCGCAAATTTGAATGGTTGTTGTGTTGAAGTTGTTGGAAATTTTGAAAATAAAAGCGAAGAAGACATAGCAAAAGAGTTGTCTGCGTTAGTAGAAAAGCACGGATATAAAATTTCGACAGAAAAAGAAAAAGAAATAAAAAATACTCCTAGCTTCAGCGGCACCTCTGGTGCCAGTGGCGGGGCAAAGGTTTCAAAGTGGGCAGATTTCAAAATCGCTCTGCCTATCGCCCTTGGATTTTTAATTTTGTTTGTCCTACTTCAAAAAGCTGGATTGATTAATTTGGTTAATTCAGGAAATGTAACATACGGCACAGCTTTTGCGATTGGAATAATTGCGTCACTGTCATCTTGTATGGCTGTCGTTGGAGGATTGCTTCTTTCTATGTCTGCAACATTTGCTAAAGAGGGGGATAAGGTAAAGCCTCAAATAATGTTCCACGGTGGGCGTCTTGTTTCATTCTTCGTGCTTGGGGGAATAATTGGAGCGATAGGCGGGGCGTTCACACTAAGTGCTACGCTATCATTTGCAATCAGCTTAGTAATTGCTGTTGTTATGTTAATTCTAGGAATAAATTTACTCGATGTCTTCCTATGGGCCAAAAGACTTCAACCTTCAATGCCAAGGTTTATCACAAGACGAGCGCACGGAGTATCAAAAATAAATCACACATTGACACCGCTCCTTGTTGGTATCGCAACCTTCTTCTTGCCTTGTGGATTCACTCAGTCGATGCAATTATATACTCTAACCACAGGTAGTTTTCTTAGCGGAGGATTGACGATGTTTGCCTTCGCGCTCGGTACACTTCCAGTTCTCGGTTTGATTAGCTTCAGCTCATCCAGTATTCAAAATAGTTCAAAGTCAGGAATTTTCTTCAAGTCAGCAGGTCTCATCGTAATAATGTTTGCAATATTTAATCTTATAAACAGCTTGGTCGCAATAGGATTTATTTCTCCGATTTTTAATTTCTAAAATATATTTATGAAAAATAATAAAATAACAATAATAGCAATTTCTGTCGCAGTAATATTGATTATCGTGGCCTTTGTGATTTCAATGGCTGGTAAGGGTGGTTGGGTAGGTGACGTTGGAAATGGGGTTGGCACTGGAATAAATAATGGCGCGGAAAATGTTTCTGTTGTAGACGGAAAACAAATTATTGAGATTAATGTTAAGGGAGGATATCGTCCGGGAAAGAGTGTGGCGAAGGCGGGAATCCCAACTATTATAAGATTCAAGACTCAGGGGACATTTGACTGCTCATCGTTTATAAGAATTCCAAGTCTAAATGTTAGTCAATCACTTCCACAAACTGGAATAACAGATGTTTCCGTTGGTACTCCAACAGCAGGAGTCTTGCAGGGAACTTGTGGGATGGGGATGTATAGGTTTGAAGTGGAATTTCAGTCATAGGGGTCAAGTTCTAAATATAGATTGGGAAATGTGAAAAGTAGAACTCAATTTGACGTTCTCTAGATTGGGCGTAAAATTACATGTCTAATTACCAATTTAACACAACTAATATGATAAAAGGCTTTAAACAATTTATTTTGAGAGGAAGTGTGGTGGACTTGGCAGTCGGTGTTGTTATCGGAGCTGCTTTTGGAAAGATTGTCGAGGCACTAGTTAAGGATGTTCTAACTCCTATAATTGGAGCAATTGCAAAGTTGCCTGATTTTTCTGGTCTATACTTTACGTTAAATGATAGTAAATTTATGATTGGCGATTTTATCAACGCCCTGATCTCGTTTTTGATAGTTGCATTTGCAATATATTTCTTTGTTGTAGTTCCTGTGAATTCACTTATCACCAGATCAAAGAGAAATCAAAAGACGGAGGATCCTACAACTAAAAAATGTCCTGAGTGTTTGAGTGAGATACCACTGGAGGCGACGAGGTGTGCGTATTGTACTAGCAAGCTAAACTAATTTAATTAACTTAAATATTATCTTCATACCAGTCTATTGATTTTTGGTCGGCGGGCATGTTTTTTATGATGGCGTGATTTGGATACTTGGGAATATTTATGACTTTAGGTATATATTTTCTTTGGTTTTTCTTTATAATATTTTTATCAAAATTTTAGGGTGCTTTTGATACGGTAAATAAATGGAATTAACTTGTATATATATTGATGCCGCCAACATAATCCTGAGTGCTCAGGGTATTAATTTTGACTTAGATTTAGATCTTCTCTTCCAATACCTATATGACAAATACAGAAACTGTAAAATAATTTTCTTTATTGGAGATGTTACTTACCTTAGTACTGTTAGAGATGTAATCTTAAAACACAACATAGAGTTAATAATCAAACAAACCGTCAGAGAAGGTGGTAAAATCAAAGCCAACTGTGATGTTGAATTAGCAAACAGAATCACAATTGATGTAGAGAGAAACCTTGTTCAAAAAATTATAATAATGTCTGGCGACGGGGATTTTGTAGTTTTGACTGATTATGCCAAAGATATGGGAAAAGAAGTAAATTGTATTTCTGTGGCTCCCAAAAATACAGCAATCTTTATAAAACAAAGAGTATATCTTAGGTTAATGTATCTAGTGCAAATTAAAGGACTGCTAGAAAATAAAAAAGCCCTCACTAAGCACGTAACTTAGCAAGATCTTTTTTGGCGTATTTTTAGTATATCACTTTGTGATTTGCTGTCAAATTTAAAATTCTGTTTTTGCGGAGGATGTGAGATTCGAACTCACGGGCCTGTTTCCAAGCCGACAGTTTAGTAAACTGTTGATTTAAGCCACTCATCCAATCCTCCTAATGCCAAGCAGTATAGCGTATATTCTGAATATTTCAAAATTTTGCCTAACCTTTCTATTTGGGCGGCGCGCCATTTCAAAGTTTGTCATTTATGTCTATAATACAGCTAATGCCAGACAAAGATGTAAAAATTGAGGATTCTTGGAAGGCCGTTCTTTTGGACGAGTTTTCTAAATCGTACTTTAAAGACCTGTCTAGTTTTGTACGAGAGGAATATAAGTCCGGCACTATCTATCCAAAGCCATTAAATATTTTCAGGGCATTTGATTTGTGTCCATTTGATAAAGTGAAAGTCGTGATTATTGGACAAGATCCATATCATGGTCCAAATCAAGCAAATGGTTTATGTTTTGCTGTTGGGGGAATGAATGAGGCTGAAGTGGCCATACCTCCATCGTTACAAAATATTTTTAAAGAAATAAAAAATGATTTGAATATTTTGCCTGAACAAAATGGAGATTTATCTAGGTGGGCAAAGCAAGGTGTGCTTCTTTTGAATGCGACATTGACCGTGAGAGCAAACACCCCTGGATCGCATCAGAAAAAAGGTTGGGAAGAATTTACTGATGCTGTAATTGAAAAATTGTCTAAGGAAAAGGGCGGCCTAGTTTTTATGCTGTGGGGAAATTACGCAAAGAAAAAAGGCGAGAAGATTGATAGGAGCAAACATCTTGTTTTGGAGGCGCAACATCCATCGCCCTTCTCAGCTTATAATGGTTTTTTTGGTTGCAAACATTTTAGTAAAGCAAATAATTATTTGCGCGAAAGAGGGATGGGGGAGATTGATTGGCGATAGTAAAACGTCAAATTTTATGCTATCTTGTTGGTATTGGAGACGTGTCAGAGTGGTCTAACGTGCCTCTTTGCTAAAGAGGTGTGCCCTTTAAACGGCACCGAGGGTTCGAATCCCTCCGTCTCCGCCATTGACAGCTAGCACGAGGTGTGTTGTTAGCTAGGTGTCTCGAGCTAGCTCGAGACAGGTTAATATTTTATATAAAGTGAAAGAATTTTGGGGTGTGATACAATATTAGAACATATGGCTATCCGTGAAAAAATAAAAGAAATAAAACATTTACGCAATCGATATTTTATCTGTGTTCTTGAAAATCCAACAGATATTATGAATATTGCTGCAACAATTAGAAATGTCTCGGCATTTGGAGCTGAGAAACTTTACGTAATTGGGGGAGTGGATGTTGTTAGAGATTTTGAATTTTCACGTAAAAACAAACGTCTTACAAATCTCAGTGTCGGTTCCAATAAATGGGTATTCGTGAAGTATTTTAATACGACAGCTGAATGCATCGCTCATCTTCGAAAAAATCTTTACACCATTGCTGTAACCTCTTAACACAATAAGGACAAAGAAAATATCAACCTTTATGAGGGGGAGTTCACACAAAGACGCTTGTCCGTGTGGTTTGGAAATGAATCTAGAGGTATTTCTGTTGAAGCCTTAAATGAGGCTGATATGTGTATTCAAATACCCATGGGCGGAATTGTTGAGAGTCTGAATCTTGGGACAAGTGCGGGGATTGTTTTGAGTTATGTTGGGTATCAACGATTGCGTTTTGCGTATTCTCACGAAAAGGTTAAATTCAAATCCAAAGGTGAGTCTATAGAGAAGATGAAATCGTGGGAAAGTTTTCTCGGTTTCAATAAAAAATCATAATGTAAATGTAATACTTGTTCTCTATGATGTCAGTTCTAATGATGTATACGACTCCATCTAAAATTTTGATTCTCATTTATCCATATTTTTGGATAAGGTAGGGTGGGGTTCGAGCTTGTTTATATGTTATAATCATCAAATATGAATAATCAGGAATTTGTCCCAACAGCAGGTAAAACTGAAAATATAGAAAGACAAGAATGTGTAAAATTTGTTGATGCATTCAAAAAACACTTTTCGGGAAACTTTCCATTTCTTAAAGATGAGGATAGAAATGCTTTTATCGTTAAGTCTGACTCCTTACTTGAAGAGGAAGATTTTTCTTCAGAACAAGTTAACATAGATAATTTAATCAAACGTCTTCGTCAAATTATAGTTACTCTTGATAACAGCCATGTTGGTTTAGTAGAAAAAGGTTTGGAAAGTTTTAAACTTGATAAGGAAATATATCACAAAGCAGGAACTTTTTGGGTTGACGTAGATGGTGACCCTCTTGAGGTTGTCAGTATTAACGATGTCCCGATACGTGCATTGATTGAGGAAAAGAAAAAAGAGATCGGGGGAGGAACTTCAGAATGGAAAACATGCAAAGCTACAAAAGAAATTATGACTTCAGATTCAGAATCTGAAGTGGTTATCAAGGTAGAGAATGGCAATGGAGACATAGAGGAAGTGTATGCGAAGTTTGAAAAAAATAAAAACAAAATATTTCAGACAAAGGAAGAAGACGGTAGAGTCATAAAACACAGAAAGCAAGATTATATAGAAAGTAAGATGCTAGATGAGGATATTGGATATATAAGTATAAACAGTTGGGGTGGAGAGATTAATGTTAATGGTAAAAATATTGCAGAGCTAGTAGAAGAAGAGTTAGAAAAACTTAAACAAAGTACCTCAATAATCTTTGACGTCAGAGATAATGATG
>CAIJKW010000045.1 GCA_903821355.1 uncultured bacterium | reverse complement strand
GCGCGTCGTGCGTGTTGGAAGCGAACGCCGGAGCCATATCGAGCCAGCAGGCGAGGTGGCGAGGCGGTGCCCAACCCGAGGGAGCGGGTAGCGACTGAGAGGTGCGGGCGATTCCAACCGAGGGGACATTCATAAGAGACCTACTGGGAGGGCTCAACAGAGCCGTTCTGAGTGATTACGCAGAGTTAGGTATATATTACCTAGAGTAAAAGCCTTACCAGTTTTAGTCTTGAATTTTATATCATCTTTTAGCCAACTATATATTTTCCTGCCACTCCAACTTTCATATGCTACTTTCTCAAATATCTTCTTAATCATAGGTGCTCTGTGCGGATCAATCTTTACCTGACAGCATTCATCCTGGTGCCCACGTCAGTATGCCGTTAAATTTACCAGCCTTTATTTCTTCGATAATCTCGTTGAAGACTGGCCGCTGACCTGCTTCCTTAGCTGAATGAGATTCTCTCTTCGTCTCTACTATCTCTAATCCCTCACGTTCTGCTAGTTGCAACATCTCCTTGATCTGGCTGTCTTTGGTAACTTTATTTTCTAAAGATACCGAGAATTCAGTCAGATCAATCAAAAGTGTTTTCAAAGAAACTAGCTTGAAATTAGGGCTGTTTTTTGCTACAATGGGCATTATTACTGGGATTACCTGTAAATATAAAGAACAATGGAACAACCAACACCAGAACAGTGGGTAAAAACCGAGGAAAATGTCGATGAGGCTGAAAAGGTCAAGCGACAATCTACTATTTCCAAAAGGCGTGAAAAGACCATAGACACTGATGTGGAAAAGGTTGCTAAGGACGGTCTCAAGGAAATTTCTGATCACCGAAGAGAGATTGTGGAAAAAATAAAAGAAAGGTTGAAGGGTAGACATAAAGTAACTGCGGAAGCTTTAGAGCTAAAGGCTAGGGAATTATTGGGGGGCGCAGATTCACCTGAGCAGTCTCTCATTTCTTTACGCTTTTCCAACCTCAGAGGAGCCATTAAAGCTGAGAATCAGTTAGATGAAGAAAGAGATGAATTATTTGAGGAGGAGCAGATTTTACTTGAGACGATAAATGATATTCAAGGCAGAGGGGAATCGTCTGGTGAATACAAAGATGAGTTGGCACTGATCAGAACAAAGATAGAAGTGGTTGATACGAAGAAAGTCGAATTAGTCAACTCCACGCCAGAAGCTTATTATGGCCTCCATCTTGAACAGTTGAAAAAGTACAAAGAAGATATGGATAGTGGAGTGATTGTTGAGACGCCTTATGTTAAAGAGCAGGCTGAAAAAATAGTTAGTTCTCTTTCGGCTGGACAAGCAACGTTTATCTATGGCCATCTAGGTAGTGGAAAGACCGAATTAGCCATGCATGTGGCTAGGAATTATATCCTGAAAGATAGACCAGATTTAGATAAAAAATCTGAAGAAGAGATGGCTAAATGGCTGGTGCAAAATCCTAATGCTGACACTACTGAACAAGTTGAAAAAAGAAAACAATTTGAAAAGATTCACAAGGGAGCTGTAGTCATCTCTGGATCCAAACATTTGTCATTATCAGAATTTTATGGCCACCAAGTGTTGAAGCTAGGAGAAAAAGGTGAAGAGGAATCAGGGGAATTGGTAAGAAAAGTCGATGAAGAGTTTAAAATCTGGGAGAAAGAAAACCCTCAGGCGAAAGAAGCAGAAAAAAACCGTGCTCACAATGCGATGGTAGCAGCCTTTATTCAAAACAAAGGTGGTACCGTTTCTGATTTTCATCTAGGGCCTATTTACAAAGCAATGGAGGATGGACGACCTGTGATTATTGATGAGGTGAACTCTATTCCACATGAAGTATTGATTAGTTTGAACCATATTCTTACTAGGCGTGTTGGTGACACCATTCCAGTTCAACAAAATTCGGGCAGCACAGTAACGATCAAAGAAGGTTTTTGCATCATTATGACCGGAAACCTCAATACCAGAAAAGACGTTGAGACCTATACCGATAGAAGAGAACTTGATTCCGCATTCCTCTCGAGGTTGGACCAGATCGAGCATGATTATTTGCCACAAAGAACAGATGGGACTATTGAGGATGATGCTGGGCCGGACAATCAACTATTCCAGATAATGCTAGCTATTGTTATGGATAAGCATGGCAATATAGAGGTACCTCACGATGAAATGAGAAAGTTGTGGAATCTGGCTTTGGTAGCTAGAGAGACACAAGAAGTTTTTTCAGGAAAATTGTCACACAGATTTAAACAAGGGGGTGGAGCAGGTTTACCTGCTAGCGATATTCTAAAGAAAAATGTGGCCTCTATAAGAGCTGTAGACAGGATTGTATCTAGTTGGGTAAAAAGTGGAACAGAATTTGAATTAGATTACTATGTCTGGGATAGATACATTTCCAATGCCTCAGATCCAATGGAAAGAGCTCTACTCTACCAGATGTTTAGAGAGAAGGGATTTTTCGATGGTCCAGGTTGGGATCAGAATCCTAATTATGGCACGGGCGGGAAATTAAGCTCATTCGAAATCAAGGTTCCCAAAAATCGTGTCAAACCATTTGATTTTTTCGGTCCTAGAGACGCTGTTGATTTTGCTTATGGAAAGGGCCCAGAGAGGACAAAGTGGCCAGAGTTAGACGAAAAGGAAAAAGAAAGGACCGAAGTGAATGTAGAAGAACTACAGAAACTACAGGAAGCATCGGAAGAACTTAAAAAGAGACTAGCTGTTTTGTCTGCACGGGTGGGTAAGAGTAAGTAAAATCATGCCTACCCCTGAACAACAACCTACATCTCTCGATCCCTCACCCCTCGAATCCGAGTTCTCTTTAACCAAGCAAGAGCTTGATCAATTCCGAAAACTCCCTAAAACAGAGCAGGAAAAACAAAAGAAAGAGATGCTTGTCAGACTCCAACAAAGACAAGAAGCTCTGGAACAAGCTATTCAAGAAGCAATCCAGACGGGTAAGTCAGATGAAGTGAAAAGGTTGGTTGACCAACAGCAAAGAGAGGTCTCTGATCTGGAGAGTCTTCTCGGTGGTGATCCCGAAGCTCTTAGAACAGAATTTACGTCTTTTCTCAGGGAAACATGGAAGATCTGGGGTGTAGATGAAGAAAAGATCAAAAACGCTCAAATTAGAGCTGAAATCATCACTCCTAGTGACGAAGACTATGCCTCAAGAAAGGCAGATATTGATGAAGAAAAATTCGGCCAATTCACTCTCAATCCAGATACTCAGGGTCTAGACTGGGAAACACTCAAAGACAAGATCTTCATTCCTGACCCCAAGGAATTTGAGGATTGTTCAACCGTCCAAGCTGTGGCCGAGCGCTTAATTGAAAAATACAGCCACAAATACAAGCTACCAGGCCTAGAATACTGGAAATTCATGTTAGAAAACCCCGACAAAGTTCCTGATCAATTAAAAGACGGAAATTATTACTTCAACTTCGGTTCCCTTGTTCGCAGCTCGGTCGGCTCCTGGGGCGTGCCTTATGCGGGGTGGGATGGGTCCAAGTGGTACCGCGATGCGTACTGGCTCGACGGTGACTGGGACTCGCCTGGCCGTGTTGTGCTTCTCGAGATTTGATCATTACATCGCCATATCATGGCGATGATGGATCCACTGGTGATTCTTGCACACTGAATTTTTGAATATTGGGGTTTGAGGAGACGTGATAAGATATTAATTAATGCACAACATTGAACAGCAACCTAAAGATGGACTTAGTCTTCAAACTCTTGAAACAGAGGTCGCTTTAACACAAGCTGAAATGGAGGAGTTTAGGAAGTTGCCGCCTGAAGAGCAGGAAAAACAAAAGAAAGAGATGCTTGTCAGACTCCAACAAAGACAAGAAGCTCTGGAACAAGCTATTCAAGAAGCAATCCAGACGGGTAAGTCAG
>CAIJKW010000044.1 GCA_903821355.1 uncultured bacterium | reverse complement strand
CTTTCAGCCCCTTCGTCAGGAACAGCAGGTGCGCTTCAGGTTACGTCAGCAACCCTTATGGATATTGCTACAAACCTCAAGACAGGCGTAGATGGTAGATACGGCCCTGTCGATCTCTTGATTTCATAATCACTAGATCGAACTTGTAATCCAACAGATTTCCACACCCCCAAAGGTGTGGTTTTCTGTTTAGGTGTATAATTAGACAATTATTATTTAGCAAGAAATCTAAATGAAGATTGCGGTTAGGTCACTCAAATACAAAGTTGAATGTCCAACATGTCTAAAAACCAGATTCGTGTGCTATACACATAACTGGAAAATTATAAAAAAAGAAATTACCGCTCGATGCTTCTCCTGTTCAAAAAGAGGAAGACCAAAGGGAGTAATATTTTCTGATGAACATAAAAGAAAGTTAAAAGAGGCTAGAAAAAGACAAAAACCTACATACGGGATGCTAGGGAAGCATCATTCAGAAGAATCTAAAAGAAAGATAAGTCGTCCGAGAGAAAAAAACTGGAGGTGGATACCTGATAGGTCTTTGCTTAAAAAGAAAAACGAAAGAAACGATGTTGCATATAAAGAATGGAGAAATCTCGTGTGGACAAGAGACCGTTGGAAATGTCGAATTTCTGACTCATCTTGTTGTGGTAGAATAGAAGCACACCACATTCTGGGATGGAAAGAACACCCAGAATTACGTTATCAATTAAACAACGGCATTACTTTATGCCATGCTCACCATCCTCGGAAACGAGAAGATGAAGCAAAATTGTCTCCATACTTTAAAAAGCTGGTGGCTGAAAAGAACTAAAATTACTTCATTTTTGGATAAGAATTGGGACGCTAAGCAACAGAAATATGTTGACCGAGGAATGTATGACCCACGAAAACGATATGGTTTTAAAAACATCACAGAAAAAGATTTTACTTTTACATGGAACTCAAACCCCGTCACTGTAAAGCCAGGAGTTGAAGTGGAACTTCCTGAACATATGGCCATTCTTGCCACACATAAGCTCGTAGATGAAATCATGAGCAAACTCGCTCAGGAAGATACAGAACGCCTTCGAAAGGAAACCAAGGAACACACAGCTCGAAGTCCCCTTGGAATTGCCATGGGTATTCCTCATGCTCGAAAGGTCTGGGAAGACAAGATCATTCGAGAACTCACGGTAGATGAACGAAGTCCTGAAATTCAGGTCCTCCGTGCTCAGATCAAGGAACAACTCGTAAGTGACCTCACGAACGCCCAGAAGCCTCCAGAACCAATTGAAACAGCCCTTGGTGGACTTGCTCAGATGGGAAATCCTACTGCCCCTAAGGAGTTTTCAGAGATCCCACGCGCATAATGAAGATTCTTACTCAAAAAGAAATAACTGATAAAAAACAATCGCAGGTAGAGCGAGATATCATCCGCGCTAAAGAAACCAAGGAAGTTTTAGAAAAGGTAACTCAAGATCTTGCAGAAACCGAAGCTAAGTTCAATGTAGCCCTCTCTAATCAGAGGGTTCGTTGGCTTAAAGAGGAAGAAGAAGCTATGGATCGTTTAAATTCTATACGCTCTGAAATATCTGCCCTAGAGAGGGAAAATAAGGATAAGCTAGTCCTACTGGATGAACGAGAAAAGAAATCATATTCTTTGCTTATCGAAGCCGAGAAAGCTCTCGATCAGGCTCATGCAAAAGAACACGCTGCTGCTCAAGAATTAGAGAAGCAGGAAGATCTTACCGATCTACTACAAAACAAACTTGACTCCCTATCTGATCGGGAAACCGATGTAGAGAAAAGAGAACAAAAAGTCACTGTTCGTGAACTTGCAGTAGAGGAAGAACGAGCACTCATTAAGAAGCTTTCATCGGAGCTTTCAATAAAACTAACTAATATATAACCATGGCACAAACAGGCGTAACACATCGAGATTCACTTGCATCAGGCGCACAAAGCGGAGCACAGACAGCTACGACAGCTCTTGCCGTAAACGGCCAGCGAGAATACTTCCAGATTCAGAATCAGGGAACAAATCAAATCTATGTCTACTTCGGAGCAGGTGCTTCTTCAACGGTGTATCATTTCATCCTTAAAGGAGCTACAGGAGCGGCTGATGGAACAGGAGGATCATATGCAAGCGGATCTGTGGTATACCGAGGAATCGTAACTATCGCAGGAACAACTCCATCATATTCAGTAGTTGAACTATAAACCTTATGTCACTTAACAACGATACAATTCAGCACCCTCTTCCAGGCGATCTCCAGGCTCGTATTGAAAACGCGCTAAACACAGTTACGCTTGCCGAAGCTGATGAAGCTCGACTTCGTTCTCTCATAGCTTCTCACACTCGACGAATTGGTGAACTTAGAGAGGAAGAAAAGACTACAGAAGCCCACATCAAAGGTCT
>CAIJKW010000043.1 GCA_903821355.1 uncultured bacterium | reverse complement strand
TTTTGGTTATAGTTTCGTCAGCTTTCAGCATCTTTTCAATGCAAAATCGTTCGTTATCTGACAGGTGCTTTTTCTTGTTTTTAAGATTTTTCGCCATAAATACATGATACCCAATCTTCGTATTTAAAGGTATGGAGATGAACTTGACGCCAGTACGTCGTAGAAACAACACTACGATTTATAAACAACCAAAGAGGTTGAAAGTCAGGCTCTCGGTAAAATACTCCAAACGTATCAGTCCTAACAAGATACTAGATACCACAACAATCTGACGATGGAATTCTCCAATTCAGATTGATGTTCCGCAGAATAGCGTTGAAAAACCCAGAGATTATCGTGAAAAATAATCGAAGGTAGAATAGATACGTCAAAAGCGGTGGAGCGCGGTCTTCAGGTACGCCGAGGAAGATTATAAGGAAGACTCACTTTCGCAGAGCTAGCGCATCAAAATATATCGGCTAGCGTTTCGACTGCAGAAGCAAGAATCAAGAAACAAAAGTAAAAAGCTGCGAATTTGTCAAACGTAACAGCTAGAATATATCAGGGTCGACAAACAGACCCAACCGACAACTCGTAACGATGGACGATCGTTACCCGTGAGGGCCCCCGCCGGGGCCCTTTCTTTTGTCTCATTTTTTTAATAATTTCTTAGACTCAGACTCCTTCAGATAGTTCTCTTTTGAAACCACTTTCCTGCCAAGTTCCTTTTCCGTATTTTTTCTAGCATTTCCAGCAACACCTCCGCCTCTTTTGGCAACTTTTCTGCTTTTATCAAATGTTTCTGGTTTTTCATTTGCAGATATTTCAGTTGTCACACTCTCTCCCAACATTGTGAAGATTAATTCTAAATCAATCATGTGATCCCGTAGGTTTTCTTTCTCTAACTTTTTGAGCTTTTTGTGCTCTGTTGGAGTCAAATCAAATGTTGCTTTAGAAATTTCTGATGACAATATAGCAAAATCTTTATCAGAATTAATTCCACGCTCCTTCCACTCATCGGTTAAATTTTGACGAACAGCAATTCCGCGCAGTCTTTTATCTATCCAATTCTTGGAATAACCTTTTTTCTCATAAAGCTCTTTCATCCTCTGTTGTGCCAATTCTGGATTTTCTATTTCTTGCACACGTTCATAGCCCACCTTAGCAAGCCACCTCTTGAAAGGCTCTGCCTTGGGAGATGGAATAGATTGAATTATACGAAAGATACCTTCTGTGTTAGCGCAGTCAGTTTCTCTCATTTTTCCATCAGGAGCCTCTAACTTCAACCCGTGACAAAATGTCACGGGTTGATTTCCCTCTTCAGCTAACCTTTGTTTCAGCTTTCTCCAATAGGCCCCAGCATCAACACTCTCAGTTAAAACTTCACATACATCTACAACTGATAAATACCATTCATTATTGTGAATTGTCCTTCTAACCTTCTTCCCTTCAAATATAGCTATTTTGTTTTTTTCCATTGTTTTTATACGTTAAACACGCTTAATAAATAAACGTTTTTGTTAATTATTCAGATAATAAAACATTCTAGTAATTCCGACCATTCTAACTTTCTAACTTCCTAACTTTTTAGATACCAACCCCCTTCAATTAATGTTTATATTTAATCAAATGATACCGCCAAAAGGCAGAGGTTTGTTTTTTTGTAAGATAAGTATATCAAATATAAAAATTTTGCAAATTGTTAATTTTATTTTTTTAATGTTCTACTGTTGTATCTAAATCTGCTTGACACACAATGTATGATAATATATGATATTATCATATGACTACAATATCAGTACCAATGCCTAAAGACTTACTTCAATTCATAGACAGCGTCATTAAATCTGGCGAGGCTGAAAATCGTGCCCAAGCAATTCGTAAAGCTATAAGAAAGATGCGTGAGCAAATTGAAATCAATGATATCCTAGAAGCCTCTCGTCAAATTAAAGCGGGTATTTCTCATACAGGAGACCTAAAAAAAATTCTTGGAAAAAGAAAATCTTCATAAAATATGCTTACTGTCGTTTACTCAGAAAAATTTATATCCCAACTCGAGAAACTATCAAATAAAGCACAGAAAATGGCGCTGAAGAAAATTGAGTTATTTATAAATAATCCGAAACACCCATCTCTAAATACTCATAAACTTAACGGTGTTTTAAGTGGTTTTTTGTCTTTCTCAGTTGATTATCAGACAAGGATTGTTTTTGAATACGGAGAAAAAAATATGGTTCATTTTTTGAAAATTGGGGATCATGATATTTATAGATAGTTTTGAACTGAAATTATTATTTACAAAATTACTATTATCGCTCCAACCTCATCAACCAGAATTCATTGTCTTTCCCATCCTCTCCCGTTGTTTTAAAACCAACCTTGCTATACAAATTAATTGCTGGTAAATTTAATTTTTTTACATCCAAATTTAATGACTTGAGGCCTAAATCGTTAAAGGCATAATTAATAAGATACTCAATAGATTCTTTTCCAATTCCCCTACCCCTGTAATCATCTTCACCTATAAGAATAAAAATCTTGGCATCCTCCGTGTTTTTACGAATGTCAGACAAGCCCATAAACCCTATAGGTAAATCTTCAGAGAGTATGGTAAAAAATTTCTTTTCTCCTTTTGCAAATTTTTCTTCGTAGTCGTCAAACCACTTATTTTGTAATTCTTCTGTTGTACCGTTTTCTGGGTTTGACACAGCATATATGGTGGCCTTGTAATTATTTAGCCATTTTATACGAAGTGGGATGTCGGATCTGGTGTGGGGTTGGAAGTTGATCATCTTGCGGTGATAGTGGGTTAAGTACCCGTAGGTTCAATCCCCATAAGGGTATTCTAGCATATTTTAAGAAGGGCGTTTTAAGTACGTGGGTCGGGTATAAAAAAGGGCCTTGATGTGAAATCAAAGCCCTTTGAGGAACTAGCGTTTTGAAAGCGACTGAAGAACAATCCATCGAAGATCGTCGGCGATTTCAACCTCTCTATCGGCTGGAGTCTCAAGTGTGAGAACGGTTTTATCTTTGGGAATATACCGTCTTGCACCTCGAAATTTGCTTTTGCCAATGAAACTCTCGAAGGAACTTTCGACAACGTGAGCCTTTCGGTCCGCCGCATGAATGACTGTTCCTTCTCCAGTAGCAATGCCGACATGTCCCACTCCGTCTTTCGGATCGGTGTGGTAGTAGTCGATCCAACCAGAGACAAAAATGACATCACCTGCGTCAATCTCATCGATAGGTACAGAGATACCAAGTTCCCTTTGCTGAATTGAACGACGAGGAAGCCAGATGCCTCGCTGACCATAGAGCCATTTGATGAAGCTCGAACAGTCAACCACCATAGGGGCTTCCGAGGGTTTTGCGCCCCGACGATATACTGAGGTCTTCATGCATTGGCGAGCCAGTGCAATTAGATCGACTTCTAACACTTTGAATTCCTTACCTTTAAGTATTTTCAAAGCTTCTGTGTCAGAGACTGGAAGCTTGAGTGATTGTAGATTAACTGCACAACGACTTAATACTGCACGATATTTCATTTGTATCTCCTTTGTTTTGATGGTTTGTGAAAGAACAAAAACTGCCCGACCAAGGGCAGTTTCAGATTCTAAATGCAATAAGAAAACTACCCTTTATGAGAATAAAAAGGTGCGGGAGCAAAGCTAGACCACGTTTTAATTTTTCCGTTGCAAAGCATGATGGTTTAGATAATACAATATATTTTACTTTTTTGAAAGCCTGACTTTGATGTATTCGGGTCTCTCCACCATCATAAGTACTCAGGTCAAGCTGATAATAAGTTTTTAGTGCGGAGGCTCTCGAGTTCGGACTTTTCTCGGTTAAGCCCAGTAAGGTTAATTTTTAATAAACTGATTATAGCACGTCTATGCGTCTCGAGCAGGTCAAAAAGTGACAAAAGTGACACGAAACAAAGCAAAAGGTTACAATTACGTGTCACTTTTGTCACTTTCTTCTATAATAAAATCAATCCTAGTTCTTGATCCGTCACCAACTGGGTCATCTAATGAATAAGCCTGCATTGGTCTAATTCCCCTACCTGCGTATTCTAGAGTTTTAAAAAGGTAACCTAGAAATGTGCCTGTATATTTATACAACCTTATACAGTTCTTAATCTTGTCTTCCACATCATCTGTATATCCCTTCCATTTTCTAACTTGCCAACGCTTTTCAATCCATTCTTCTGTCGTGAATGTAAGCCAAGATATCAATTCTTGTTTAGCTAGAGTGTTCCCTTTTTGACTGAGGCGTACCAAAGCGATGATAATCCTTTCTTGATTAGCTACGTCCCTTGGGTCAATTGATACCATTAGAGTGTAGAGTTTGTCTTTGTATCTTAATAGCACCAAATCTACTTCATTTTGGTCTTGATATTCTTTGGCTAATTTGATCCTGTATCTTGTCCACCGTTTTTGATATTTTCTATCAAGCTCCATAGTTATCCTATCCCAATCAATATCCCCGTTCTCGGTTCTGATGTTTTTCCATATATAACGATAGACTGATGGTGTTTCTTTGTATACCCAAGTACTACTGAATTCCTTTGGTTGTTTTTTGGAAAGTTTGTATTTTAGGGTTTTGATGGCAGATTCAAATATCATATTCAATATTATCCCAAATTATTCTGTATAAGTATGTTAATTTATTCTACCGTAAGACCACGGTAACAATTGATTAATTTTTCCAATAAAATTGAATAAACTACAGAGAAAAGAGACCCCTCTGGGATATCCAATCTATTACATACACTCTTCATGACCTTATCATTGTTTTCCTTACTTGAAGCATGTGAACACAATACCCTTAAATCATACAACACATAAAGAGGTGTTATTATCTTCGATATTTCTAGTTCTGGGTAATTAATTTTAAACAACTTTTCAAGTCTTTTAAGACTGCCTACACTATCTTTCTCTTTTCCTCCAAACTTTATAATTAATTTACCAAGAACCTTATTATCTATAGATTCTATATTAATTTTATGTAACAAATCTATGATATCTTTTTGTTCTTTTTCTGTATACAGAAGAGGAGGAGAGAATTGTTCAATAGCATCTAATATTTCAGAATTTAAGTGAGATATCTCTAATTCAAATTTTTTATGACAAAACTCTAAAAATGTAGACCTTTCGTCAATTAATTTGTCCTCGACACTAGAGTCAGTAAATTTTGATTCAATTTGACCATCATAAAATTCACTTCCAATGTCATGATCGGAATTTATATTTTCAGACTTCAAATAAAATTGCTCATTCTTTGGTAAACTAGCTATATCTCCTAGCCACATAAACACCTTTCCGTTTTTGTTTACACCAAATGGAATACAAAAGTTTTCACCCTTTAAAATACTACCGTATGTTTGTGAATGAAAACGTATTCTGTAGTCTGGATTTTCTCTAAACTTTAATAATACAGCTTTATTAAAAAATACTGGTGTCAAAAAACCAGTACCATCGAAACGTTCTAATCCAGGTAAATTATAGTAATCATCCGAATCATAATTAAACCCAATATTACCCAACCTAAACTTTTCATTTATTTTCTTTCTCTTTTTTGAAATCGCCTTAACTCCGTCTTTCATAGCCTGTACATGTAAATCTATAATTTCAAACCTACTATTTTCGGAAAGATATTTTTTACCACAGTATTCACAACATAAACATGGTAACTTATCTACTTGTATTTGAATACCAGATACAATCTTATTAAATTCAAAATAACCCAACACCATCGAAGCTCCACAACCGTCACAGTAAAGATGTTGACGATTATCTTTACTAACGAACAAATCCTTTAAATTTATCTCTGTTCCTAGCAATGTTACTTCCATAATTATTATTTATTCAAATTACCAACATTCCTTACTATCCAAAACATGAAAACAAGAAAGACACCCGAAAAAAACATTGCAAAAGCTCTACTTGGTGAATCTACAAATTGCATAACCAACTGGAACCCAGCTATGGCAAATTGGATAAAAGCAAAGAATAATATGACCATAGAAAACCTTTTATTTGATTTATCTAAATCAACCATCGTTTTACGATTCCTCAAGGTAGATTTAATTTGTAAAGCTGATAAATCCACTTTAAAACTTTCCTTTAAAGAAGACTCCCTGTCTCTGATACCCTGAACACTAAGACCAAGCTCTTCTATTATATCCCGATCTTCATCTAGGTATTGGTAATCCTTTTTTTTAGTTTTAGTTTTATTCATAAACAGAAAGTTCTTTTTTTATTTTCTTAATCGTCTTAAATGGAGTTTTGTCTAATGCTCTTGAAATAGCTATTTTTTTCAAATGCAATTGTTTATATTTATTAAACTTATTATCAGGTATTAATGGTGTATCATCCATAACTTTTTTGTAATCAGCAATCAGTTCCCCATGTCTTGAGATCAGACTAACTATATCAATTTCAGAAATGTCATTATCACAAAAAGTTTTTGCATTTCTAATCCATTCACCCCAAGATTTTACAGCCGTAGTTCTCTCTAAAATTTTTAAATCAAAACCCAATGTGTTTGGAAGAAGACTAGCTATAAAGATAGTAGCTGAAAATATCCCTATCCATACTTGGTAGGAAGTTGAGATGGAGGAAAAAATTAACATAGCTGATATAGCTGACCCAATAGTAATATAAAGTAGGAACAATTTATTAATTAATACCAACGAATCCTTCATTATGTTGTGTATACTTCTTGTCTGATCTGCTTTTCTGCATAAATCTTTGACCTCTTCGATAATTTTATTTTTTGATTCCATAATATTTAATTAAAATCTATCCTATCAATACCAGAGTTAGAAGATGTATAAACCTTTGACAATGACGGCGTCAGATGAGGAAAACTGTGGTCTAGATTAGATGCGTTCCATGGGATTTTCAAATTTTCAGCCTGAAAAAATGATCGCTGTTCGGGTGAAAGATTTTGAAAATCTTGTGTATATGAAACCAACACAACAAGAGATTGACCTTCTCCATCCTCCCAGTCAACACCACCAGGCCTATCGTCTTGTGATCTATTTATGTGTACAATTTTATATTTCTTAGCCTTTATTGGTACATTATCATGACTATTCATTATTAATGACACCTCATCTAAATACCCAAATGTCATTAACTTTTTAATATCATGTAGTATATCGTGACAATATACAATTTCCCACAATTCAGTTTTTCTAGCTGCTATTTTAAAATCAGTGGCTATACTTTTATGGAGTTTATTAATTTCTGATTGTATCATGTTAATTTTCAAGTGGATTAATATTAAAATTTATTCCAAAAACCTCCTTCCATAAATCAACCGTGGTCGATATATATTCTTCTTCCTCGGCTAACAATAGTGTCTCAAAGGCACCATCTGCTTTTATACGTATCATACCCCAATCCAAATTAGAGACATTTTTCATTATATTGTTTTCCTCATAGGTGGGATCTGCTATGTATACATGACTACCGTCATGTTTATAAGTACCATACTTTGCGTTAAAAAGAAGAACTGGAAAAACTTTTTTACTTATTAGTCTAAAGAACCTTAAGATTGCCTCGTATATATCTGACTGAACTCCATTATTCAAGTCCAAATAAGCAACTATTAATTCAATTGCGAATGATGACAATTTTACACCTTGTACATTTCTCCATTTTTTTAATATTCTAACAATTGTTGTGTAATTAGGGTTTGAATTCTTTATATTGGAAATAAACTCTAATTGTTTTGTTGGAGAAGTAAAGTAAATATCAGAATCCGAATCTGGCTGTGCGACATAATCAGAATCATTGGTCTTTCCGACTGGTACTATATCAACGTTTAATCCAGAAGAAACAAATTCCAAACCTGCCGTCTTTGGATTAACCCAGAAATCAGAATCATTCTTATTGGGATATACACTTTTTAAAATTGGTACTAGTAAATCTCTTGTTTGATGAAGCAAGTAATATTCATCTGATGTAATATCTAAAAAGAATACTAAATCTATATCTATAGAAACGTTATCTTTTGGTTTGATAATTGTTCCTTTCTTCCATGAACCTGACTGAAGAACTTTCAGAACCCTAACATCGACATGTTCAAGAATCTTTGATTCAATTGAAGAAACAAGATTATCAATTTGAGTTTGGTATTTAATTTTATCGTCTCTTGAAAACTTTATTCTATCTTTATAGTTTATAAGCTGAGAGTTGTTTAGTTTCATGACTTAGAATAGATTCTCTGGAAGTACCGCAACAACTACCCCTTGAATCATACAGTTATTTGTTAATACTATAGGTCTATGAGTATCATTAGTAGACTTTGGTCTAAGAATAATAGCGTCATTAGTCCTTTCAAAAATCTTTACGGTAGCTTCATCGTTTATCAGAGCCACTACCTTATCCCCGTTTTCTGCTGAATCTTGTTGTCTTATAAGAAGTAAATCACCACTGTTGATCCCCACCATATCCATCGAGTCTCCTGATGCTCTTAAAAGAAAATATTTTGAACCATTTTTTACCAAATTATTTGATATTGGTATGTAAGTTTCAATATTTTCTTCTGCAAATACTGGTGTACCACACGATACAGACCCAACCAAAGGAACGTCAACTGTTCTTATTGAACTATCGCTATGGGCTGTATTTGCAAGTATCAAACTTTTCCCTTTCTTCTTTATAAGACCTAGATTTATTAGCCTATCAACTACAAGGCTAGCAGATCTCGGGGACTTACCGCCTGTCACTTCGTTTATTTCACGTAAGGTTGGGCTTTCGCCATAATGTATAATCTGATTGCGGATAAGGGCAAAAGCTTTTTTGTCTTTGTCACTTAGGTTATTTATCATGGTTGTATAATAAGTATAAATGATAGTATACAAAAAAGCAACAGTTTGCTAATATATAATCATGGACAAACAACCCCAGAAACTAAAAATTGTTAGAGACGCTATACTAGAAGCCCATAAATTTGAGGAATCTTTATTAAACAACCCCCAAATTAGACAACTCCAAGAAATTGGAAAAAGGCACCTTGAAGCACTGAAACAGGTCAAAAAACTTGCAGATCCAATAATTCGTAACATAAGTCAAAAGTCCGAACAAGTTAGTTGTATTACTGGCACTATACCTACAATAGATAGAAATGTATTTTACAGGCGCCCAGTTGAATACGATATTCTGGAAGAATTGAAAGAAATGAACAAAAGCCATAAACATACATACCCCCTGCAAGAATCGGGTGTTGTTATAATTTACGATACTAAAGAAGGGTCTCTGGATAGAAATTTAGGAGGAAAATATTATTCACATGCTTTGTCAGAAAATGGCAAAAGAAAGAAATTACTCGATATACTACTTGAGCGCAAGTCATATGTTCAAACAAAAGAATTAGAAGATTTACTTTCATGCCCAACTTCAAAAGCTGTTGCAAAAATTGTTCAAACCTTTAATGATTACGCGATAAACAACCTACGACTCGATGATAATATGAAGCTAATTCAAGGGAAGAAAGGATCGGGCTATCATATAAATCCAAAAATACGTATTGAAAAAGCATAGTTCTTAAGTTGACACCAAGTTGAGTGGATAACTTTCTAAAAGACCTCTTAAATAGAGGTCTTTTAGTTGTAAATATCAAGATTGTGTAGTTTACATGACCATGTACCTTAGTGCTTTCATATAGTTAGTAGATTAGTCATCTACTTTAAAAAACTAAATGCATAAAACTATGAAACAACTTTCATGGACTACAGAAGTTAGAGAGGTCAAAGACCTACTTCCTTGGGCAGAAAATCCAAGAAAAATCTCAAAAGATGGTTTAGAAAAATTAAAAGATAAGATCAGACAAAATGGTTTTCACGATGTGATAGTTATAGATACCGATAATACTATACTTTCAGGAAACCAAAGGCGAGTTGCGTTGACTCAACTTAATGTAAAAGAAGTTAACGTACTTGTCCCCAACCGCAAGCTAAAGGAGAAAGAGAGACGGACGATTGGAATAGAAAGTAATGTTAGCGATGGAGAATGGAGCTTCGAGAAATTGAAGTCATTCAATCTAGATATTCTTCAGTTCGCAGGATTCGACGAAAAAGAATTAGTAAAATTCTGGGACGAAGAGAAAGATACTAGAGATGACAATTTTGAAGTAGATAAAGAGTTAAAGAAAATTAAGACACCTAAGACAGAACGTGGCGACCTTATAATCATGGGCGATCACAAGTTACTTTGTGCAAGCTCTACTGACATTAATGCCGTACAAAAACTATTTGGTGAGCATAAGGCGACAGCCCTCTACAGCGACCCACCATTTAATATTGGTCTTTCGTATGACAAGGGTGTAGGTAATAAAAGTAATTACGGCGGTTCTTTTGTCGATAATCAATCACCAGAAGAATACAAGGAATTTATTCGCAAAGTTATGAAATCTTCACTTGCTGTATCCACCAAGGATGTGCACGTTGCATTTTGGTGTGATGAAGCGTGGGTCTGGGTTTTTCAGACTCTATACATGGAGTTAGGAGTTAAGAACAGAAGATTAAATGTGTGGGTTAAGAACAATTCATCTCCTACTCCTACCGTTGCTTTTTCAAAGTGCACAGAATTTTGTGTGTACGGTAGTAAAGGTTCGCCTTATCTATCTGACTTACACAAAAACCTAAATGAAATTCAGAATAAGGATTTAGGTACCGGTAATCAACTACTAGATGATATCACAAATTTGTGGGCAATCAAAAGGCTTCCTTCAAATCAGATGGAACACCCAACAAGTAAAAATCCTGAACTTCATCATAAGTTTATTATGCGTTGCACTAAGCCTGGCGACATTATCTTCGATGCTTTTTCTGGATCTGCCAGCACAATGATTTGTGCTGAACAATTAGGGCGTAAGGTCTATTCTCTTGAGATTGAACCAATTTTCTGTGATCTAGCAATCAAGAGATATGAGAAACTAACAGGTCGCAAAGCAAAAGTAATAAAGAAATTCTATGAAGAAAAATAAATTCCAAGAGACCTTCCTTTCAGAACTTAAGAAGGTACCAATTATTCAAGTCGCCTGTGAAAAATCAGGACTATCCCGCAACAGTATCTATCGTTGGAGGAAGAGCGACAAAGCCTTTGCAAAACAAATGGACGAAGCAATTCTTGAAGGCATAGATCTGGTAAACGATATGAGTGAAACTCAGCTATTAACCCTCATCAAAGAAAAAAACTATCAAGCAATCAGCTTTTGGTTACGTCATAGAAACGAAAACTACAAGAACAAACTTGAGATTACTACAGTGGAAGACTCAGAAGAATTAACGCCATCTCAAGCAAAGATTGTTAAAGAAGCATTAAAGCTTGCAAACATTACAAAGTCCAAATCAATTAAAAACATAAACAACAAAAACCATGACTAAAATAATTCCAACAGCATTAATTAATAAAATGCTAAAAGACAAACTAGTAAGAACATCGATTACAAAAGACAGTTTCCTATATTTCTTTCATCTATATTATGCCAGTTACGTTAAATACGAGACTGCAGATTTTCAGAAAGAAATAATTCACAACCTAGAAAAAAGCCCAACGGAAAATCTCTACATTGTTGCATTCCGTGGATCTGGAAAATCTACAATGGTAACTACCGCCTACCCTATATGGGCAATTCTTGGGAAACAGCAAAAGAAGTTCTGTATTATCTTTTGTCAGACTAGAGCACAAGCAAAACAACATATGATGAATATAAGAAATGAACTTGAAAAAGATGGCCCCCTTAAAAAGGACTTAGGACCATTTAATGAAGAAAGTGATGAGTGGGGTTCTCATTCATTAGTATTTAAAAGAAACGGTGCAAGAATCACAGTAGCTTCAAGCGATCAAAGTATTAGAGGACTTAGGCACTATGAACATCGTCCTGATTTAATTATTTGCGATGACGTAGAAGACATACAATCAACAAGGATAAGAGAGGCTCGTGATAAGACATACCATTGGCTTCGTGGTGAGGTTCTACCTGCAGGAGATAAAAGCACACGTCTTATTATAGTTGGGAACTTGCTACATGAAGATTCGCTATTAATGAGGATTAAAGATGAAATATCACAAGGAAAAGCTAGAGGTACTTTCAGTGAGTATCCCCTATTGGATAAAAATGGTTTATGTTTATGGCCAAGTAAATATGCAAATGAAAAAGATATTGAAAATGAAAAACTGCAGATTTCAAGTGAAGTATCGTGGCAAAGAGAATACCTACTTCGTATTATCCCTAGTGACAATCAAGTTATCTATCCAGAGTGGATACAATACTATGATGAATTGCCAGGTACATCACACAGGGCGTATCGCGGAACTTATGCAGGAGTAGATCTTGCAATATCTTCAAAAGATTCTGCGGATTTTACAACTATTGTTTCAGCTCATATATACGGAAGAAGAGAAAAACTACGCATATACATTCTTCCTAATCCAGTACAACAAAAGTTGAATTTTCCAGCACAAGTAGATTTACTTAAGGATTTTAAACGGACACAAATGCCAAGACATTCTGATAAGCTTTATGTTGAAAGTGTTGCTTATCAAGAAGCACTGCCTCAAATGTTAGAAATGCATGGAATTATAGCAGAATCTGTTAAACCCAAAGGAGACAAAAGGACAAGGTTGTCGCTCACTTCAACATCAATTAAATCTGGAATTATTAAATTTCCAAGACAAGGATGTGAAGACCTTATACAAGAGCTGATTGGTTTTGGAGTTGAAAAACACGATGACCTTGCAGACGCCTTTTCTCTACTCATCAATTCAACACTAGATAAACATATGAATGAGGGTACTTGGCTTATTGCTTTCGCTGACGATGAAGGGCCTCTGTATTTCAAAGATTATATAGATGTGGAGAAAAATCAATAATGATTTATATCTAATTCTTATTCAAACTATAATAGAGATTGTAGTATTTTACCCAATCAGTAGATATCTCTTTCTGAGCTTCTTGTATAGTCATTGAACCATTACATACTTTTTTATGTAAGTAGTTTTCTAATTTGTCTTTTGTCCTTAGCTCCATCCTTAATTAGATATGACTCTGGAAAAAGATTCTTGATATCATTACTTCCTCCAAGTTCTAGGCTGATTATATGATCAACTTCATAGTCTGAACTTGAAGCGTAAGGTATTCCATATTCCTTAAATACTTTCTTTCTTGTAGACACCGAAACATTTCGGACTGTT
The DNA here is from genome assembly GCA_903821355.1 of uncultured bacterium. Lineage (GTDB taxonomy): Bacteria > Patescibacteriota > Minisyncoccia > Phycocordibacterales > CAIZLB01 > CAIJKW01. Next base: position 12,364 of record CAIJKW010000043.1, on the reverse strand, counting down.
TTGGTGTACCCTACTTTACAGATAGTTTTTATGTTAGTTGTAAGAACGTCGCCAGGAGAACAAACAGGGTCTGGTAATGATTGATTAGCCTTACAATTCTCTGCAGTACCAACAGATGCCATTGTAATGACTGGAAAAACAAGAACTATTAATATCCCTAAAACATATGTAAACCTTTTCATAATCTTTTATTGAGCCTTTAGATGATCAACTTTCTTTTTTATCTCATAAGGAGCTTCAACATCTCGAAGAACGATTTGATTTGTTAAGTGACCAGCGGTGTTTATAACTATGGTACCAGTCTTTAACATTTGCTTACTTAGAAAATCCTGTTTAACTGCAACATCCGTAATATTGTGATAATCAACACTTTGCATTGTTGTAGATAACCAACCTTTTCTAACCAGTACACGCTTATTGGTAAGTGCATACAAATTTGCTCTAGGTATATAGAAAAGTGGATACCAAACGATTAGTGCAAATATTATCATAAAGACGATACTCATAAACCATATTCCTAAAGTAAGAAAAACTACAGCTGGACATAAAAACATAAAGAAGCCTATAATTCCCCAAAATATTGCACGAAACTTTATGTATCGACTACCGATAGAGAAAGCAAATGAAATTGTCTCTCCGTTTGAAAGTATCTCTGACCAAACTTTTTGATCGTATATTTCTTTATTCATTGAATTTTATTATTTTCTAGTAGTCTAGTGGTAGGTACGAAAAATCCCATCACTAGTGAGGCCCTGAGACCTCTGCACCAGTTTCCCAGTGCAACGCACGACACGCCCTAATGATGGGGTTTTTTGTGTCGTGCGATTTTGACCATACCTTAAAATTTCTTCTAAGGGTTAGGTCGTCCTATTAAGTTGTCACTGTACATAATACAAAACTTATTTGTATTAGTCCATATCATATCGCAGATACTAGTGTTTGCTAAGCCATAATACCAACATCTTGTTTTACTATCTTTTGTTTAATTTTCCTTGTACTTCCATGCTTTAACAAGCCTAAATACGATTGTACAGTCTCCTTCTTCCCCGCCTTCTTGGTTAGATTCCTAAACATTCTTTTCTTGGTCGCAGTTCGAAGTACCTTATGTTTTTCAAAATGTACCCAACCCAAGAAGTCTAATCCCGATGATAGAGTTTTAATAAATAGCTTGTCAGGATGAAGACCTAATTTAAGTTTTTCTTCTAGAAACTTTGATATTTCTGGTATTAATTCCTCAAGATGATTTTCATTGTCTGACATAAATACAAAATCATCTGCGTATCTTATATAATATTTTTCTTTAAGTTGATGCTTAACAAATTGGTCAAACTCATTCATGTATATGTTTACTAGAAGTTGAGATGTTAAGTTACCGAGTGGTAGACCAACATCGGTCCTTCCTTTTGTATTAAAACTACTAATCACCTGTCCAAGTAGCCAGACTGTGTCTTTGTCATCTATGTGCCTTTCTAAAATCTGCATTAATATTTTATGGTCAATATTTGCAAAGAATTTCCTTATATCGCATTTCAATATCCAACATGTCCTGGTGTTATTTTTAGAAACCTTTCTTGAAAAATATTTAAATCTCTCATTTGCTTTATGTGTTCCCTTACCCAACCTGCATGAGTATGAATCGTATATAAATTTCTTATCAAAATATGGATATAGAATTCTATAAATTGCATGATGCAGTAATCTGTCACGGACAGAGGATTTGTGAATATCCCTTGCCTTAGGGTCTGTTATTTTAAAACTTGTGTATTCACTATGCTGATATGTCTTATTTTTTAAATCTTCGTGTAACTGAAATATATTTTTAGAAAGATTTAAGGCAAATTCTGCTACATCCCTCTTGTATTTTTTACCACCAACAAACTCCATCCATGCCCCATAGAGATTTTCCAAAGATATGATACTATCGTACATGTTATAAATTTTAATTAATAATACAGAAATACATGACTATAAAGTCACCCCCCCCCCGAGAGACACCTACCGTTATTTTAAAGGAAAAAGAAGCCTATAATTTTTGGTTAGTACTCCATCGAGACTTTCCAAGAACCGAAAGATTTGGAATTGGACAAAGAATAGAAAATATTTTTCTAGATATACTAGAATCAAGTTTCTTGTGTATATATCTTCAACCCGAGACAAAGATTGTATTGTTAGGGAAAATAATATCCAAAATGGATATACTAAAATTCTTTGTGCAACTTGCGTGGGAAAGCAAAATAATACCAACTGAAAAACATATTATTCTATCATCTAAATTAGAGGAGATAGGTAAGATGTTCGGAGGATGGAGAAAAGGTTTGCAAAGTTTAAACAAAGATAAAACAATTTAAGAGAAATATTCCAACAAAAACTCTCACCTTTTGTAGTGAGAGAAATAGTGAGTTTCGTACCACGACACGATGCCGATTGTCTGCGTTCCAGACGTTGTCGTTCGAGAACTTGTTCACGTTGACGTTGAGAGACCCGTCGTCGTTGACGTTCACGTTCGCAACGAAGAATTTATGTAGAAAACCATCTGTGACACCACCACCCAAACCATGAGCGGTTGAATATTATTTGGAACATAGAAGTTCTCCAGTTTTCTACACCAACTAACTTATTTTTTATTAGCAAAATAAAACCTACTCTTTTGTAAGACGTATCCGACAAAATTCTGAAATCTTAGTTTACACAACCACGGTATTTAAGCCGTAACCGAAATACAGTCAGTAATTGCTTTTTCAGTATAGCAAAAATCCCCCTGCCCTGCCAAAAGTTAATTTGGAAAGGGTCAGAGGGACTAAGAGCCAAAGGGTCAAAAGGCTCAAGAAGCCAAAGTGTCCAGTTGCGGTACCACGACACGATGCCGACCGCCTGCGTACCAGACGTAGTCGTCCGAGAACTCGATCACGCTGACGTCGAGAGACCCGTCGTCGTAGACGTACACGTTCGCAACGAAGAAATCTTCATCCCGCTTGAACAGGAAGAAGGTTCCGTAGCCGTCAGCACGGAGCCACTTGCGATGTTTCTTCACGAACCCGATGATCTGCGCCTGAGTGAGGCACAAACTGTCGAGATTGGAAGAAAGACCGTTGTAGATCTGGCTAAAGGTGCCGTTCTTGGTCATCTCGAAGACAGAAACCTTTTGCTCCTTGGTCGGTTGACTCGGGACATCAAGATTCCAGTTACAGAAGTCGCTATCGAGATACCCATTAAAGGTGTCCTTGGATTTAGCGATGGTTTCGGTGCCGTCCGTCGCATCAAGGATAAGCGTTTCCGCTCCCGAGATGAGTTTGAGGTAGCCCATGATGTTCTCCGCCATCTCAGCAATCATCCCCTTCACGAAACCCTTGATTTTGGTAGCCATTTGGCCACCTGATTCAAGGAAACGTTGGAGGTTGTCGCTATTGATGACATTGTTGTCTCTGAGTTCGGCAATCGCCTCTTCTCCTGCCTTGCGGGCAGCGTCTTTGATCACAGTGACGCACTGTTCTGCTTGTCCTGACGTAATCGGTTTCATATCCGTTATCGTAATTTGGTGTTGTTGGTTGGTCGCTGGACTCTTCGCCACAGCAGAGAAAGCCTATAAATAGGCACTTTCTGCTGTGGCTAAATAACACTCATTCAAGGAACTTTACGCATAATATTGTACTACACAATATAGCTACCTGTCAATAGTCGTTTGACCATATTTTTGGGCGTTTTTTTAAGGTCCTCAAATTTCATTTCAGTATTTATTTCCAAACAGCCCCTTAGCCCTTTTCTAGGATCCGAGTCGTGAACACAAGCGGAAGGGATACTCAGTAAGTACTCTTGGTGGATATACTTCTTAATCCAACAAATTGATAACAGCTGGATAGTGCAAGAAGTTTCTTATAGGATCTATATCAACAAAAGATGAATATTTATCACTAATGGAATCAAATTGTTTTACTTCATTATCCATTACTTTAATTCCCGATACTTCTCTTTACCATCCACATCAAAATAGTGTAACCCTATTGGAGTAATCGGATTACCAATTTTACCCAATGTCACCAACCCTGTTGCCCCACTCCAATCCTTTAAATTGCCAATGTATTCTTTTATACACTCTGTGTTAGTAAAACTATTACAGGACTCAATTGCTTCCTTAGCTAAATACACAGCATCATAAGAAGTTGCTAAGTAAGCAATGTTTGTAGGTGGTAATTGTTTATAAATCGCTTCATATTTTTTCAAGAAAGCAGCACTCTTTGTATTGTTTGTATCTACAAAAGCATCTGTTGTAAATATGTTTGGATTATTTAATAACCCTCCAGTTTGTTCATTTATAATAGGTGATATAGATTGAGCCCCAGCAATTATTGGATATTTACTTAGCAGACCAAGTTCTTTCATTTGTTTATAGAAAGTAACACTAGCCCCAGGGCCTTGAGAAGCAAACAAAACAGCATCAGGATTTTCTTTATCAATCTTGATCATGTATGATCTGAGATCATTTACATCGGAGTTAAAAGGATCATTTGATATAACCTCTCCACCTAATTTTGTAAACTCTTTTAAAAAAGCTTGGTAGACTCCAACTGGAAAATCTTTATTTTCATAAAGTGCAGCTATTTTACGATATCCCTTTGAATAGGCATAGTCCGCTGACTTAGCGGTGTAAAATTCACTAGACGGAGAATTCCTAAAGATGTAACTTCCAATATTTGTTACAGCAGGAGATGATGTTATGGACGCAATAGTGACAACCTTTGCTTTTTCTACAATCGGTGCAATCGCTAGCGTTTCAGTACTGCAATGACCTCCAAGAATTATACTAACCTTATCTATGCTAATTAATTTATTAGCTGCGCTCGCTGCCGTAGTTCCATCGCATTTACCATCTTCTACAATTAATTTAACTTTCTTTCCAAGTATGCCACCATTTTGATTAATTTCATCTTGAGCGATTAACGCTGATTTCATCGCAGGCTCACCATAAGCCGCTGCCGAACCAGTCAGAGGAGAAATTAGACCAATTCTAATCTCATTATTTTTATTATTTTGTCCATAAACCAATATTATAATCACCAATAGCACAATTACGATTCCGAAGATAAGTTTTTTATTTTTCATAAATATTAAGTACGTTAAGCTTTTTAATTAAATCTTCATAGCCCTAAGATTGTTTATCTGTAAATATTTTTTTAGCCTTTTCATATAGTCTCATGGCATCAAAAGCTGAATCATAATCACCTCTCCTAAAATATGTATGTTCTGCTTCTCGAAGTACAACCAATGAACCTGCTTCATTTACTATATCTGATTCCATTTTCTCAATTTCGTCAGCACTTAGGCCTCCCAATTTCTTGTAGAGTCTAAGTTTGTAGAAATATAACGACTTAGTCGTAACCCCTTCTAATTCCTTCAAAGCAAGTTCTGGTTTGCCGATCTTGTCGTATAAGTCACTAGCAGTAAAAACATTCAATGACCCAGATGCCTTTTGACTACCAATTAACCTTAAAGCCAGATTATAAAATTCATCTGCCTTTTCAACTTCTCCAATGACTTTATATTTCTCTGCAAATTCGATTACCTGAGCAACTCCCCAATTAGTCCCTGCACTTTCAAGAAAACGATCTCCAATACTCAGAATTTGCAAGGCCTCTTCTTTTCTTCCAGTTTTAATTAAAGCAGATAAGAATCGAGAATCTGTCTCCTTGCACATTTTATTAGTTTTCAGTTCTTCCACATTTTGAGAATATAACTCTTTAGAACCATCAACATCACCACCTCTCTCAAGAATTTTTCCAGCTATTTTTAAAGATCCGTAAAACTGAGGTTTTGATGAACCTCGAGCTTCATTACTATATTCTTCAAATAGTTTTATTGAACCAGTAGTATCACCTTTGATAAAAAGTTCACAGGCCTCAGCGAGCTTATCGTGCCCTTGTTCTTTTGCCCATTCTTTCAAAAAACCAATAGAAAAGTCTATTTCTTCTTTTGTCCCAAAGTCCAAAAATGAATCTCGAGAAATTGCAGATAGTGTTTGTGCTAGGCCTTGACTCTCTTCACCTTTATTTCGGACATTTTCAATTATTTCCTTAACCTTACCCAATAAAGCTGGCTGTATGGTGGCATCTGAAGTTTCAAGCTGATCACAGGCATAAACTACTGAATTTCTTGTTATTAGACTCTCTAAAATAGATGGGGCCACATGGCCATTAACGCTTTTTTGAAAAGATTCAATTAAATCTAAATTCGCTTGAATTTTTTCCATTACAGGGCCACTGCTTTCCTTTTGTTGTTCTACGACAGGTTTTATATCTTCCATATGTTTTATTCAATTAATAATTTCTAATAAGAGGATTCACTGTTTTTATAATTTGTTATTTATTAACTTCCACCGCCTTCCCCGCTTTTATAACCATTGTTTTGAAGTCTTTTGTGAATGCCCCCTTACCATCAGAATTTAGTGTTCCAGATTGCCCCTCATAAGTTTTTATACCATTAAGATATTTTTGTATTGAATTTGTGTCGATAGAATTTGTCTTTCTTATAGCATCTGCAATCATCATTACAGCATCGTATGCAGAGTCAGAACCTATTTCAACTTCTCTATTATAAGTAGCTTTGTATTTAGCTGAAAATTCTGCCTTTGGAGTAAGGGCTGTCAAGAATTCCCAACCATCGCATGTTCCCTCGCAATTTTTAATAACAGCATTATCTAGAGTAATAGAATATGTTGGCTTTTTAATACCCAAAGCCTGTAATTGTTGTCCATAGATAGAAGTTAATCCATAGCCGTCAGATGTAACAACGAGAGCTTGTACATCTTTTAATTCTTTAATTTTTAACAAATCAGTTCTAACGTCTCTTTGGTCAGTTGTTGGTTCATATACAAAACTTACAGTTCCACCCAACTTTTCAAATCTTTCCTTGAAAGCCATGGTCTGTGCCTTACACCAAACTTCATTAGCGCCAAGTATTGCTACATTTTTATACCCCTTAGCTATAACATAATCAGCAAGTTTTGCAGAAAGAATATAATCATGAGGCCAAGTATTGAACATGTATTTATTGGTCTCATTAAAATTAGCGTTTCCAAGACTTGGTGAAATCATGATTTGATTGGTTACCAAATCTTTTATCGAATCACCATTCTTTGACCATGATGGACCTACAATAAACTTAACTCCATCAGTCTCTGTTAACTTTCTAAAAGCACTTACCGTTTTTGCAGGATCTCCAGCATCATCCTCATGAATTGCCACAACTTTTTTTCCTAGCAACCCACCTTGATCATTAATCTCCTTTATTGCTAAATCCATTCCATTTCTAGCCGCCTCTCCCCAAGATGCACCGTCTCCAGACTCTATTAAAATTGAGCCGATTTTTATTTCATTAACTTTTGATAAATCATTTGAGTTTTTCTTACTAATCCAAACACCCAATATAATCACGATAATGACTACAATTCCAATTATTATCTTTTTATTCATATTATTATTTATACTATTTAATTTTACCCTCCCCCATAATTAAGTCAATCTTATAGGAGCGATCTGTTTCGTCCTTTTGGACTCATCAGGACAAATACACATTTGTCGACAGTGGGATTTTTTGGTCAAATCCCCTAACCTAAAAATATAATGATCACAAAATGAACATTCCTGAAGCAATTGCTCCAACTTCAGCAAGATCAGCATCGGGCTTTGAAAGTTTTCCTCTTCTCATCATAATTAAAATCGCATTTGAATAGTCTTCAGAAAAAATGAATTCAATAATTTGTTTCCAAACCTTCACTTGTTCTTTCGACCCAATGAATACATCAGGTCGATAACCAATCCGAACCTTGTCGGTATCATGCTCTTTTCCACCACTTACAATCACAGCTGGGATTCCCCACAACCAAGACTGATATGCAACCTTTTTGCCAGAACGAGGTCCTTCCATCTTCATATCAGTTATAACAAGGTCGAAGGGTGGTTTTTCTTCTCCTACTTCAGAAATAAATTCTGTCGCTGAATTGAAGGTTGAAACCTTAACCCCGAGGAAGATTTCATTAACAGCAGTAGTCGCCGCCTTAAGATTCTCGGGAGTATCATCAACTATCGCAATGCTTTTAATATTGTCTTTCATTTTTCTACTTTCTGTTTTGTTTTAAAGATCTGATTTCTGTTTCGTCCTTTTGGACTCATCAGCACGAATCACATTCGTGAACAGCGGAAGTTTTAAGGTAAACTTCCAAACCGATTGACGTTAATGAAATGATGGGTATCCACCACCAAATCTTCCTCGCCCAAATCTCATGTCGCTAACGGTTGCCCTCATGCCAGGGCCAATCTTTTCAGCTTCCTTCACTGCAAGCCCGTAAAGGTCATTAGCAAGTCTTCCGTCATTGCCAAAGCGTTTGTCTTCCTTCACGCACCGTTCCATAAGGTCGTTGATAATTTGCAGTCTTGCATCTATTTCACTCATTGCGGTATCCTTTCTTTTGTTTTCTGTTTTATCTGTTTTGTTGCGAAATTAATTCCAGTGACCAGGATTGACACCTTCGATGACGAGGATATCGGGATCTTCAAAACTAAGGATTGCCTTTGCTTTGAGGCGAAGCTGGTGATTACCGTGCTTTTTGAAGAACTTGCGGATTTTGCCGACCATTGGTGATGGGGTGCCCTTGAGGCAATCTCCTTTGTTTTTGATGATATTGGTGCTTTTCATGTGTTTTCTGTTTTTGTTCTGACCTTAATATAATCTAAAATTACAAAGCGTGTTTAAAAATAAGCTTAAAATGTAACAAAAAGCTGTTTGAGCCCAATATATATTGACATATCTAGATACTTTGTTATAATAATAGTGTAATAAATAATTACATTTTATATAAAAACATGAATTACCCCATACTTAAGAACCTCGGTTTGGATCAAAACGAAGAAAAATCGTATGTATTCCTATTAGAAAATGGAGCCTCATCCCCTACTGATATAGAAAAGAAAACAGGGATTCATCGCCCTATCGTTTATAAATCTTTAGAATCGCTTAAAAATAAGAAGTTGGTTAATGTATCGCCAAAAGGAAAAAGGACTCTCTATATTGCTGAGTCACCCGAGAAGCTTGAGTCTATGTTTAGAGATTTGGAAAAATCTTTTTTTAGCGACGTTGAAGACCTTCACACTTTGTATGAATTAGGACAAAAAAATAAACCGCGTGTCACATACAGCGAAGGAAAACAAGCCATTCAAGATTCATACATGGATATACCAAATACACTTGAAAAGGATGCTGAGTATTACAGATATATGTCAGTGGAGAATTCTAATCGTGAAAAGTTTTTACCAAAAGGCTATAGAACTCTTAGAGACAAGAAAGGTCTTGAGAGTATGATTATTACAAATAAATCTTCAAAGAAGGATGCCGTAAAATTAGGTAGAAGAGTAAAAACGCTTCCTGACTCCTATGGTTTGTTTGAATACAATATTGGACAAGTAATTTACGGAGATAAAGTGGCTATAGTAGATTATGATTCTCAATCCGTAATTACAATTAATCATCCAAAGTTTGCAGAATTTCAGAAGAAGATTTTTAAGTTGTTATTTGAGAAGATGTAAAACGTATAACTTGTTCAATTCCAATGACTTATAATGCGTTATATGTTATACATTACAAGCATAATTCCAAAAAATGAAAATCAATGATTCATACACATCAAAGCGAACTGGTATAACCCAAAATATTTGTTACGAGGAGTTGGATAGTTTTGATACTATCCGCTCATTACCAATGGGAGCCGTTGGAGCTTTTTGTTTTTATGGAGATAGAATTGTCCTCGTGTATGCTAAAAATAGAGACACCTGGGAAATACCAGGGGGTGGTTGTGAGTTTGGAGAAACTTTTGAAGAAAGTATTATTAGGGAAATAAAAGAAGAATCAAACATGAAGGTTCTGAATCTGTTTCCTTTAGGTTATGACATATTCACAAATACCGAAACTAAAGAAAATAATTATGTGGCCCGATACGCAGCTAAGGTTGAGCCATATGGTCCATTTGTTAAAGATCTTGCTGATGGAGAAATCACGGCAATGAAGCTTATCGAACCAAAGGACTATACACAATATTTTGATTGGGGCGAACGGAGCAAAGTGATGATGAAAAAGGCTTTATGTTTGGTTTTGGGTGTAGAAATAATATAGTCATACACTATAAGCCAGCAAGAACCTTTTGTAAGGTTGGGCTCATTTGGTAGTAGCCCCAAAATGCAGAAAGGTAATTTTTGAGCTTGTTCAGTGTTCTACCCGCCATCTCCATCCAAATGGTCTCTTTGATAGTGTTAATATCAAAGACCATGCTACAAATCCCCTATTCTGCATAGCTATGCACCACCTATGGTTCTGTCATTAATATATACATGGAAGTCAGAACCAACAGCCAAGTATTAAGACCAGCCTTGTCCCCTGCTGTTAAGCTTAAGTATTGCCTATACGCTCGTAAGAGTACAGAGAGTGAAGAACGACAAATTCTCTCAATCGATTCTCAAGTCAAAGAAATGCTACAAATCGCAGAAAGAGAAGATTTGGAAATTGTAGATATTAGAAGAGAATCACATTCAGCCAAAGACTCAGGAGAACGTCCTGTGTTTAAGGAAATATTGTCCGATATAAGACGTGGTAGATTTAATGGAATACTTGCATGGGATGCGAGTAGGATAAGTAGAAACGCAGGAGATCTAGGGTCAGTAGTTGATCTAATGGATCAGAAGAGTTTGATTGAGATAAGGACATTCAGTCAGACTTTTGTTAATTCACCTAACGAGAAGTTTCTATTGATGATTCTGTGTTCTCAAGCAAAGCTCGAGAACGATAACAGAGTAATCAATGTTAAACGAGGATTACGAACAAGATGTGAAATGGGACTAAGGCCTGGGGTTGCGCCAACTGGATATCTAAACTCAAAAAGAACAGATGAAAAATGCCAGGCGAATATTGATATAGAAAGAGCACCTGTTATCAAGAAGATGTTTGAGAAAGTTTCATATGAGAAATGGAGTGGAAAGAAGTTATATATGTGGCTAAAGTTTGAATTAAACTTCAGAACTGCAAATGGGAAGAAGCATCTAAGTCTTGGTAACATATTTAGAATTCTCTATAATCCTTTCTATTATGGAATGTTTGAGTATCCAAAGAATAGCGGAAATTGGTATCAGGGGAAACACGAACCTATTATCACCAAAGAATTGTTTGACCAAACTATCGCACAACTTAAAAGCAATGTAATGAGAACCGAGAATCAAGAATTTACATTTACTAAATTAATGACTTGTGGATTATGTGGATCTGGAGTATCAGCAAGTGAAAAATGGAAGAAACAAAATAATGGGAATGTTCATAGATATGTATACTATGGATGTACCAAAGCAAAAGACAAACATTGCAAATGTGGGTATATTGAAGAAAAAGAACTTATTAATCAGTTTGTAGGACTGATGGATAAAGTCAGTTTTGACGATAACTCAATTAAGCAAAAGATTAAGTCTGAGGTGGAGAGAATCAAGAAGTTTAATAATATAATGCTTGGTATTAAAGAAAAGATTGAAGTTAAGGATTTGGATATTAAGAATTATGCGAAGTATATTTTGAAGGAAGGGACGGATATCGAAAAGAGAGATCTTCTTGGATGCCTAAAAACATCAATCTTTCTAGATAATAAATCAATATCAATAAAACCCCAATAATACAAAAGTTTTTCATATATAAAGACATACCTCTCACCAGACATCAATAATATTTACCTACTCTTCGCTATTCAAATAACATACCGCCTTCTCTAATTCTACATCTCTATGTTCTCTAACGTCTATTGGGGTTGGCTCAACATAGATATCTGGTTCTATCCCATTATTCTCAATTTCTTGTCCATTGTTCCTATAATTTCTCCAACAAGAAACTCGAAGCTCAAATTTCCTATCACCCAATTGAAGATCAAACGGCTGAGGATTACCAGATCCACCTCCTGTTGTCTGACCAATCGAAACGGCACGACCTGTATCCTTCAAAAAGGTTAGAAACATATCCGTTGCACTTATACACTTTGGACTAGTTAGAATGACAATTTTTTGATCATAAAATTCTCCTTCAGGACTAATATGTCCATCTTCTTTAATCATTTCTTTTTGCGCAGGTTTTTTAACTAGAAAAGTGCAACACTTAGTTCTTTCTTTAATAAAATGACTAGCCACCAATCTTGCATAACGACTACTACCTCCATCATTATCTCTGACGTCAAAGATTATTGAGGTACTTTGTTTAAGTTTTTCTAACTCTTCTTCTACTAGCTCTGCAATATTTTTACCATTAACATTAATCTCTCCACCCCAACTGTTTATACTTATATATCCAATATCCT
>CAIJKW010000042.1 GCA_903821355.1 uncultured bacterium | reverse complement strand
TCATATTTTTTAAAATTTAATTATTTTTAATGTAATTATATTATAAGTGAACGGGCGTTCACCTGTCAAATATCATGAGAAAAAAGTTGTGGATAACTTCGAAAAATCTTTGTGTTTATGTGTTTTTTGAGTTAAGTATTTAATCTACTCAAAATAATTTCAAATAGAAAATGAACTACCTTACGAGATTTATAATTCCGCCTGCGTTTACAGCATTTGTAAAATCCATTAATTTTAACAATGAAACCGCCTTTTCTGACCTAGCCCCCGACATGCAATATACATATATTTTGGAATCTCTGGGCACAGTAGGAACCTTACCATATTGAATATCTTCAACGCTTAAATTGATTGAATTAGGCAGGGAAAATTCTGCAAACTCTTCTTTTGATCTAACATCTAAAAGATATGCTTTGCCAGCATCAACCTCCTTATGAATTTTGTTCACATCTATTTTTTCATTCATACCTACATTATAAATCATTTTTGTAAAAAACAAAAAACACCCAGATTGGGCGCTTTTTGTCATTAAAATCCTTACTTATAAAATATTTAGTTGTAGTTGTGTTTTTATTATTGTTTTATGATGATTGTGCCCTAATGCTCGCCTTAAATCGAGTAAAGAGCTTGTTAAATTTATTTATTTTAATTCAACCATTTGTCTAATAATATTGTAGGACTTTATTGCCCTACAACTGTTATTACGCATGTTAGAAATATTTCTTTCAGCATCATTTTCATTGACTAAATAACCTTTTATCTTCGATATTCCGGAGATATAGCCCTCTGTGTTCCAAGGTAGAATATAGCAGGCAACCACGCTACCTATGTAGGGGGTAGTCGAAGCGTGAGAGGTAGCAGAGCTTGTTGTAGAAATCAGCAACGAGCTTGTCGCAATAGAAGGAAAATACACATTCTGACTAACTCCAATAACTCTTATTTCCGAAGAAGTAGATATCAAATCCATGCTAACCTTAGGAATATAGCTAGTAGAGACAACCCATAAATTACCATTAAAATCTTTTAGAACGAAGGTAGAACTGCCGTCAGTGAAAGAAACCACTTCACCTGACAATATCCCATTTTCAGGATGACTCCAGCTCATTCTCCTTATTGAATCAGATGATCTTATAAACGTGTTATCAGATGATAGGTCTTGATCAATTATTTTTGACACACCAACATAATGAAGAATTAAACCAAATATTACATTCACAACTAAGCCAAAAACAATTATGACAGTAAACGAGTATTTGTATCCCTTGTTTGTATGTTTGAAGTTTTCATATCCGACTATTGCAAACATTATAAAAACAATGATCCACAAATAAGGCGTAATGTTCAATATGAAATCCAGAAAATTATCATGGGTCATTTGATAAAAATCTGCTTCAGAGTTGGTGAAAGAATAAATCATAACAGAAAACGCTGCGGAACAAATTAATATAGAAATTAACATCAAGGACCAAAGGGACTTGTCTTTGATTGAAAAATACACCTTCTTTGTAGGCCTGATTTTGTCCCTCTCAATAAGCTCCAAAACTTTCGATTTTAGATTTTCTTCGCGATTAATATCCGCGTCTTTATTTTGTATATTATTTATTTCTTTTTCCATAAATTTTTCAATTTTTCTTTTAATTTATCTTTTGCCCGATAAATAAGTGTTGCCACTGAACCTTTTGGTATCTGCAAAATATCCGATATATTTTCATAGTCCCTATCTTCAAAATATCGAAGGACGAGAACGTCTCTATATTTTTGATCAAGCTCTAAAATTGCCTTCTGTAAAAATTCTGCATTGATAGTCTGATCAATTTCTTCTGCTAAATTGATATTTTCATCTTCAATTTTAAAAAGTAAATCTTCACTATCATCTAACATATTACCTTCTGGCCTTGCTTTATTGTGTCTAAAAAAACTAATCGCCTCATTATGCGAAATTCTGTAAATCCAAGATGAAAAGGAAAGATCTTTGTTGAATGAATTAATATTTTTGTAAATCTTTATAAAAATATCCTGAAGAAGATCCTGAATATCTTCTTCTTTGTGAACACCAATTCTTCTCAAATATCTAGCTAGAGGTTTTTGATATCGGTCAATCAAAACAGACATGGCATTATAATCTGATGCCACTAATAGGACTGACAGCTCTTCGTCTGTTTTATTTAGGATATCTGTCATGATTTCTATGTACCTCCTATTTCCCTTGGATACCCGATACCTCACCTACTATTATAGTACTACGCAGGGAAATGTATATAATTTCAAAATGAACGAATGGCGGGGAGGTTTGAACGAAGTGTTGTGGGGCACAGCTACACCCCACCGCACCGCCGGCGCGCACGCAAATATTTCAAATCAGGCTTGACAGACTATGTTTTGTATACTATAATAACACAAGAGTTACCGCCGAATACTCCACTAGGTAAAAGGGTGTCATCGAACCCGAGTTACCCGCGTGGGTACTCGTTTGACATCTGGGCTCCTGCCACATCACCCGAAAGTGATGAAAAAACTAGACCCAAGGCAACACTGAACCATGAAAAAACAACAATCGACTACCGCTGACTTTCTAATGAAAGCTGGCAACATCTATGGGTACCAACACCCAATTGTGAAGAACAAGGACACCGACTTTACCTTCAAGAATAATGCAGAGGAATGCTACTTAGCAATGCATGAAATTTTTGCGACGAGACTCTATGCCGCGATCTTTGCTGTATTGCTCACGGCTGTAGTAATTCTCGGATTGGTCATACGTGGATATTTTTTGTCAGCCATCATCATGGGCATTGTTGTTAGCATCGCGCTAACAACTCTGACAATTAAGCCAAAGGTCCACCTCAACGCAATTGCGATGGCGAGGCGTTGGAAACCTGTCCGGAAGAACCTGGTAAAACTCCTGCATAGCCGACGCTTACCCCACAAAGATTTGATGACGAATCAGGTGACCTTGAAAGCCTTTCTGACGCAAATCGACGATACTATGAGTCAGAAGGAGCGAGAATTCACCGAAAACAAAGACGGCGTTGAGGCGGTTATGGAAGAAATTGCACAAAGGATCGCCGACGACAAGGTGTTATTCCAGATCCACTCACACTGTGACAAACACAGAAAGTACGATAGGGAGAAAAAACTCGTCGACGATATATTTGAAGGTATGGGTTGGCAGAAAACAAGCTGGACAGAACATTTCAGAAAAGCCAAGGTCCGCTACAAACTGATAGATGGCTAACCACAAAGTCAACTTCACCCCGCCGGCGCGCACGCGCCGGCGGTTTTGCATTTCGTAAAAACAATTCGCAAAAATTTACCAGACAACAAATTCACAAAAAACCCTTTGTCTCACACAAAA
This sequence comes from uncultured bacterium, assembly GCA_903821355.1. Lineage (GTDB taxonomy): Bacteria > Patescibacteriota > Minisyncoccia > Phycocordibacterales > CAIZLB01 > CAIJKW01. The sequence continues at coordinate 34,068 of CAIJKW010000042.1, read as the reverse complement.
AAGATGTTAGAATCATAGAACACATCACATGAATCAAATAAATCCAAAAAACTTGGCGTACCTTAAAAGTAAAACGTACACCATAGCAATCATAGACGGCTTTATTCTTTTAGGCCTTGCTTTAATAGCAAACTTCTACGCTGGAACATTTGCAACTTTTAGAGCCGGAAATTCTGTTCAAGATATAATTCTAAGTAACATACCCATCTTCGATGTTAGCGACATATTTGTATACGGACCAGTCATAATGTGGGTAGTTTTGCTTGTTTATTGTTTTAATAAGCCTCATCAAATACCATTCATACTAAAAAGTATCGCTCTATTTATAATAATCAGAAGCACTTTTGTTTCCTTAACACACATAGGACCATTCCCCGACAGACTCATCATGGGTGCGGACTCGCCAGATTGGATAAGGTTGTTTACTTTTGGTGGAGATCTGTTCTTCTCTGCTCACACAGGCCTTCCCTTCTTGCTTGCTCTTATTTTTTGGAAAGAAAAAGCCCTTAGAATTCTTTTTATAGCAACATCAGTTTTCTTTGGAATAATAGTTTTGATGGGTCATCTTCACTATTCTATAGATGTCCTATCAGCATTCTTTATTACTTACACAATATATCATATTTCTAAATGGTTATTTAAAAATGATTTTACGATGTTCGAATTAAAATAACCTTGGCAAAAATCAAACTAACAAAACAAAAAACGATTTATTAAAAAGAACAAAAAGAAAAACCCCCCGAACCAGTGAAGGACGGTGGGTCTTTCTTTGGTTGGGTGGGTTGGGTTAGGGGGTCGGATCCTGATTTGATCAGGCGGCAGTGAGAACCGCTGTGGAGGCCTTGCGTTGAAGCGCCCTAAGATCAATCTGGATTGTAGTGCCAGACTCAGTGAAGAACGGTGACAAGAACGCAAAATCCATCAGTGTGATGACTTTTCGCCAGCACCGACCATGACGATTTTCTTCGCTGGTTCTTATAAACAAGATCCCGTCCGAGAACGAGATTTCATTAAAAGAGGTTTCCTCATGAAGGCCAGCGACATTTCTGACGCAGACACGGCTCACGTCAACCAGAAGCCTGGTGATCCAGCATTCCGTATCAGGAAGCCCGTTCAGATAACGGTCCAACTCGTTAAAGACTGGATGGCCTTTACCTGTTTGATCGTCAAGCATCAAGTGCCAATGACCAATATCGTCAGACGCAAGCTTGCGCCAGTCGAACGACATTGATCCTTGAATGCCCTTAAATTGGTCATTGGTAGAAGTAGAAGATGTCGTAGCAGACGCTTTCTTTTTGCACCGCCGGAGATGAGCCTCCATCAGAGAAAGCCGCAGTTTTAGCAGGGGAAGTGGTAGCTTCGCCCCAATAATCTGCAGCTTTAACGTGATCAATTGGCGCAATTCTGGCAGTGACAGTTGGAATAGTCGGTCGATTTTTCCGAATACTTTCATGTTTGTGGGGGGTGTGGGGTGTTGTTTGTTGTCTTTTCTGAATGAGACAGCCTTACTCTTAGCTGTACCTTTCAAAACACTTGTTGGCCATATATTAAGCCAAAAAAACGTCCTAAAAGGTACAGCTAAACTGATATCAAAGATCTTAAATCACTCAATATAATATCATACATTTATAAAAAATCAACACGAAAACAGTGCACAAGAACGCACGAAACAAGCCTTATATATCAACCCAATAATACAAACCCGACCAAATCTATAAGCCCAGTATAGTCTTTATAAACTCCGTAAACAAAGGATGTGGATCAAGTGGCCTTGCTAAAAACTCAGGATGAAATTGTGTACCCAAAAAGAATGGGTGTACATTCTTTGGAAGTTCTGCGATTTCCATCAATTTCCCATTGGGAGACTTTCCAGAAAACAGAAGACCGGCTTTCTGTATTTCATCAATATACATAGGGTTTACCTCATATCTATGCCTATGTCTTTCATTTATTTCAGACTTACCATAAGCCTTATGTGCGATTGTTCCCTTCCCCACAACAGCCGGATACGAACCTAAACGCATTGAAGCTCCATAATGACCATTGTCCAGTTTAATCTTCTGATCGGGCATTATATCGATAACCAGATGCTCTGAATTTGGATTAATCTCAGACGTATTTGCATCCTTCCATCCCAAAACATTTCTTACATATTCTATGACCATAAGTTGCATTCCATAGCATAGACCAAAATATGGAATCTTATTTACGCGAGCATATTCTATTGTTTTAATCAGACCTTCGATTCCATTATTACCAAAACCTCCTGGCACAATGATTCCATCGTAATGCTTCAAATCCTTGATACTCTTAGGATCCTTTTCAAAATCTTTAGAATTTAACCATGACAATTTCACCTTAACACCCAACTTATAAGCGGAAAACTTTATAGCCTCAATCACAGAAACATAGGCATCAGAAAAGACAAAGTCACCGGAATCAAAATATTTTCCAACAACAGCAATCTTTATATATTTTTTATCTTTTTCCGCGTTCTCGCTTGCTGTCTTCACCTTTGAAACAAAATCTCTCCACCCTTTCATGTTTGTTTTTCTATGTGGCAAAGAAAGCTCCCTTGTTAACATCTCTCCAAGTTGATCTTTTTCAAAATTAATTGGGACATCATAAATACTATCAATATCAGGCGCAGAAATTATATTTTCAACTGGCACGTTACAAGAGAATGCAATCTTTTCTTTACGTTTTTTATCAACCGGAAGCTCACTTCTGGCAACAATAAAATCCGCATGCACACCATAGGAATTCAATTGACGAATTGCATTTTGCGTCGGCTTACTTTTCATCTCGCCAATTTTGTTTGGAATTGGCATATAAGAAACCATAATAAAGACAACATCTTTTGGATGTCTCAATTTCATCACACGAGCCGCTTCTATAAACATAATATTTTGATAGTCCCCTACCGTTCCACCAATCTCAACTACGGTGATATCAGATTTATTTGTTTTTGCAGAAGATTCATATCTGGTTACAATTTCATCTCTAATATTATCGGCGTCAATACATTTGCCACCAAAACCAAGCGCACGCTCTTTATCTATAACATATTTATAAACCATTCCAGAAGTCATGTAATCTTCTTTTTTAAGTGAACGATTTAAAAACCTTTCATAATTTCCCATATCTTGATCAGTCTCCAATCCTGAGTCCATAACAAAAACCTCACCGTGTTCGGTGGGGTTCATTGTTCCGGCGTCGACGTTTAAATAAGGGTCAACCTTCATTATGTTTATCTTGTACCCCTTAGATTCAAGTATTGTACCGATTGAAGATGTGGTAATACCCTTACCAACTCCAGACATCACTCCACCTATTACAAATATGTACTTATGCTTATCTGTTGGCTTGTTTGTTTTTTTATTATTAGGCATGGTTTCTTTTTAAGTTTAATACCTTTTTGAAACTAATGCAAAAAGTCAAAATAAGTTGTAAAATAATGTTCAAATACCATGAAAAAATATCTAAATATAAATGACCTCCTCCCCGCGCTCCGCTCTGCTACGCACGGGGTTTCCTTTCACGGCACGAGAATTCAAAACAATCTAAGTCTTTGTGGTTTGTCCTTTTTTCCTTGCCACTCTATGTACTTCCTGATTTGTGACTCGTTTAATCCTATCGTAGATGAAAAGAATCCAACGCTCCAGATGCCGTCTTTTTCAAGATAGATTTCTCTTATAAATTTAAACTTTGCTCGGAGATACCGACTACTGTTTGCTTTCAGTTTTGAGACGGCATCTGAAACAGCGATGTTTGATGGAATTTCCATCTGTATATGTACATGATCCTGATCTGTGTTCATCGTTTCTATCCAGAGCGTTGGATATTTTTTACATGTTTCAAATAGACTTTTCTTAAGTTCAGGAAGTACATAGGCCTGTAGTATCTTTCTTCTTCCTTTTGTTCCCCACACTATGTGGTATTGATGTTGGTAGGTAGAGTGATTAAGATGTTGAATTCTCATGACAAAATCCTACCACAGCTTCGCTGTGATAGGTATAGGGATCCATTCAGCCCCGCCTTCTCGTCAGCTATGGTGCTCGAACGACGCTGACTTCAGGCGGGGTTGTCTGGTAAGGAACACCGCAATCGCTATCGTCATATCCCTTGCTTTATTGGCCTATGCCATATTTAGATTAACCGAGGTGGCCCTTTATTTGGATAAAATAATCCTATATATAACAATCTTTGGCTCTATACCTACTTTATACAACATAATACTTTCGACATACAGAAAGCAATTTGGCGTCGATTTAATTGCCTTACTTGCAATTATCTCTACAATTTTAATTGACGAACATATTGCCGGAGGAATAATACTATTAATGCTTTCAGGTGGTGAAGCCCTTGAAAGATATGCTGAGGGTCAAGCAAAAAGTGCGCTAGAGAATCTTTTACGATTCGCTCCAACCAAAGCGCACAGAGTCAAAAAAGAATCAAATGATTTTGAGGATATCACCGTTCAAGAAATAAATATCGGTGATACTTTGATAATAAAAAGAGGAGAAGTTGCTCCAGTTGATGGTGTTGTCATATCTGGAATCTCATCAATAGATGAATCGATGATTACGGGAGAACCAATGCCAAGAGATGTGAAGGCTGGCTCAAAGATTTGGAGTGGAAGCATTAATACTGTAGATATAATTTATTTTAAAACTACGACAACTCATGATCAAAGTACATTTTCAGCAATTGTTAGGCTCGTAGAAAAAGCGGAGGAAAAGAAGGCGCCTACAGTACGCCTAGCAAACAAATTTAGTATTGTATTTACCATTGTAACTTTTATAATCGCAGGCTTTGCCTGGTACATTGATCCTAAATTGGTTGTTGCAGTACTTGTTGTTGCAACTCCCTGCCCTTTAATTTTAGCAGCACCAATTGCATTTATCGCTGGAATGAGCAGGTCTGCCAAGAAAGGAATAATAGTAAAACACGGCGGAGTTTTTGAAAACATAACAAAAGCTCATTCTTTCTTTTTCGACAAAACTGGTACTTTGACTTTTGGAGTACCGCAAGTTAAGGAGATCATCGTTTTGAATGAAGGCGCAGGGGGTGCGGGCTGGACTAAAGACAAAATTCTTGCCCTGTCTGCTTCTATCGAACAATTTTCAACACACATTCTTTCTCAGAGCATTGTTTCCTATGCTAATGATAAAAAACTAGATTTATTTATTCCAGAAAAATTTGAGGAAATGATTGGGCAAGGAATCAGCGGAGTAGTTAAGATGGAAAACAAAGAAATAAAAGTCGCAGATGGAAGTCTTTCTCTATTAAAATCAATGAATATCAAGATTGATGAAGAGGCAATGAAAATTACAAATGAAGCAAAAAATAACGGTGAAATGAGCGTATACATAGCAATTAATAACGTAGTTAGCGCTGTGGTTATTTTCTCTGACAAGATTAGAGGAAATGTCCCATCGATACTTAAAGAAATTAAGGAGACTGGAGCGGAAATAGTCTTGGTGACCGGAGATACGCAAGATAGAGCGGAAAAAATTGGGAAAGAATTAGGCTTTACAAAAATCGTCGCAAACTGTCTTCCAGAAAACAAAATGGATCTTGTACAAAAATATGAATCAGAAGGAAAAATGGTGATTATGATTGGCGATGGAGTCAATGACGCGCCCGCAATTGGAAGAGCGTCTGTCGGTGTTGCTCTTGGATATCACGGAGCAACAACTTCAACTGACACAGCTGATGCGATCATAACATCAGATGACACAGCAAAGGTCTTGGAGTTAACAAAGATTAGTCAGAAAACAATGTCGATTGCATTTCAGTCTATCTTCATTGGAATGACTCTAAGTATAATTGCTATGATATTTGCCCTATTTGGATACATCAAACCAATCTCTGGTGCAATACTTCAAGAAGTTATTGACATCTTGGTTATATTAAATGCCCTACGAGCATTAAAAGACTAAAGACCAAACGTTTGGTAGATAATTAAATTCACAACAGTCAATCCAAAATTATTTTAATTTTATTCTATAATCTCTAAAATCTTAGATGGATGATGGTGCCCTGTAACAATTTTCACTTTTGATTTGATAATTTTAAACTTATCAGCCACAAGTTCAATCATTCTCTTGTTTGCCCTATTATCCTCAGCTGGCTCCTTCACCTGCACAATAAAACTCGTATCATTTTTTTGAACGATTTTATCCTCCTTACTATCTGGTTTAATTTTTACATGTATCAACATTGTGTTTTGACTACGGCGCCCATTGTTGCCATTGTGCCCATTGTGGCCAAGCCACCACTGTTACTATCGCTACTGTTACTATTTTACCTCAGCAAGATTATTATTCTTGACTTCAAACAACTTTTTGATCTTTACCGTAGGGTCAGCTGTCATTGGGTCGTTTGGATTCCTATCGATATAATTTAACTCAATTTTATTATCTTTAATTATTACGCTAACAGGTTCTATCCTATCGCCAATAAAAATTGAATTAGTATTTTTAACAACACCAATGTCATTAACGACAGCAACTAGATAATAAAATAGTCCAGTTCCACCAGAATCTTGAACCAAAAGTATAGCAGAGTCATTTTTGCCATCTTTGTTTAGATCTCCAATTGCAGGTTTATCAAAAGTAGTAGTCTCCAATTTTTCAGCAGATCCAGGCACAATATCAGAAACAGAACTACCTTTAACAAGGTTAATTTTTTCACCCTCAATATCATACGTGAAATTAAGTGGGTCAAAATTGATATTCTTTGTACTGGTAGCACTAGTATTTATATTGACGAATTTATTTTCTTTTGAACCTTTGTTGTTTACAAAAATATAAACAGCAAGCAAAATTATAATCAAAATCAAAATACCAATAATCACCTTAGTCTTTGTGTTTCCAGTTTTCATACTATTAATTATAGCACTAAACAGACAAACAAAAACACCTGAATTTAAACAGGTGTTTTTGTAGCCAATAATCTTAAAATAAGCCCGTTTGTAAAACTATTTTTTATTAGCCTTTATCGCCCCTATTGATTAATGGGCTTTTGTGGTTGTGGCCTTCTTGGCACTTTTACCGCTTAGAGTATTCTTATCAAGCTTAATATCCTTCTTGATGTCTTTTTGGCCTAGAGTTTTTAAGCTGTCGATGATTGATTTTGCGGACTTTCTAGCATCCTTCAGATCTTGATTTCCAGTTTTTATATTAGCTCTTGCTGATTTAAGATCAGCGTTGTTTGAATCCAAAATCGTCTTATCGCCATTATCTGGAACCAGAGATGAAACGGTAGCTTGTGCTGTCAAAGCCTCTTGCTTTGCACTAGCAGTTTTTGTTGTAATAGTGTCTAACGATTTTTGCAAAGCCGTTACGTCTGTACTAGAAGCCTTAGCCTCATCAATCCTTGTCTGCAATTTTACAGATATTGTCTCAAGCATTGTAGCGATTACGTTTATTTTATCAGCTGATGCTAATATATTTATTCTAGGAATAACCAGAGCATAGATTCTTGACCCCGCTATAATAGATGCCGTATCAGTTTTAATGGTAGCCAAATCTGTATCTGAATCTATTTTAGATTTTAAAGTAGTGAGTTTGTTTATTTCCGATTGAATATCAGATGTCGCAGAACTTTTCTCAGCAGAAGATATGTTCTTCATCCCCGCAACTCTTTCAAGTGTATTATTTAAACTATCAATTCTTTTTACGATGTCTTTATCAGCTTTTACAATTGCATCCGCAACCGTCTTAGATAGCTTTACAGCTTTTGTTGAAGTGGAATTTAAAGCCAACCTTGTAGACGTAGCTCTTGGAGATGCATCCCTAGCCTGCAGTTTAGCTCTGAGATTATTTTCCTTGGGTGATGAAGTTGCTGTTCTTGCAACTGGAGGTGTACGTCTTATCCCCGCTGATGATGTGGCTGATGCATTTGTCGATAATGGCAAAACGACGACCAACAAAGACAATGCTATTACCAATGTTAAGAATGATTTAATTTGATTTGTTTTCATATTTTTAGTTAGAAGAAAGATTTTTAGTTAGAAGAAACTGTATCTAGAACTTTTAATTGATCATCTACCTTACTTAGATCTGCATTAAGGGTTGCGTCTGTTTTATCTTGAATGGATATTGAGGTGCTTGCATCTTCAATTGGCGCCTCCACAACTGTTGTAGTTGTAGCTTGAACGTCAGCTACTTGTTGAACTTGAGATGTTTCAAGATTTTGTGATGAGTCTGGATTACTACCAACAAACCACCAAATACCTCCGACCAACACAAGAATAATAATTACCCATAAAGTTGTTTTTGCTGAATCAGTCATATTTTTAAATTTAATTTTTTAAGATTAATATCGGGCACATCTTGCACATTTTTACATTTCACATGGAATCATGTCGCGGAGGTTGTCCATACCCCACTCCAATCATTGTACACCCAGTAGGGCAAAAGGTTAATGTCATTTATCAACCAATCAAAAATAGCCCTATAAAACGGCCTTTTTTGAGGTCTTCATCACAGCCTTTGCCACAGCCTTGGCCACCCTCCTATCAAAGGGGCTAGGAATAATGTAGTCTCTCTTAAGTTCAGTTTTCTTTACGAGGGAGGCGATCGCGTAAGAGGCGGCAAGCTTCATTTCCTCTGTTATTTTAGTAGCCCCAGAATCTAATACTCCACGAAATATTCCAGGGAATACCAAAACATTATTAATTTGATTTGGATAATCAGATCGCCCAGTTCCAAATACAGCAATTTTTGTTTCTTTAGCGTCTTCATATGAAATTTCAGAATTTGGATTTGCCATAGCAAATACAATTGGACTATCTGCCATATTAGAAACCCATTCTTTCTTTAAAGCTCCACCGATAGAAACACCAATAAAAACATCGGCGTCTTTAATTGCAACATCAAGTAAACCTGAGACTTTCTTTTTGTTTGTTATTTTAGCCATCTCCCTCTTAGCAGAATTTAAATCTTCACGACCGTCATATATTGCGCCCTTGCTATCAACTATGATCATTTTACCTGCGGAGACACCTGCTTTTATAATTAACTTTGAAACAGCAGTAGCCGCAGCCCCTGCCCCATTAACAACAACCTTAATATCGTTGATATTTTTCTTAACAATCTTCAACGCATTCAAAAGCGCAGCCAAAACAACAATGGCCGTACCGTGTTGATCATCGTGAAAAACTGGAATGTTTAATTCTTTCTTCAAACGCTCTTCAATATAAAAACAATTTGGAGCAGAAATATCTTCAAGATTTATTCCACCAAAAGTTGGCGCAAGCATCTTTATTGTCTCAACCACTTTTTCAGGATCCTGAGTATCTAAACAAATTGGAAATGCATCAACTCCCGCAAATTCTTTAAACAAGGCCGCCTTGCCTTCCATTACAGGCATCGCCGCATATGGACCAATATTTCCAAGACCAAGAACTGCAGAACCGTCCGTAATGACCGCAACAGCATTTCCGCGCATAGTATATGCATTTACCTGCTTTTGATCTTTTGCAATTATTTTGCAGACCTCAGCAACACCTGGAGTATAGGCCAAAGACAAATCATCTTTAGTCTTAAGCAAAACCTTAGATTTTATTTCAATTTTTCCTTTGTACTTCTTATGCATTACCAGCGATTTTTTGTTGTAGTCCATTTTTGAATTTTGTATTTATTTTTTTGTTTATGTTTATAAATTATTTATTTTAGATTTATACATGTCTAGGTAAACAAGTAATTGCGAATGAAGTGGCGAAGGAAGCGAATCTGGGGCAAACCAACCTATATCGTCAAATTTATGAGGTTCACCATTCTTAACTTTTGACACATCAATTTCTACTTTAAAAACTAGCGCTATCCAATGAGTTTTTTTGCCATCATGTTCTCTATGAACATCTCTATATCCAAGAAAATCAAAACCTAAGACATCAGTACAATATTCTTCTTTTATTTCTTTTCTTAAGGTATTTTCAACGGTGTCATCAAACTCCAATCCTCCACCTCCACAATCCCAAGTCCCATGCTCGTCCCTACAATTAGTACTCCTCTTGGATAGTAAAATTTCACCCTTATCATTATGGCAAACATAAATAATAGTAACCCCAGTGTAGTCTTCTCCTTTTTTCATATATATTCAGTATAACAAGAAAAATCAAAATACCAATTTCTGCCTAAAATCTACCTAAAATTAAGTTTTTATTGGCTACAAACTCATATAATGCCTTCTAAATTCATATGGCAATCTTTCTATAGAATAACGAAGAGTGGTCCTCGCCATGCTTTTGTGATGCTTTTTCAAAAAATTATGCAAAGAAATTTCATCTTTTTTCCCAACCTCCCTAAGAGTCCAACCGACGGCTTTGTGAATAAGATCATGCTTATCGTTCAAAAGAATTTCAGCAATTTTTAAAGAGTCAGATAAATCACCTTGTCTAATGAAATAAAAAGTAGAAACTATTGCAATACGCTTTTCCCAGAGTTTTTTTGAATTAGCCAACTTGTATAATAAACTTCTATCTTTATCAAACAAATATGCTCCAACAATTCGGGGGCATGTCACATCAACCAAATCCCAATTATTTATATATTTAATATTTTTGATATAGAAATCAAATATTTTTTTCTGATCTGTAGAATTCCTATCAGCTCCTTTTCCGGTCCTCTCATGACGCGACGCCCTTTCAGCCTTCTCATACATGTAAGTTAAAATCAAAAGTGCAGTTAGCCTACACTCATGAATTGGTTCTTCCAAAAGTTCTTGTAAGATTTTATATATTCCTGCGGATGAAATATTGCCATTCGCGGACTCTTTCACTGACCCTTTCATGAAATCTTGCGTGAACTCTTTCGCGACCTCTCTTTGCTCAGGCACATTGATACCCCAAAAAACATCCCCTTCCCCATATTGACCTTTACCAGTCTTAAAAAACCCAGCAAGCAATTTAGCCTTAATTGGGTTTTTAAATTTTGCGAGTTTTTGTACAACTGGATTCATGCTTATAAAGTATTGCATATTTGTAGTATAATTAACATATTATAAATTTAATAACCCTAATCAAAATATGAAAGAAACTATTAAGAAAAATTTTGCAATAATTCTCGCGTTTGCAATACCCATCGTAATAATGATTGGTGTAGCAATTAGCGTCTCACTTCCTTCCCTTTTTGTTTCCACAGAATATAATTTTGTTTATGCAACATGCAATGACAATAGAGGGTCTTATCCTTACCCATACAATTATAACTGCAGTAAATACTTAGAAAGACGTTATACTATTATTGATAACAAACTCGTCGTAAATAAGCCGGAGACAGCGGTCATTGAGTACGATAGTAATGGCAAAGCAATAAAAACTATTCCTGAAGAACAAATATATGATGATCATATATTTATACATAATACAAAAAACAACGAGAGTAGAGAGGTTAATATTGAAGAGTTAACCTCCCTAAAACTTGATGGGCTTTTGACATCCCCTGATGGAGTAACAGTATCAAACGGATATAGTAACAACGGAAGTTCTGATTTCTTTATTTTTGGAAGTAGAAGTTCTACTTATGGGTATTATCTTTCTAAAGGCAAAAACAAAATCAGACTGAACCTTGTTAACAACATAGACAATTATTATAACAGCAACAATTTCCATTTTGTTGGTTGGATATTAACAGATAACATTACTAAAAATTAATTAAAAAACATGAACAAAGAAGAACTATTGCAAGAACTTTCTATCAAAGTAAACTCCGGTGAAATTAGTAGGAACGAACTATTTGCTAGCATCAATCTTGATGCCAATACGTCGACGTCATCATCACCACTAAAACACCACTCAACTTTTTCTGTAACAAAAATGTTATATGCATTAGGTGCGGCAATTGTTGTTATCGGAATTATTATTTTCTTCTATCAAGTTTGGGATAACATTGGATCATTCGTAAGAATATTAATAACCTTAGGACTGGGCCTTATCATAACAGCCACAGGTTCATATCTGCTTAAGACTAGACCAGATGATAGTATCGGATCGATTTTCCATGGCATTGGCGGTTTGATTATACCGGGAGGAGCGCTGGTGACGCTCTCTGAGTTAAATATCTTGAGCAACACCGTATGGCCTGTTGCGATAACGTTTTGTATTATCGCTGTGTTCTATTATTTATTAAATTATACTCACAAAAGTGTGGGATTAACTTTCTTTACAATATTGCATAGCAGCATTTTTATTTATCTTTTTGTGGCAGCTATTACAGATGGCTCAAATTATTATAATATGGGAGACATCTATGCATACCTTACAATGGCGATCGGCATAAGTTATCTTTTTCTCGCTCAAGCATTTCGTGTTGGATGGAATAAAAACTTAGTAGGCATTTTATGTTTCTTTGGATCATTTGCTTTTCTCTGTGCAGCCTTCTCCAGAGTGTTTGATTCTGGATTGTGGCAGATGCTCTACTTCATAATTCTAATTGGTGGTTTTTATCTATCTATATACATGCGAAGTCGTGAAATATTGGTTTTGAGTGCGATGTTTCTAATCGTCCACCTATCATTTATCACAGGAAAATATTTTGCCGATTCATTAGGTTGGCCAATCTCTCTTGTGATTCTTGGATTTATATTTATTGGGCTAGGTTATACTTCAATCTCTATTAACAAGAAGTACATAGCAAATTAAAATAACTAAAAAAATAATAGTTAGAATGAACAAAGCCACCGCTGGGAACTACGGTGGCTTTTGTATTACAACAGAAATTGGTTTGTTAGTTTGAAATCCCAGTAGATAAAGACAGCTTATCGTCACGGCATTCTGGCCGATGGCGGAACTGTCACAGCAAGAAGACCAAAATCTCCTTCGGGGGTACCGTCAAGAAACACCATGACGGAGAAATGGAGGAGATGTTGGGCTCCGCGCAAGTGAACAAGACCGCTGATCAACAACGACTTATCCTTTTGCTTATCATTGTGGAAGGTGGTGATTGCGCACATCAGGGTTGTAACCCGTTGTTTTCTCCCAAGACGGTCTAGTTTGCGAACCGTCAAAGGCACCTTATCGGCAACATTGAAGCTCTTGCATGACCTCATAAGAGCCTCTATGCCTGGTATCCCGATGAGCCTGTACTCAATCAGGCGAGTGGCGCTACCATCATTCATTCTTTTTGCAATTGACATGATTTACTCTCTTTTCTAAGGGTATACTCAAACTTCATGTTAGAGGACTGACCCAGAGGAAGATTAACACATAGACAGCAAAAGTCTATGTCGACAAGATTACGGCGACATAAATATATCAAACAAAAACATCCCGCTTTTATCTGGGATGCTTTTGATTTATTTTGTCTTTTTAGTTTTGAACAGCTTACGAATTAGTCGACAAAAGTAAGGGCCTTTCCTTTTTTGTCACTTCTTCCGGTTCTTCCGATTCTGTGAACATAGTCATCGTGAGTTTCAGGAAGTTCGTAGTTAATAACGTGAGATACGTTTGGGATATCCAAACCACGCGCCGCAACGTCAGTTGCAACAAGCATTTGAACCTCACCGTCTTTGAAAGATTTCAAAGCGCGTTGACGTTGAGTGTGAACTTTATCGCCATGAATAGAAGCGGCTTTAAAACCACGCTCTGCGAGCATGCCAGTAAGCTTCTCTACTCCATGCTTTGTTCTACCAAAGATAAGAACTTTTTGGAATTCAGGTTGTATCAAAAGATCATGAAGAATATCAATCTTTTGTCCACCTCTAACGAAGACAACATCTTGATCAACGTTCTTTGCAGTATCTCTTGTTTTCACAGAAATACGAACAGGGTTTTTCAAGAAGTCATTAATAATTCTTTCAATGTCAGGAGAAAGTGTTGCTGAAAAGAAAAGAGTTTGTCTATCTTTTGGCATAAGACTCATAACGAATTTCATATCGTTAATGAATCCCATATCAAGCATTCTGTCTGCTTCGTCAAGAACCAAGTTTTTAAAGTTTGAAAGATTTAGTCTTTTTCTATCGATAAGATCCTTCAGACGTCCTGGAGTTCCAATTATAAAGTTATTGAAATATTTTAGCTCAGACATTTGTCTTCCAATTGGAGCACCTCCAACACAACAAACTGAATAGATTTTCATACCCTTAATAAAGGATTGTAATTCTTGATCAATTTGAATTGCAAGCTCACGAGTTGGTGCCATGATAAGCGCTTGCTCATCAGGATTTTTAATAACCTTGTTTATAAGTGGCAAAAGAAAGGCTGCAGTTTTTCCTGTTCCTGTGTTTGCAATACCTACCAAGTCTTCCCCATTTAAAATATGAGTTATTGTTTTGTCTTGAATTGGAGAAGGTGTAATGTATCCTTTTGCAATCACACTCTTTTTCAAAGATTCTTCAATCTTAAAATCAGCAAATGAATGCTCTGGTACATATGCTTCTACTTTTTCTTCAGGAGCAGCTTTGTTGATAAATCTTGCGATATCAATTCTTCCACCCTTTGAAGGACGGCCTCTTCCTCCGCCATAATTTCCACGAGTTGCAAATCTGCTAGAACCACCGGAGAATCCTCCAGATGATCTACCGCCTGAAAATCCACCACGTGAAGATGATCCTCCGTATGATGAACTGCCACGTGATCCACTGCCGTATGATGATCCTCCACTGTGAGTTGAATTATCACGAGAACTTGCACGTGAACCATATGAAGATGATCCACTACTAAATGAACGTCCTCCTGATGAAGAACCTCCATATGAACTACCACCAGATCTTGGTGCGCTAGATCTTGGTGCACTATGTGATGATGAAGATCCATATGTACTAGCGCGAGTAGCTGTTGATCTTGATGCACCTCTTGATGCACTTGATGTTGATGAGCTCTTATTTAGTGAGCCACCGTAAACACCCGTAAAAGCCGCATTTGATGATGACGGAGTACTAAATGAACGAGGAGAACTTGTTTTACGAGCTCCACCTGCTCCACCTGCGCCACCTGTAGAACGAGACGCACTCGCTCCGCGAGTATTTCCTGCACCACGATTAATATTGTTTCTATTGCTAGAAGTTGTTTTTTTAAACATATTGTTTTAAGCCCTTTCTTAAGAGAAAGAGGGTTGATTTCCATTTATATTATGGAAAACTGAATTAGTCTTTAGAGATATTCGTAAGGCGACTAGAAATCTCTAAAGTTTCGAAAAGGTATACTTTGTGTGGAATATCCACCCAAAACCAATGAGAGATTAACTTACTTCTACAGTATGTACTATATTGGTGGTTTTGTCAAATCGAAATCCCTACATTCTACCCTATATTGCAGACATGACTTTAAACTAATTCTCCATCAAATACTTTTCAATTTTTGCCTTTGCATCAGGTATACTACCTATAACAGTCTGCCATATCATCTTAATATCCAAACTAAAATAATCATGAGAAACAATATCTCTTAAACCTTTTATATTTTTCCATGGTAAATCAATACTCGATAATATATCAGCGGGTACTCTTTTGGTTAATTCTCCAATAATTTGCAACTGCATCAAAACAGCACTTTGTGTCTTAACATCTAAGGAAAAAGAATCGAAGTCCATTTTATCTATAAACATATTTATCTTATCGATTGCACCCACCATAAGTTTTAGATAAATGAGATTATCCTTGTTTTTCATCTTTATAGAGCGGAATTAAATTCTTATAAATATAATCGTGAAATTGAGAAACCACAGCGTCCTCCGATACTAAATCAACCTTCTTAGACAAAACTCCTTCTAGTTTTTCTTTCAGTTCAAAGAAATCAAGTAAATCTATTGGTTTAGATATTTTAATCAATATATCTATATCGCTGTCTTGATCATTATCCCCTCTGGCGAAGCTACCAAACAAAGATGCACGCAAAACAAACTCCTGCTCTTTGAGGATTGGAGTTATCTTATTCTTAATGTCTTGTATCTCGTCGGTCATGAAATGATTATAACACAAATCGCAGCCACTAAAAAACCCCGAATCTCGGGGTGCCTAGTATAAAGATTGCTCTTTAGTTTTACTTACGCTGCTGCCTCTGTAGACTCAGTAACCTCGGCTACTGGAGCTACTTCTGCAACAACCTCCTCTGCTGCTACAACTTCTTCAGTTGGAGCTGCTACTGGAGCTACTGTTGCAACAACCTCTTCTGCGGCTACAACTTCTTCAGTTGGAGCTACTACTGGAGTAACGGCTGCAACTTCTTCATTTGCAACAACTTCTCCTGCATCTACTACACCTGCTGTTTGATCTGTATCTGTCATAATATTATTGATAGATTAGAAATTAGTAAAAACGACTAGCGGAGTATACTACACATGTTTGATATGTGCTAATTTAATGGAACAAGCGCTCCTCCTTTGTAAACATCAATCTCAACTGGAGTTGAACTCACCTCATGTGTTGCAAGAAATTGAACTTCGCCATTTATAGTTTTAAATTTATTTGACGATATATAACCCGCTACATCCGCGTTTGTTTTTGTCTTTGCAATCGCTTCTGCTAACACAAAGACCGCATCGTACGCATTATTAGCTGACTTTGCAGGATCTATTCCATAAGCATCACGGTAGGCCCTGACAAATTTTGAATTACTCTTCTCCCAGTTTAGAACAACAATACCTTCAAGCAATGATTTATTATCACCCTTAAATGCATCATATGAGCCAACATAAGTTATGAACTTTGGTGAAAAATCTAGGGACTTTGCTTGAGTTAGAAATGTAACGGTATCAACATCGACCATATCAAGAAAAACAGTATCTGCTTTAGCTTGTTTCAGTTTTGCGATTGTAGTTCTGTAATCATTTGTGCCAAAGCCAGCGTATGGTTCATCGATAATACTTCCCTTTCCAATTTCTGTACTAATTTGATTTATCGTCTTTGCGATTTCTGTTCCAAATGTAGATTTGAAATGAACAACAGCGATAGTTTTTACATCGTCTCTTTTTAAATAATTTTCAAGACCTCTAATCACCTTGTTAAAATCTGTGAGCATAACAAAGCTTTGATCATTCAAATCAAAACCACCTTCTATTCTAAAATTTGAAGGAGAAATGAATGCGATTTTATTTGAGAGCGCTAAAGGCATTATGGGTTGAGCTGTAAAATCCCAGAGACCACCAATT
The DNA here is from genome assembly GCA_903821355.1 of uncultured bacterium. GTDB lineage: Bacteria > Patescibacteriota > Minisyncoccia > Phycocordibacterales > CAIZLB01 > CAIJKW01. Next base: position 16,972 of record CAIJKW010000042.1, on the reverse strand, counting down.
ACTCCATTTACTTTTGAAACATGAACTAATCTATCATATGCAGAGACGGCATCTTTTGGATTCGTTTTGTCATCCTCATAAACAATGCTCACCTTTCTGCCTTCCATTCCACCATTCTTATTAATCTCATTTACGGCCAAATCCATTCCTTTTTTAATGTATTCGCCTTGATTTCCAGCCGGACCAGTCAGGGAAATAACAGCACCAATTGTTATTGGATTAGAATCTCCAAGGGTCTTTGGTTTTGATGGCTGATTTGAAAAATACAGCACCAAACCAATCACAGCCAAAGCCAGCAGTATCCATATCCATGTGTAATTTTTTTTCATATTGCCAATATTATATATGAGTGTTATTATAAGTATATCGTTCGGCGAAAAGCGAATAATCATACAAAATATACCCGTTCTGACAATTTATAAAAACAATCAATAACACGAGCACAAACATGACCACAAAAGAAATTAGCATTGAAAAGTCACTAGATATACTAGGCCTTAAGCCTTCGTCAAAAAGAGTACTTCTTGCAATAACAGAACACGGCACTTCAGCTGTTGCAGACCTCGCTTCCCTATTGTCCATGCCTAAGTCATCGGTTTATGATTCTCTTGATGAGCTTTCTCAAAAAGGACTTGTTACAGAATACAGTAGTGAACGAGGAAAAAGTTTTGGTATTTCAGAAAAAGAGCAGTTAGCAAGAATCCATAGTGAAAAGATTGACGAGCTTCAAAGCGCCCACTCTTCCCTGATCTCCTTCATACAAAATCATAGCAAGGTTGATGCTGTAGGTAGACCAAAAATAAAATTCTATTCCGGCGTTCAAGGAATAAAACAAGCCTTTCGCGATATGCCGTGGGACAAAAAGAATGAAGAAGGATATTTAATGTGGCCACTTCAAGATATGCTAGACACATTGGGTGAAGAATTCTTAAAATGGCACGCCGCTCCAAGATTTAAAAATAATATTTATCTAAATGTTATACAAAAGCACGGGGATATGATTATTCAAAAAGAAAAGCTTAAGTACGATTGGCTAAAATCGGATTATGAAGGAAATCTAAATAGAATAAGATATGCTAAAAAGGGTGTCGATTGGCAAATGAGTTATTGGATTTATGGCGATAAATGTCTCTTTGCAAGTGGAGGTATAGAAAAGTTTGCCTTTGCTGTTGCTAGTAAAGAGTTTTGTCAGATGATGAGGCTGATGTGGCAAGAGATGTGGAATGGAGCGGAAGAGCTCAAGAGTTAAATGCTGAGTGATATTTAAACAATTAGAAGATAGGTTCCAACAAACAATATAACGATTGCAATAACTCGTTGCAAAATATGATTTCTTGAAATTTGTTCCTTGGCTATGAACGGGAAGAAAATCGTAATAATTAATCCTATTACAAAAACAAACATCGGTTGAAGGCCGTTTGCGAGATTCACGACGACAACTGGTATAAACATCGTAGCATAATTTGACATCACCTTTGCTGCTATGTTTATAATTTCATTAACTGTATTAATTGTAATAACAGCAAATGAATTCTCTTTTATAACTGAAACAAACTGACGTCTATACTTTCCAAAGAAAATTAATATAAATATAGCCACTAATGTTGCTCCTAGATATTCCCAAAACACTGTAGTCCAAAAACTGCCTTGAATTGCTACAATTTTAAATATCAAATAATGAATCGAGATAAGCAAGGAAGACAAGAGCATTAAAAATATCATTTTCCATCTAAAAGCCACTTTTTTATTTTCAAGATTTAAAGAAATCAATACGGATCCAAAAATAATTAATATACCAGCTATGATTTGCATTGAACTGATAGTCTCACCGAGCAAGACAAAGCCAAGGCCAAAAGTAAAAATCGGTATTGTTTGAAAGAGAGGAACAACAAGAGATGAATCATCTTCATTTAAAGCAAAATAATAAGGAATAAAGGCTATTATAAGAAGAGCACCATTGAAAACAATCAAGACTCCGTTGTACAAACCAATATCTAACAAATTATCATGTGCAAATATAAAAATCCCAATAGAAAACAATAATCCAACTAACCCCGCAAATATTGCGATAATGCTAGAGTTTGCATTTTTGAGATACCTACCAAGAACATATTTATCTATGTGGACACTTATAGCCCACAAAAGCGGAGAAAGTAGTGCAAATAAATACCAGTGCATATTAGGGGTATTGTAGCATTAAACAAAGATGATTATAAGTCTGCCGGACCATAAAAACATTCTGTTCTGTTTGTATAAACTGCCCACATCCTATCCCCATAACAATAGTGCCACCACTCTCCTGGATACCAAACAAACCCCGCTTCAGTCATGGCGTCACGAAGAATTTTTCTGTTTTCAATTTGTGTTGATGAAAGTCCAGAACATTCCATTGGATATTTATTTTGAATTTCAATACTAGCAGGTTCCGATGGATAAGAAGTTCCTATGTCCAACATTTCCCCATTTTTATAACAAAGGGTCACGTCTACCGCTCCCCCACAGTGATGATTCGCCAAGGGGTTTGGTCTTGCAATCACCATCTTAACCCTGTCTTCAATCTGATCCTTGGATAAATCAGGATTTTCTAATTTTATTTTATCGAAAAGTTTATTCCATGAATCTTCTTGATTCTTTAATGTTCTATATCCTTCTATTAACACTAAATTTATATTATCAGGGAGTTCACAAGAAACTTCAATCAATTTTTCTGCAATAGTTTTTCTGACAAAATAGATGGGGTTATAATTAGAACCAAACATATTTACAATCTTAATTCTGTCAGTTTCTAATACCTCTACCAACGGTTCATCATTTTCTTTTATAACAACGTTCTGCCAAGCTGATTTTGGAAGTGTTTTAGTAACTTGGAAACAATTATTCATAGTGGAAGTATAGCAATCGCATAACTAAAATCAACTCTTGCACAACAACCTCATTAACAAAATTTTCGTTGGCCTTCAATGTATCACGAAACCACGAGATAAATATATCTATAATTTCACAAACTGCCCACCCCTAATAGTCTTTAGAACTACAGGTAAGGTAAATTGATGAACTGAATCAGAACTGAAAACCCCTGAGGCTCCGTTATAATTTTTGAGAGACTCAATGTATTTTACAGCGTCTTCTTTCCCGCCCTTTTTCTGCGCCTGTAATAATATTTTAAGTGCATCATATGAATGTATGGCACCTGAATCAGCTGACATCGTGTATGTTTCTTTGTAAAGATTATTAAACCAGACTGATCCGCCGGCAGACTGGGAATAAACAGTGTCCTCAAGTGCTTCCCCGCCAGCCTTTAGAGTTTCTTCTCCCTCAATAAAATTAAAACCAACAAAGTCTCCTGCAAAACCCAATTCCCTAGCTTGCTTTATAAAATTACCTGCATCCCCTGGTAATAGCCCAACAATAATTGCCTGCGGATTTGTTTTTAATAATCCAGAAATAATCGTTCTATAATCCCTTTCTCCAACATTAACACTTTCACTATTATTAATTAATTTATTAATATTAGAATCATCAATTAATCCTTTATAGGCAGCCTGAACGCCACTTTGAATTGCCACAACAGAAGAAATAGATTTGAAATTTTTAGTCTTAATATATTCAGCAATTTTTTGCGATTCAACCAAAGGTGAAATTTCTAACCTAAATACATATTTTTTATTAACCTGAACTAATGGGTCAGAAGCAATTGCTATTAAAATAATATGGTCTCTTTCTGCAAGTGGTGCGATGGCATTGCAAGGAGCTGATGCAAAGCAAACAACAGAATTTACTTTATTTATTTCCTTCAATTTATTATATGCCAAAATTGTTGTCTTTGGATCAAAATGGTCATCTTCAAAAACAATAGAGTTTTTTCTTTCTATATTTGAGTCATTAAACGCAAGCAACGCACCGTTCTTAGCAGACTCACCCAAAGACGCGATCGGACCGGTTAAAGGTAGAATTACGCCCACACTTGTTTTTGTCTGGTTTACGTTATTTGAACCTAAAAGCCATATCAAAAGCAATACTGATAGTAAAAATAACCCCAAAAACCAAGTTTTTTTGAAATTTATATTTTTCATACCACAATATTAAATATCAAAACATCATGTGTCAAAAATATGCCACACCTTTGTATAGATATGGAACTATTGCTATATTTAGAGCCATAGTATAGAATGTATTGTTGTAAATAATTTACTACATCATGGACACAACAAACATATTAGAACAATTTGGAATATCGAAAAAAGAAGCCGGCGTTTATCTGGCTACCTTGGAATTAGAGCTAAGTACAGCCTCCCAGATAAGCCATAAGACAAAAATACCAAGGACTTTGGTATATGACATAATTAGAAAGCTTGTTATTAGGGGTTTGATTAATACTATTGAAAAAAAGAACGTCAGCTATTTTAGCGCCATCTCCCCTGAGGCATTGCTAGATCTCGAGGAACAGAAAGTTAGCCGGCTCAAGAAGTTTTTGCCAGAATTTCAAGCTATTCATAACGCAAAAAATAAAAGACCTAAAATCTCCTATTACGAAGGAAAGGAGGGCATAGACTTAATAAACAATGATACACTAAAACAGAAGGGTGAAATATTTGGTTTTACCTCCCCTCTTTATGTTTCGTTTAGACAAAAATATATTGGAAAGGAATATACGGAAAATAGAAAATCTATTGGTAACTGGGCCCGTATCATGGGAGAGCAATCACCAGAGGTCGTTGATTTGAAAATAAAAGATAAAGACTCAATGCGCGAAACAAAGATATTACCAAAAGACATATTTTCTTCTAACATTGAACTTATCGTACAAAACAACAGAGTATGTATTGTTGATTACAAGGATGAATTTGGTCTTATTATTGAAGGACAATCCATTGCCGATACACTAAAAAAGATATTTGAGATAGTTTGGAAGAATGCAGACAGTCTGTAGAAAGCTAACTCTCCCTCCTCCCGCTCATCAACAAATCAACCGCGTGCTCCATTGATCCGGCAACAATTATTTCTCCGGCGTTTACAAAACAGATTTGGTCGGCATTATCTATTGTATTTAACCTGTGAGCAATTATCACTTTTGTGGTACTCTCTGGTAGCTTCCTTAGAATATCCTCAAGCAGCTGCTCAGTAACAGTATCAATATTTGCTGTTGCCTCATCTAAAATAAGAATCTCTGGTTTATGCAAAATTGCGCGAATAAATGCAATCAGTTGTTTTTGTCCCAAGCTAATTCCATCGCCACTTGTTGTGACCTTAGTCTCCAAACCTTCAGAGAATCTTGCAAGCAAATTTGAAAGACCGGCAGATTCAAGCGCGTCGCGCAACATATCGTTTGAAAAATCTTGATACTCTTCATTTCCATAAATTATATTGTCTCGCACGGTTCCAGTAAAAAGAAATGGCTCCTGCAATATAAAACCAATTTTTTGAGCGCGCTCTTTTTGCTCATAAACCCTGATATCTTTTCCATCCAAAAATATTTTTCCCTCTGTTGGATCATATAGACGAGCCATTAAAGATGCAGTTGTTGTCTTTCCCCCACCTGTTGGACCAACCAAAGCATACGTCTTCCCCTTCTCAAGTTGAAGATTTATTTTATGCAAAACACTTTTGCCTTCTGGATACGAAAATGAAACATTTTCAAATTCCATTAAGAATGGCGATGAACGCTCTGTTTTCTCACCTTCTTCTAATTCCAAAACCGGCAAATTAGATTTAAGCACCAAAACTTCTGAAATACGATCAAGCCCAGCGAGCGCACGTTGAAGTGAAGACCACACTGATGCAAGTTGTTGAAGAGGAGTATAGAAGCTTGTTGTGTAAAGCAAAAAACTAATCAAGAGTCCAACCGTCAAATTCCCTGCAGAAATCAAATATATTCCATAGACAAGTACTATCAACTGCCCCGCGTTTGAAGTTAAACCATATATTGGTGTAAAAATATTGTTAGCAATTCCCGCTCCAATACCAGCCTTAAAGTTTTGCTCATTTACATCGTCAAACTTTTTTCTAAAATAATCCAGTCTATTAAAAGCCACGACCACTTTGAAATTATTAATATTTTCTTGAATCTCCGCACTCATTCCGCCCAGGCTCTGCAAGCTTTTTAAGTTCTTACGCTTGACCCAACTGGAAATCATTCTCGTTATGACAAAAACCAAAATTGCAGGCACAAGAGCAAAAAGGCCTAGTTTAAAATTTAGAGCGAGAAGAAATATACCGGCACCAATTATAAGAAAGAAGTTTCTCATAAATTGCATCAGAGCCTGAGAGAAAAATTGATTCAACTGATCAGTATCATTGTTAATACGCGAGATAAGGTCCCCCGCCTTATTTTGATTAAAAAATGCAACTGGCAATTCTTGAACTTTATTAAAAATCGCGTTTCTTAAATTAAACAAGACCTTTCTTCCAACACCTCCCATTCTTATTGTTTGAGTGTAACTCGCAAAAAGTCCAACAAGATAAATCAAAAACAAATAACCTGAAAACATTAGGACGTTTCCAAAATCACCTTTCTGAATAAAGTTGTCTATTGTATATCCAATCATGAGAGGTGCTACCAGTGATGCAGCAGAGGTAAAGACCGTAGCGATGCAGGCAATAATCAAATCACGCTCCTCGCCTTTAATATAAGGAATCAGTTTTTTTAGCGCCATCAAAATGCTAACCTTGCGCTCTTCTTTTTTATTTTGATTAAGCTGGTATTTCATAATTTGTTGTACTTAATTGCGAATTATAGATCTGCACATATTCAGGTGAAGTTTTCATCAAGTCATCATGGACGCCTTTTGCAAGCACTTCGCCTTCCATCAAAAGAATAATCTGATCATAATTTTCTACCGATGCAATCTTTTGTGTCACCGATATCAAAGTTATCCCTGGGTAATTCTTAGCGACATTATCCAAAATCTTTTTCTCTGTGCTTGTATCAACTCGCGCTGTAAAATCGTCCAAAAGCAAAACTTTTGGATTAAGCGCTAGTGCACGAGCGAGCATGATACGTTGTTTCTGACCACCAGAGAGACTCGTTCCGCGTTCTGAAACAATTGTGTCCAATCCCTTTGGAAGCGCATCAACAAAGTCATTAAGTTCCGCCGTTTGAATCGCTTTTTCAATATCTTCATTTTTTACGATGTTACTAAACGCGATATTTTCACGCACGCTCAAATTGAACATAATGCTATCTTGAAAAACGAAACCGACCTGTTCATGCAATGCCTTTTTGCTGTATAAATCAATGTCTTTTTCATCGTACTGAATAACGCCTGAAGTTGGATTAAGAAGTCCGATCAAAATATAAAGTAGTTGCGTCTTCCCCGCTGCCGTTGGGCCAATGATTGCGGTTTTTGTTCCCGCTGCCACATTAAAAGAAACATCTCTAAGAATTTCTTTTTGTCCAAGTGTCATGGAAATATTTTTAATATCAACATCTCCGCGGATTCTTGCATCAATCACCCCTTCATCTTTTTTATCTGGCGCATCCAAGACTTCCACAATACGAGAATACGATGCACTCGCCTGCGCAATTACATTGCTCATAAATCCAAGAATAATTATCGGAAAAATAAGCATCGCGAGATAATTGTTGAAGGCGCTAAAGCTACCAAGTGTCATTGTTCCCGCAATAACAAAATGTCCGCCAAGAGAAAGAATGATTAGCGTTGCGATGTTGGTGAAAAATGTAATGACCGGCATAAGACCAGCAAATAGCCCAAGAATTTTCATACCAATATCTTTTGATTCAGTGTTGGCTACCAAAAACTTTTGATACTCATATTGTTGTGAATTCAAAAGTCTAATCAAAGATGACCCTAATATACTTTCATTAATAACATTATTTAAAGCATCAATCGCCTCTTGAGATCTTTTAAATAATTTTCTAACTCTGGAAAATACAAAATAGAAAATGATGCCGATAACTGGTACAACTGCAAGAACAGCCAAAGCGAGTTGCCAATTTATCAATATAAGAAGAACGCTTGCGCCAATTATCAAAATCGCCGATGAAATAATCATCACAACAGCCATCGACACAAACATTTTTACGGCATCGACGTCTGATGTTAGATTAGTTAAAAGTTTTGATGGAGTAACTTTTTGAATGTAGGAATAATCTTGTTTTGAAATCTTTGCCGTCAGCTCTGTCCTTAGATCTTTTGCGACTCGCTCCGATGCATAAGTTTGAAAAATATTTTGGAGGTATGTAAAAATGAAAATCGCGACTGCAACAATCAAAAACTCTACCGCAATTGTGCTCAATGAAAAATTACCACCTGTATAAGTATCGATGGCGCTTGCAATAATTTTTGGAACGACAAGGTTTAAGCCGTTGGCAATAACAGTCAAAATTACCAAACCAGCAATAAAAAAAGAGTACGGCTTAAGAAGTCCAAAAAGGCTAGGTTTTTTGCCGCTCAAAGCGGAAGCGTTGGATTTTTTAGAGGTTTGACTCATAAGAGCCATAATTATAGCAAATTTCAGGCTATTTTGCTGAGAGTTTTTATCTATACACCCTATCTACCCCCCTTTTTTTTCAACCCAAGTGATAACTCCAATAAAATATCCTAACAAAATTAGCCCTCCGACCTGCCAAAAGTTGATTTGGAAAAGGTCAGAGGGGCTAAGAGCCGAAGAATCAAAAGACCCAAGCGGGCAAAGTGTCCAGTCGCGGTACCACGACACGATGCCGATTGCCTGCGCACCAGACGTCGCCGTGCGCAATCTTGTCCACGCCGACATCGAGAGACCCATTGCCGTCGACGTTCACGTCCGCAACGAAGAAATTGCTATCCACCTCTATGAGGACAAGTGAGCTGTGGTGTTTTTACATAATAACACTGCTAAGTCACAGAGTTGTGCTGGGGTATGTGAGAGTTTATTTAGCTCAAAACCAAACCCATTGAAGATCTGCTTGGAGGTGCTAGTCTGTACCAGCTCGCCAATGAATTCCTCCACCGGCGGAGCTGAAGGGCTTATGTAGTCACCCAGATGCTCGCACCCTTCGCCAAGATAAAGGCCCTTACCAAAGGTAGATCTGAGTGTTTTCTTCCCATCGGATTCAGGCAGACGGACACTAGGTGGTCTGACAAACGGATTTTTCATGATTGTTGGTTGATTGGTTGGATTGTGAAATGGGGGTTGGAGTTATTCCTTCCCTAGCTATACCAAAATAAAATATCACTTTATTTATTATAAATCAACCCCGCGCACATTCGCCTTGATCTTTGTCTCAACAAAATCTCTGTACATCTCAAGGCGTTTTTGTTCAGCGCTGGTAACATTAATCTCAGCCGGAATTTTGTCAGCTTCTAGTGGTAAGACAGTGTAGTATTTTGAACCATCCATGTTTGTCCCTCTCTTAACCCAGGTTGCTAAAAAGTCCGGCTTCATAGATATTGTGCTACTGGCAAGTTCTTTCGAAGCGACACCGCCTGACTCTACTCCCCCACTTTCAGTTTTTGTAATTTCAACCTTTAAAATTCCACCTAAGTCAGTATATGGATTAGTCATCCCCGATATGAAATTACCCAAAGAATATATGACCAGACATTTCCTTCCATTTGAATCTTGCAAAAATGTAATCGGTTCAAGTACGTGAGGATGATCACCAAGAATAATATCTGCACCACTATCACACGCAAGCTTTGCAAGTTCTCTTTGAGATGCGTTTTCCTGCAATTTATATTCGATACCAAAATGCAGTGCCACTATGGTTGCATCGACATTCTGAATTTTCAAATCTCTGATATCTTTTACGATTTGTTCCTTATTTATATATGAGAGCATCCCCGCTTTGCTTTTAGGTAGAGTTAGGCCGTTCGTATCGTAAGTGTAAGAAAGAAATCCAAGTTTTAATCCGTTCTTTTCTGTAATCTGATAATTTGCGATCGATTCAGCGCTTGATCCAGTACTTGATCCGTTACTGGGGCTAGTACTTGATCCCACCCTTGCCCCAAAACCAACAAGCCCTGCATCTTCCACATTTTTAATTGTATTAGCAAGCCCTACAGCTCCCCTATCAAGAGCATGATTATTTGCCAAAGAAACATGGGTAAAATAATTGTTTTTGAGCTCTGCAAGAATTTCTGTTGGAGCATTAAACTTTGGATATCCAGAATATTTTAGTGCACTACCAGCGACAGGAGTTTCTAAGTTAGCGTAAACAATATCGCCACCTTTTAAATATGAATTTATATTTTTAAAAAATGAAGAAAAATCATAGCTGTTAGTTTTTTTATTATATGTAGCATCAAGTTGAGCTTGATGCATCATGATGTCACCAACAGCAAGAAGTGTGACTTTTTTGATTGTTGGAATTTTTACTGTCTCTTGAATGTTTGCTGATAATTGACCAGTATCAGCTATTCCCAACTTTGTATTTTTTTGAAAATTATTATAGAAGAAAACGCCCGCAAGAAAGATAATTAGAAGTACGATTATATACAAAAAGTAACGGCCGAACGTTTTGGTTTTAAGAGTATTAAACATGTATCTTTATTCTAACATAAAAAATGCCCGCCACGTGACCCTTTTGTGCATGGCGACAAATCGCAATGCGGGGTCACGGACGGGACAGAAATCGCATACGCTTGGCCTACTTAGGTCTAGCGGATGCTCGCGTTCTTGATCGCCTTGGTGGTATTGTTTTTCTTCATGTCTTTGTGGTCTCCTTCGGTGGATCTAAGCGAGCAGTAGTTTATGCACTGCGGGCAGAGAGCAACAATGCCAGTTGAATGTGCTCCACTAATTATTCTAGCAAAACCCTTATTATTTTCAACAAAAAAAGATGTGGTTATGCACATCTCTTTTTTACCACCTCCCTATTGTGTAGGGCTAGTTCTTATAAATCTTCCCTTCCGCATAATTATTCAAAATCTTCTGACTTGGTGGAAAGATTGGCGAAGGTAGCTGGTCTAGAGAAAACCACTTCCACTGTGTGATTTCATCAGGCTCCATAACTCTTGGCTCTTCAGGATATTCTTTCAAAATCATTCCGACCGTTACAAAGTGAGCATCGGGAACAATGTCATTGGTCAGACTTATAACTTCCAAATCTTTCATCTCAATCTCCACTCCAGTTTCTTCCATCACTTCCCGCTTCGCACCCTCTTCAAAACTCTCACCAAAATGAAGTTTGCCTCCAGGCATTGTCCAAGTTCCTTCACCGTGAAGTTCACTGCTGGCTTTTATTGGATCAACATGACGCTGTCCAAGTAAAACTTTGCCATCTTTTAAAACCATAACCCCAAATCCAATTCCCATTTTTTTAGTAGGTTCCATAATTAATTAGTTTTAGATTAATAAACATTTCATAAACATGAACGAAACTTAATGCTACATAAACCCATTATAAAGCAAAATCAAACCTAGAATCAAAACAATGACTCCAGCAAAGGCTAGCATGTCACTCTTGTTATATCTTTTATAAAACGAAGAAAGTGAGTTTGGAAAAACAAGAATAGCAATTCCTTTAAGTAGTGCCAGCCAGCCAAGAATCGTAATAAATAATTCTAAGCCAGGATTCCAGATATTATTAAATACGACAATCACCGCACCCATCATCAAAGAAACAAAACCAAATAACCACATAATAGATGCGTTTTTAGTTGCATCCTCAAGTAGAGATGTGGATATCTTTTTATTGATAAAAAGCGATAAGCCCAAAACGGTAAAGGTAATTCCTAATATTTGAGCGATTATTATAGATGTTTCCATGTTTTTAAATTATGTTAATAATGACGAAATTCCTATTACCCCATAATTATATCAATAAACCCCAAAACCACCTATTGTTTTGCCTCCACCTCAAGAACCCATATACCAGACTCGCTGAGAACTGACTCTGCGGTAGCACGAGCTTCATCGTCAACAACCAAATCCAGAGATCCAATATGTGGCACAAATTCTCTTTGAGTATACTCAGTGATTTTAAAACCAAGATCTCTATAAAATTTAAGCGTAGTTTCTTTATCGCCAATACTATTTTCACGAATATTTCTACCCACAGCAGAATTTAATCTTCCCACAGCTTCTTCAGCTCCAGGAAAAGCACTAATCATAACTCTCATCCTTGCAGAGTTTGAAATGTCAGGAGTAATCCACACCCCACCTTTTTCAGATAAAATATTGTGAATATTTTCTGCGAGAGTATGTTTTTCATCTATAGAAAGATACGGCAACAAACCTTCATTAATAATTGCGACACTTCCAGAATCAAATTTTGATACAACTTGATTGAACTGCTTTAAGTCTAAAACATTTAATTCAGCAATAGAATAGTTTTCTCTTTCTAAGGCTCCAGGCTCCAAATCTTGGACCAAAGACTTTTTCTCCATAGCCATGTCTGGTAAATCAGTTTCAATGTATGTTATATCAGGATTGGAAGATTCCAAAAGACCTCTTGGCTGTACTCCGCAGGCAAGTTCTAAAACCTGTTTAATTCCCTTCTCTGCCATCTCTCTCTTAAGAAGTTCTGATAAAGATTTATAACGAAGTTCAAGCATCGCTGACATCCAACTAAGTGCCTCTCTTTTTCCAAAAAGTTCTTCTGTAGTTTTTCCAGCTTCACATAATTGATCAATCTCTTTTGAGTATGGAATATCAGTTTCCGCTCTAAGGTGTGCGACTAACTTTGCTGTTGGACTTATTAAATGATGGTCTTCTCTTTTCTCTGGTTTTTTTTCTACTATTCCTATTGGTTCGTTGGTCATTGGAATATTATACACTAATACAGCAACTTATATAATTATGTTTTGCGATAGGCAGTTAATATGTTGCTGATAGGCCGCTGAGAGGCCTTTTTACTCTATTTAAAAACCACAGATCCACTATCAAACTTCAACTCCAAAACCAGCTCCCCATTTGATGTGAATAGAAAACTTTGAGTCTCGCTTAACATCTTTGAAAAATCAGACTCTTGAGATCCTTCGCATGCCATAAGAGTAGAAACCATATTAGAAAAAGATATTTTGTTACCACTTGCAGAATAATTTCCTCCAAGACTGTTGCAGTCTGTTGTTGCAGAAAAAGTTCTATCAGATTTAAGAGTTAAGGTGAATCTGCCTGGAACTTTAGGCGTGACACCCTTATCATTGCTATATGTCGTATTTAACCATACCCAGGTTTTCATACTAAGATTCATTATCGATGGATTTGCTTCGCCTTCAAAATTTTGAACGACTTCTCCAAATTGAGATGAAGAGCCAGATGAACCACCTGTTGCGGGACTAAAATTAGTATCGTCAACTTTTAACACAATAGATTTTCCGGCAGAAGGAGCTATGGCAAAACTTTCATTAGGATTCCTATCTGCATAATTTACAACTATAGTATTATTTTTACCCAAAGACGTGGATTGCGGAGAGATTCTATCGCCCAAAAGAACACCGTCCACGCCAACCTTGCCGGTCTTTTTATTTAACTGAGCCACCACATAATAAAACGTACCTGACCCGCCACTATTTTGTGTTACAAGAAAAGCCGTGTCCTCAGTTCCATCGCCATCAAAATCTCCCTTTAAATCATTGCCAAAATATTTTGTTACGATTTTTGAAGCCGACCCCGGTGCCGCCTCCACACTTGATTCCCCATTCTTGAGAGTTACCTCCTCTCCGTTGATTTTGTAAGTTCCATCAAGTGCTTTAATTTGTGGGTTCTGCGTATTTTGTTCCCCACCGTTACCTCCGCTGTATTTGTAAATTCCAATAATTACCGCCAATAATATTGCGATAATTAGAATAGTTAGAGTGATTTTTTTTGATGTTGTCATACAGCTATTATACACCATAACTAACTTAATAATTATACGAGAGAACGCTCCGACGGGGATTGCCCGTCGGAGCGTTTGATACTACGTGGATGGATTACTCGTTCCCATCCAAAGTGATTTTGTTGCCAGAAAAACCGGAGGCGAGAGTGATGGATGGAGCACACCCCGCAGGTGTTTCGCAAACATAGCCGGCGTCCGCCGCATCAATCCCATTTGCTTTCGCTTCGGAAATGAACAGCTGTACATCTTCCTCATCAACGATAACAGCGGTACCAGACCCACAGCCCCAGTATTTGTAACAATCCTTGTCGGCAATTTCCAGATCGCTAGCGCAATCCTTCATAACCTTGGGGGGCGGCCAAAGATTACCCAACTTGGCTGAGAAACCCATCTTGAAGAGAAGATCAACGCCGAACTTTGACGTAATACCTCCTCCGCTCAAATTGGCAATACCGTGGGCTTTGACTATCGGCCGGAAGTCGTCAGTTGTCCAGCCATTCATTCGTGCCAAAAACTTGTCGTAGAGGGCAGAAGGCGTCGCCGCCTCCAAAACCGCTGCACGAGCTTCAGACGACGGGTTTGAATACCAATCATCACCATAACGGTGACGAAGACCACGACGAAGAAGGCTGATTCCGTTTGCACGGACCACATCCCTCAAAAGAATGACGCTGTCTCCGGGTTTGATTTTATCGCCCCTGATAAGCTTGAAGGGATTCATAACTCCAATCATCACGGCGGCCCAGATATATTTGAGCACAGAGTTTTGATCTTCGGAGCTGATAGAAACATTCATCTCCGCGGTCTCGCCAGTAAACGATACTAGGTTTTCAGACTTGCAGGACACACCCATGCCGTCGATGAGCTTTTTGGCTGCATTGAAGGTTGGGCCATTCTTGTCTTTCCCGAGGGAAGCCACGTTAAGATCGTTGATGACGATGAGTCCCATGGATCCATAACGAGTCATGTCTCCGCCGGTCATAGCCAAGAAGTCGGCGGCAGAATCAAAATGAGTACCGGCAGCAGAGGTGATGATAGTTTTGGTGCCGTTTCCGTCTGCCCCAGCAGTCATGATGGTACCTTTAGGAAGGCCGTGAAAAGAAAACCCACGAGGTCCGCGAAAGTGGCCCTCTGAAAAGTCTCTGATCTGGACAAATTGCGAGTTGAAGTACGAACCGCGGTTTATCTCCCCGCAATAGGCGCTGAACAAATCGCCGAGTGGAACGTTAACACCCGCTTGGGTGTATTGGTCTGGTTTATTCATTGTTACAAGGTTCTAATGGTTGTTGATCTTGGGAGATCTGGTTGTTTTAGGAGGACGGGAGTGTCCGCTAATAATGTAGCACAAAGGTGGGGATTATCAACAAAGCATTTTGTTGTCCATTTTTTATTTATTAATTGACCAATCACACAGCATTGATATACTTTTATCAAGAAGTTCTTTGGATACGAGATGGAGGATAGATATATAAAACTTTTTGTTAAGGTTTTATATACCTGTCCCCCACTCATTTGCGTGGATCAAGGACGGGTTCAACCCCAACCGAAACCAACAACCATGGCCTGCAAAAAATGCAAACCGCTCAACCCCCGTCGCCAAAAAAACTACCGCGGCGGAAAAAACTGGCGTTCGCCTAAGTGACGACGTCAACTCAATCATTCAACCATCAACAACCGCCTCCCCGTCATGGGGAGGCGAGATTTTTATTACTAGAAAGATTACTTATTCAATCTATCTAATCTTTCTTGATCGCTACGTGAAAGTCTGTCCCCATAATCCTTGGGTGCACTGAGGATGTTGATGTATGCTTTTTGTCTTCTCTCCACATCCCAATCTTTGGGAATATCATATATCACTCCCGGTCGATATAAAAAAGAATCGCTTGCATCATCCTTTACGACCAGCAAGCGATAGCCAAGAAAATGTGCACCTTCACTTTGAACAATGTTTGCATGCGCATTTTCATGTGCGACCACGTGCTCAATATTATTTGCATCAATTTTGCCTATCGTCTTGCTTATTAACATTCTAAATTCTGGCAAACTTTGGACAATGATGCTGCTCTCATCGAGTGCTTTTCTCAAATCCTGAAGATAATCTGTATCATTTTGATTAGACTCCTTCGCTTCTTGCCTTTTAAGGATTAATTCTATCTCGTTCAATATTCCCTTAACGACATTCATCTGGAGCGCTCTTAGTTTGACCTCGTCTAGTTTTTGATCGATATTTGTTTCGATTGAATTGTGCGATAAAGGATTTTCCATGGTGGGTTAATTATACCATTTCGAGGTATTTCGACACAGCCTGAAAATCCAGACCGGTTTCTATATCATCGATTACCTAAATTGTGACTTTTGGCTTAAATAACTTTTTCCTATAAATGGATACGACTAAGAAAAAGTTTACAATGAGCAGATAGATTTGGAAGGCTGAATTCTCGATATTCCATACGGGTATGGATGGTAATACAAGCAACACACCAATAAATCCAAGAACAAATGTAAGGCCAGACTCGGTCTCTGGATATTTCCATCCTTTTATTAAGGTCGGCAACGCAGCAAATCCATCGCCTATAACGGCGAACAATATTGCTATTCGAGGAACATCGATAATAAGCCAAAGTATTATTGCGATGAGCGAAAATATTCCGCACAAATAATCAAACTTGGTCAATTTCCAATAACTATGTTTATTGAAAAAAGAAAAAACAAAGACAATCAGTGGCATGAAGCCCGCAAGAAAGACACGAACTGTGGCCCATAGATCGGCATGAGCTGTGATGGCGGCACCGGTACCAATCAATGGAGCAAGAGCCCACAGAAACCACGTTATTCTATTTGGCTTTGCCTTACCCAAAACTGTATCTCGAATATATACAACTGAACCACCAATACTCATGATGGAACTAATGATTACCAACCAATGTATTAAAGAAATACTGAAAATCATATATTAATATTTATGCTTTATTGCTGACGCAAAAGGATTCGAACCGTCTCGGTCGCCCTTGACTGGTGGGGCTTAGGATATAAGTTTTTATGGTATAAGCATTCGCTCTATAAACAGGTAAATTCCTCCCTCAAATGCAACTCTAGATTAATTATTAATTCTTCTCCTTTAATGTACCATGCTTGATTGAATTTTCAATAGCGCTCAGATAGTTTAGAGATTTTCTCCATTTATTATTTATATGATCCTCAGCTTCC
>CAIJKW010000041.1 GCA_903821355.1 uncultured bacterium | reverse complement strand
CGCTGATCTCAAAAAGCAGTTGAATGCTATAAGTACCAAGTTGGATACTTTGATAGAAAAGCTTTCTAGTACAAGTTCTGGTTCTAAGAAGATTGAGACAGTGGAAGTAAATGCTGAAGCTCCAGTTGAAGCCAAGAAACCTGCTAAAGTAAAGAAAGCAGCCGCCAAGAAGAAATAAATTATTTTACCGCGTTTGATCCGGCCACAAAACCTGTGGTCCAGCAGAGCTGTAGGCTATAACCGCCAGATGGTCGGTCGATATTTAGTATGTCACCAACGAAATAAAGATTTGAAAACAATTGTGATCGCATCGTTTTGAAATCAACCTCTTTTAGATCTACACCACCGGATGATACGATGGAATTTTCTAGACCAAGTAAACCACCAACTTTCATGGGGATGTCTTTCAGTATTTTCATGAGAGCAACACGCTCTTCTCTCTTCACACTGTTCGCAAAAGTGTCTGGGTTTATATTTGCTAGATCCAAGACAATGGGTACCAAAGCTGAAGGAATTAGATCACAGAGAGCGTTTTTGATTTTTTTGTTGGTGTTCTTCTTGATAAGGTTCTGAAGTTCTGTATTTAGTGAAGAAAAATTGAATTTGGGCATGATATCGAGTGATAAACATAAGTCACCATAGGAAAGCAGTTCATTTACTTTTTTACTCATATTCAAAATTGTTGGACCACTTACTCCGAAATGTGTAAATAGAATTTTGCCTTTTTTTGTCTCTTGTTTTTTACCATTCTGGACAAGACTAATTTTTACGTCTGACAGGGTCACACCTTGCAGAGATTTTATCCAAGCTTCCTTTATGATCACTGGAACTAGTGAAGAATCTGGCTTAACTATGGTATGTCCCAATTTTGAGAGCCATACGAAACCGTCACCTGTAGAACCGGTTTCTGGATAAGCCTTGCCACCAGTCGCCACCACGAAAGACTTAGCGAAGATTTCTTGACCATTTTTAAGAATTATAGAATTTATTTTGTGTGTCGGTTTTTTTTCCAATATTTCTGCAACCGGCGAATTGGAAAGCACAGTAACTTTACCTTCTTTTATGTAAGCAACAAGGACATCCAAAACTGATTTAGAAGAATCACTAACAGGGAAGACTCTATTTTCGGCTTCTACTTTTGTGGCCATATTTCTGGAATTGAAGAAATGTAAACTTTCTCTTACTCCATACTGAGCGAAAGTTGAGAAGAGGAATTTTCCATTACCCTTGAACTTTTCTAGAAGTTTTCGTGTATCAAATTCAGCGTTGGTGACGTTGCATCGCCCTCCACCAGTGAGGAGTAGTTTCTTGCCTAGATTTGAGTTTTTTTCGATTAGAATGACGCTGGCACCAAGCTCTGCCGCCCGTCCTGCGGCCATCATTCCTGCGGGGCCGCCGCCAATCACTGCCACGTCCCAAATTTGTTTTTTCGTGTCTTTCATGGGGGTATGTTAGCATAGAATAATGAATAGTCTTAAAGCCTTAAAAAGTGATTTAACTAAGCTTTCAAACAAAGGAAAGGCTAAACTCTTAGCTGGTTTTTTCAAAACTGGGCCGGGTCAATATGGTGAAGGAGATGTATTTATCGGAGTTGTTGTTCCAGATGAACGCATGATTGCAAAGAAATATTGTGATTTGTCGCTTGCAGACACGATAAAACTCCTTCATTCAAAAGAGCATGAGTTTAGAATGGCCGCTTTGTTTATCCTTATCCAGAGATATTCTCATGACACTCTTCTGGAGCGCAAAAAGATTGTCGATATTTATTTGTCCAATACCAAGTGGATAAATAATTGGGATTTGATAGATCTTAGCGCAAATAAAATTCTAGGCCACGCTATATTCAATAAATTCTTTGCAGATATAAACGACAAGACCTTAACCAGATTGGCTAGCTCTGACTCACTTTGGGAAAGGCGCATAGCCATTATCGCAACTGGTGCCTTTATCGTGGAGGGTCAACATAAAGAGACTTTTCGTATAGCCAAAATTCTTTTGAAAGATAAACATGATCTTATCCACAAGGCTGTCGGCTGGATGTTGCGTGAAGTGGGGAAGAGGTGTGGTCGTGACATTGAGATAAAATTCCTCAAGCAACACCATAAAACCATGCCACGAACCATGCTACGCTACGCGCTTGAGCATTTTTCCGAAGCGGAGAAGGAAAAGTATATGTAGGACTGTAATGTAAGTCTCAGACCTGCTGTATTCCTTTTTAAGTTTTTTAGTGTATACTGCGTACCTATGGCAAAAAGAGCAAGTCAAGACATAAAAAATAAGACGTCACGTTCT
>CAIJKW010000040.1 GCA_903821355.1 uncultured bacterium | reverse complement strand
CGGGTCATACGCAATATAGGGTTCTGAGCTAAAATGAGATATGATAAGAATTGCTAAATAATTAACGATTCTTACCACATGGAAATCCAACAAAAGATTTTAGAACTCATTTTCCCCAAAGGTGTATTTGACTGGTTTGCTTTGGTTGACGGCACTGTCGACTCTGATGATATTCGGATAACTCTGGAAGAAAAGGATGACCCTCCAATTACAGAAAACCAAAAAGTCATGGCTAGAAAATTTCATGACATCACCATTACTGATTTTCCCATCAGAGGCAAACGAACTCTGCTAACCTTCAGAAGAAGATATTGGAAGATTGAAGGACAAAAAGAATATCTCAAAAGAGAGATCACTTTATCTTTTCCCGGGACTCAACTTGAAAAAGAATTTGCAGATTTTTTAAAAGCTGATGGCGGAAGAGGAACCATCCTCGCTGGCTTCTATCGCAAAGTCTCAAAGGATCCCAGCCAAAGAATTTGAAAAACAATACAAAGATCACTTATCCGGATTTAAAGATTGGGATCAAAAAGAGCATGCTGAGGAATGGGTCATCTTTTCGGAAAATATCGGCAGCCAACTCAGTTTAGATGAAGTCGCAATCACTAACGGAGAGCTCTACACTGTTCTAACCAACAAAGAATTTCACGGCAAAAAGAAAGCTCTGGTAGCCATGGTTCAAGGCACAAGATCAAAAGATGTGGCACAAGTTTTAGCCAAAATACCGGAAATTGACAGAGCCAAAGTAGAAGAAATTACTCTGGATATGGCCGAGACAATGAACAACATTGTCCGCTACTCTTTTCCAAATGCGACACCGGTCACCGACAGATTTCATGTTCAACAGCTCGTCAGTGAAGCGACCCAAGAAATCAGAATAGCCTTTCGAAAAGAAGCTCTCCGCGAAGAAAATGAACAAATCAAATTAGCCAAAAAAGAGGGCAAAAGATATTATCCTGAAGTATTTGAAAACGGAGATACCAAAAAACAACTCCTGGCCAGAAGCCGTTATCTGTTATTTAAATCTCAAAGCAAGTGGCACGAGCAACAACAAAAAAGAGCCAAGGTACTTTTCCAAGAATTCCCGGATCTAAAAAGTGCCTATGATCTTTCGATGATGTTTAGGAATTGTTACGAGAATAGCCACTCAATTGAAGAAGGTGAAGAGAATTTCAACAAGTGGTTTCAAAAGGTTGAAGAGAAAAATATTGATTCATTTACCGTCGCCGCCGAGTCCATTCGTTTGCATAAAAAGACCATACTGAACTATTTTACCAACCGAAGTACCAACGCTTCAGCAGAGTCTTTTAATGCAAAACTTAAAAACTTTCGGACTGTTGTCCGAGGTGTTCGAGATAAGAAATTTCGGGTCATACGCAATATAGGGTTCTGAGCTAAAATGAGATATGATAAGAATTGCTAAATAATTAACGATTCTTACCACATGGAAATCCAACAAAAGATTTTAGAACTCATTTTCCCCAAAGGTGTATTTGACTGGTTTGCT
>CAIJKW010000039.1 GCA_903821355.1 uncultured bacterium | reverse complement strand
TTAAGAGGGGATTATTATGATTTGCTCACTGTGTAAAGAGGACAAGGACACGACAGAGTTTTATACACGAGATGGGGTTCACCATAACGAACCAATAGAACTTTGTGATAGTTGCGTCAAGGAAAAAGAAATGAAATCTTTACTTTGCGAAGGTTGTTATGAGAAATGGATAGGTTACAGATGACTCAATTAGAATTAGAAAAGTTAAGAACACCTTGTGAGGTGTATAAAAGAATTGTTGGATATTATAAACCAACAAGTGCGGCAAGTGATGGGAAGCAAGAAGAAATGAAAGACCGAGTAATGTTTAATATAAAGGAGGCGTAAATTGACGATCCAGGAATGGTTTGATAAGGTTGGCGGGTACGGGGTGGACTGGGATGGATACTACGGATTTCAGTGTGTCGATTTAGCCGACTCATATATACAATTAGTCCTACAAGGGAATGTCCCTTGGGTAGTAGGAGCTAAAGACTTTTGGAACTTAGATTTAGATTGGTGTTATAAGATAGGCAACGACCCGTCTAATTGCCCTCAACGAGGGGATATAGTTATTTGGAACGCCTGGACCTATGGACACGTGGCTATTTGTGTTACAGGGAATGTGAATACGTTCGTTAGTTTAGACCAGAACTGGCCACAAGGACTTGCTTATAATACAGAGCCTTCAAAAGTGTGTGAACACGATTACAACGGTGTGGTGGGTTGGTTTAGACCCAATATGGCTTTAGACTATCCATCAGGTTGGAGTTCAGCTGATTATCTAGCCGCTAACCCAGATGTTGCTCAAGCAGGGGTTGACCCAGTTTCTCATTGGATGCACTACGGGTTCAGAGAGAACAGACCTTTACACCCAGCTCCACCAGTAGCACCAATACCTGACCCAATCCCACCGATTGTTATACCACCAGTTGAAATACCTGTTGTAGAAGAACCAGACTTAGAAGAAGTCCCACCAAAGCCAGTACCAATAGAACCGCCGACTGAGTTACAAAAAATACAGGCACTGATTGTTCATATATTTGAATGGTTTATTAATTTATTTAGAAAGGAGAAGTAATGAAAAAACTTCTATTGAAAAACTACAAAACTTATATCATTGTAGTTGTTGCGGTTATCCTCAACGGTCTTGTATCCCTTGGATACATTGACGCTAGTTGGATCGGAACTGCAAACATCATCCTCGGCTTTTTAGGCTTAGGTGCTGTTCGTCTCGCTATCGCTGGGAAATAGCTTTTATTTCTAGGTGATTTAACCTTGCCTTAAAAATGGCGTTATACACTTGCTCTGGGTCGTTGGTATCAAACCAAACCCCATCATCAAGAATTGTGTACGCCATTTTTGGTAAGTAATGATTGTTTATGTCTGATATTTCTAATTTATTTCTTTTAGATACTTTTAACTTTTTGATTACTTTAAAAACATTATTGGGATAAATATATATCCCCGTAGTTACGAATTTACTTTTGGGATTTTCGCATCTTTCTTCTATTTTCATAATATTCTCACCATAAAAACAAACTGCCCCGAAATCTTTGGGACAGTCCGAATGGGATAGATAAAGGTGTGGAGGGGCTTTTATCTCAATATCTTTAGTAAAAATACTATCCCCTAGTACGACCACTATATCGTCTCCTTGAGCAAAATCTTCAGCTTTTCCAATAGCATGAGCGATTCCAAGTGGGTCTTTTTGATAGGCGTAAGTTATATTAACTCCAAACTCGATACCGTCTTGGAGTAAGTTAATAATACTCCCTCCATCAGAACTTATGATTATTAAGATATCTTTAATCCCCATATTAACTAGAGTTAAAAATGGATACATTATTAACGGCTTATCATAGATTCTAATAAAATATTTATTTTCAATATACCTGCCATGTGGTCTGGTATTTTTACCTGCGACTAATATCCCTCTCATATTCCTCCTAAAAAATCAAAGGTTCTTTGTGTGTTTCTGTCGTAACAATCTCTCCTTTTTCATTTTGTTTAACATAAATACTTTTTCCAAGACCAAACCCAAAGTTAGTAATCATATCTTCTTTTGAGATAGCAAGTTGTTCTCCCTTATCCCAAGGTTCAAATGGATAATTATCAATAGTTTTGTGCCATCCGTCGGTATCAAGACTATCCTTGTTTTTTTCATAGATTGCTCGCCTTACTCCATATAAACAAGAGATAAAATCACTAACTATTAAGTAATCCCCCCTGTCTTCTCTTGTTTTGAATCTATCATCTTCTGGATTGTAATTGTTATAGTTGAGAAGTGAAACACATCCGACATCTGGTTTGTCTAAAATATCCACCGCTGTTTTGAGCCAACCTTCCTTAAATTCTAAGTCAGTATCTAGTTTAAAAAGATAATCTCCTGAAGCTACCTTAAAACAATTTCTAACAGCTTCTCCAATTCCTCTATTTTTTCCACCATTTAGGATTAAATAAGAAATTTTTCCTTCCTTTAGAAGGGTATAGAGATAGTCCTTTACTTCTGGGTCGCTTCCATCATCGTGAACGATTAGTTCATATTCAACCCCAGCCTTAATTTCTAATAATGATTCCATCATCCTCTTTAAGTAAGGCAATCTTTCATAGCTAAGAACACAGAGACTAGCGTACATATTTTTTGTCCTTGTATTCTTTTCTAAAATCACAGTTTGCATCCCAGACAGACTTTAGAAACTCAGCGTCATAACTTAATTTTTCAGCCGTATTTATCATCGCCCTTAAATCTTTGGGCAAACAATAACCAGAAAAACCACCGTCTTTTGTAACGATGGTATGATTCCGTCCGATTCGTTTATCGGTTAGCCATAACTTACGAACTTCTTCATAGTCTATCCCGTGTTTATTGACTATTTTCTTAACCTCGTTACAAAAAGTAACCTTAGTCGCCAAGAAAGAATTATTTATCAACTTAACAAATTCGGCAATAATTGGTTCTGTTTGTAGAACTTCTACTTTGTCTGAGTCATAAGATTCAAAATATAAATCTCTTAAAAGTTCGAAAGTAGATTTACTATTTGTTCCTAAAATAATTCTTGTTTCCCTATCAATGTCCTCAAAACGATGTTTTTCTCTTAAAAATTCAGGGCTGAACACAAGGTCGCTCTTAGTCATCTTCTGGAGCCACTGAGTGGTCCCTGGTTGAACCGTAGACTTAATAACGATGATTGGGGAGTCTAGTGAGTCAATCGCTTCTCTAAGGGGATTATAATCGTATCCTTCGTCTGTTCCATCAGTGGGAACGCAGATAAAAACCACTTCGCATTTGTTCAGGTCTTTCTTGGTCGCATTTGCTCTTGTTGGGTCTAGGTCATAAACTAGAGAGTCTGGGAAAAGATACTTCATCGCTCCCCCTACCATTCCACAACCATAGATACCCGTCTTTACTTTTACAACTTTCCTGTCAAACATAACTCCTCCTTCACTTTCTTAATCATTAAACTTAAACCTTCTTCTAAATCTATTTTAGGATTCCACCCCAGCTCCTTGACTCGAGAGATATCTGGACATCTTTTCTTGGGGTCATCTTTGGGTAAGGGGCAAATTCTTAATCTGCTCTTTGAGCCCGTTAATTTGATGACAAGTTCGGCAACTTCTATTATTTTTCTTTCATCTGGGTTACCAATATTATAAGGATTTGAATCTCCAAATTCCATTACTTTCAAAATTCCATCAATGGTATCTGAGGAATAACAGAAAGAACGGGTTTGTTCTCCCTGATATATGGTTAGAGACTCTCCCCGTAACGCTTGAGAAATAAAGGTTGTAAAGACTCGTCCATCTTCTGGGTTCATCCTTGGACCGTAAGAATTGAACAAACGAACTATTTTAACGTCGACATAATCTTTAAAAATAAAACAAAGGGTTTCACCAAATCTTTTAGACTCATCATAACAAGCACGGATTCCGTGACAATTAACTGAACCATAGTAGGTTTCTGGTTGAGGATTTACCTGGGGGTCGCCATAAACTTCACTTGTAGAAGTATATAAAACTTTTGCTCCATTATTTTTGGCAAAGTTAAGAACGGCTAAAGTCCCCGCTGAGTTTGCCATCGCTGTTTCTAGGGGAAGTTCTTGGTAGACTTTTGGACTAGCAATTGAGGCTAAGTGAAAAACCTTGTCGACTTTTCCTAAGTTTAAGTAGTTAATATTCTCGATAGAATCTTGTATAAATCTGACTTGGTTAAGTCTTAGTAAATGATTGATATTTTCTAATCTTCCCGTAACTAAGCTGTCGACAATATAAACATCATATCGGTCGCAAATCCTGTCGGCTAAATGTGAACCTAGGTATCCCGCACCACCAGCAATTACGACTTTTTCCATTACGCTCCTTTGGTGGTCAATCTAAATAATCCAGCGAGGGCTGGTTCACCGACCTTGCCTTGATGCTTGACCCAACCATACTTTACTTCTTTTTCGTGAACTGTCTCAAAATCTGAATCAATCATATCGTGAAATTTCTTTTTACTTATATTGAGTGAGTGAGAGGGGTGAGGATTGTTCTTAGCTAGGTCTAAACAGAAGTGAACCCCAAAATATCCTGAAGGTTTTAAGACTCTGCGAATCTCGTTAACGACTTTAATAGGATTTGAACAGTGGTCTAAACTATTAACAGAAGTCACAAGGTCAAATGAATCATTAGTAAAAGGAATCTTTTCGCCCACGCCTTTTTTCGTGACATCTAAAAAGGTTAAATCATAATACTTTTTATACTCATCTATTAAAGGGTCAAGGCCTATTTTAAGTCTAGCCTCTAGACAAGATAAAATCCCTCTTGGACCACAACCGATATCTAGGACTATCTTATTATCAGTTCTGATTAAGTAAAGACCCATCTCTTCGATTAGTTTAGGATAACGACAAAATTCTCTTTCGGCTTTCCTTTCTCTCTCTTCTTCGCTATGACAAATCCAAGAATTTAATTCAGCGTTCATAGAGTCCTTTCAATGGAGTCTATGTTTGCTTCAACCCAATCAAAGGTTTCGGTTAATCCTAATTCTAAAGAAGTTTTGGGTTTCCAATACTTAGAAATTTTTGTTATGTCAGAAATGTAAACTTTATGGTCAGCTGGTCGCCACTTTGTATAGGTCTTTTTCATCTTTCCACCATACTCATCTATCCAACTTATAAGTTCATTGACGCTTATTGTATTCTCTGGTCCACCACCAATGTTGTACACTTGACCTGCGTGTGTTTTTATGTTCTCCAATTCCATTAAGTAAAGTTCAGCGACATCTTCTCCGTAGAGACAATCTCTAACTTGTTTGCCATCTCCGTAAATAGTAAGAGGTAAATTTAAAAGTTTGGCAATCATAAACCAAGCAACCCAACCTTGGTCGGAAACACCCATTTGATGTTGACCATAGATACAGGACATTCTATTCACAACGGTCTGAACGCCAAAGGTGTGAAAGTATTCTTGGCAGTAAATATCTCCTGCTAACTTGGAACACCCGTAAGGAGAGTGAGAAAATCTTCCTTGGGCATCAAGGGGAAAGGTTTCTTTTATGCCCTTAGTGTCTTTGTATGAATATCTCGTTTTTCCTTCTACTAAAGGTATAGTATTTACCTTATCTGAATAAACCTTGTTAGTCGAAGCGTAGATTAAAGGGACTTTTCTTTCTCTGGCTAATTCTAAAAGATTCAAAGTCCCCCCAGCGTTTACTTCGAAATCATACATTGGATTATTGATAGACCACGGGATGCCAGGGTTAGCGGCGAGGTGAAACACGCCATCTATTTTTCCGATTCTTTTCAAATCTTCTTTGCTTCGGACATCCCCCCTAATTAGAGTGTAATTCTTATCGTCTAGGATATTATCTTCAACACCCTTTCTAATCAATGAGTCAAAAGCGATTACTTTGTGACCTTTCTCAAGTGCTTTTAAACAGATATTTGTGCCGATAAATCCCGCCCCACCAGTAACTAAGATTTTCATAGTTCTCCTAATAATTTAATTTTTTTATACTTATACTTTCCTCTTGGTTTGTTTGGATACATTTCAACAGAAAAAGCGTGAGGATTTGACCCCTGTAGTATAGTGATATGCCAAAACCCCTTTAAGTATCCCAAAATATCTTTCCCATCTGCTGGGACTTGGAAGAAGGCGAAAGTATCTTCCATAAAATGAATCTTATGGTCTGGGTGAATGTAGAAAGCGGGAGAATTTCCCTTAGGAACGGAAACCAAGAGATGTCCCTTTGGTTTTAAAACTCTAAAACATTCTTCGACACAAAAGAAAAGCTCTTCTGGATAGAAGTGTTCAAAAAGATGGTCAGCGTGGATCTTATCTACTGAATTATTCATAAAGGGCAGGGGTTCTTTGCCAACATTCATCACATAGTCAACTTCGGGGAAGTTTCTGATATCAATCCCGACCCAGTCCTTTTGTTTGACGTTCCCACAGCCTAAATTCAAGTTGTTCATAATTTTATCATTCCTTTTTCACGCTTATAACTTAATAATAGACGATAATTTTCTTTATGAAAGTTTACCTTAGCATTGCACGAACGACAAAGAGTGATGAGATTATTAGTTTGGTCGTTTCTTTTATTATAATCTATATGATGGACAACTAAATCTTTATCTGTATAACATTGTTGACATCTTGGCATAATTCTCCTAATTGTTGGTGAAAGTTTTTTCTTAAAATTATAGGTATGCTTATCCATGGATATTCCTCCTTGCCAATTGGGGTTGTCTTTTCCTTTCAGCCCATTTTCAAAACGGTTATTAAGTTTTCCTGTCTTTGCACAGGATTGGCATCTGGTATATCTGTTCCAAATTAGCTTATTACAATCTATGCAGTTCCAATTCTTAGCCAATGAATCCCCACTTTCTATTTTTATTTGAAACAACATTTTCTTTTGATATATCCCCATCTATTTTTTTAGAATTGAATATTTCTTCATTTCTTTTCCACCCATCGGCTTGAGGAAAAGGAACTCTGTCATGCCATTGATGTAGTGCCTGTAAATTTTCATCAACCAACTGGTTATTCCCGTTGACTCGTAACCTTGTACATAAATCGGTATCATCAAACCCATATCCTCCACCACCATTTCCCAACATCATATCCTCATCCCATCCACCGACAGAAATTAAGTTTTTCTTATATGCTCCTAGAGTAAATAATGCCATCATTCCAATTGATTTGGTCAAGCAACTGTCGTCAGCATGAACATCTATTGTCCCATGTATCCATTCTTTTATGGGAGCATTTTCCATTGTTTCTTCTAATGATTTATTATGGTCTAATGTAAAATTTCTTTTTTCAAAAAACATTGTTCCACAGGAAATAATTTTATCTGAGTTTTTTTCTAGCAATTCCCCTATTTGTCCAATGACATCAGAAACAAACATGACTTCTGGCTCTGAGTATATAACGACTTCGTGACTTGCTTTTTTTAGACCGACATTTTTTGGTCTTGAACAGGCATCATACTGAGGATTTTCTATTCTTATGTATTTATCGCAACCGAATTTATCACAGATTGATTTTATATCATCCTTTTCAGAACCGTCGTCTACAACTATGATTTCATCGGGTTGAGTCGGGAGAAGGCGAAGGCGTTTAAGGCTATTCTCTAAAAGTATCCCCCTATCGAATACTGGATAAATTAAACTTGTTTTCATTTTCCCCACTTTTCTATAAACTTGTCAATATCGTTAAAATCTTCATTGACAATGACCTCAAATCTTATCTTTTCATCGTCCCAGTCCCACCACTTTATTTCTAATAACTTTTTAATAATTTCAGGAGAGAAACGATAACTTTTTATTCTTGCAGGATTACCAGCGACAAAAGCGTAAGGTGGAACATCTTTGGTGACGACAGAATTACAGCCTATTATTGCTCCGTCACCCACTTTTACCCCTGTTAAAATACTGACATTTCCTGCGACCCAAACATCGTTTCCAATGATGACATTATCTCCGTCTATTGATGGTGGATAACTTACTTTCCATTGTTCATAAAAAGGATATTGCGAAACTACTTGGGGATTTCTAATACAGGGATGTAGACCACTTTCTACTCTTAATCTAGCCGCGATACTACAAAAGTTTCCAATGATTAAATCTAGCTTTTCATAACAGTGAATATCGTCATTTGCACAGTAGGAATGTTTGCCCATGTAAATCATAGCTCTAACTCCTTTTCATCTTTAAGCCAACTTCGGTAAACTTGTTGTGTCTTTTTAACAACATCGATGTGATGCTTTTCATCTAAGTAAGGAATTTGCTCGGTTGTTACTCTTTGAATTTCTGAAATATTGCGAGGATGCCAAACGTGATAGCCTTTTATTCGGTTATCGAAAGAAATAGGATAACCAACATCTCTTAGGGTAAGCCCAAAATCGCCATCTTCTATCGGAGCAGTAAAGTGTTGGTCGTATCCGCAAAACTCACTATTTTCTGTATTATAAACTTTGTTATAAATCCCCATTTCATAAAAGATTTTTCTCGGGACTAAAATGTTTCCACCGAAAGCTCCTAGGTAATGACCATCTTGGAAACAAAGAGTCTCAGGAGATAGATCATTAAACATAGCATCTCTTATATCGGGGATTCCTTGCATCCCGTGAGGTTGAGCGTCTTGAATAAAAGGAAGTCTTTCATTTACAACATCATCAAATCTTTTTTCAACATCTTCTTTTGTGATTTCAATCGGATTCCCCCACTCATAACGACCGCAGATAACTCTATTTTTTTCTTTCTTTAAGTCTTCTTTAAAAAGTTCAATCGCATCTGGAAACAAGAGAACATCGGCATCAAGAAAAAGAAAATCCCCCGTCGATATCTTCGCTCCCGCATTACGAGCCCTAGATTGACGATAGCCTTTATTCTCTCCTAAGTACAAATACTTAACATCAAAGTCTTTAACCACCTCGGCTGTTTTGTCTGTTGAGCCATCGTCTACGACAATGACCTCAAAATCTTTATTGGTTTGATTCTTGAGAGCCGTGAGTGTCAGGGGTAGATTTCTCTCTCTTTGGTATGTTGGAATTATTACGCTTAACATGTTTATCCTTTCGTTTTTAATATTTCAATTTCTTGAATTATCCTTGCAAAAGCTTCAGAAGTTACTTGAGATATCGGTATTTTATATTCCATCCAATTATTGTAATATAAAATATTTTCTGCTGCTTCTTTTGAGAAACCGTTTTCGTTTCCAGGAAAAAAATATAAATTCTTTCTTTTTTCTAGGTCTTTCAATGTTAACATTTTTTATCCTCCTATTTATGTTATACAAGTATCTTCTAATTTGCTTTCTGGTAGTCCACAGACCACCTACAATCGACTTTTATTGTAAAAGGGTAGTTGGGTACTATCTCGTCATTCCAATCGCCTACAACGGAGATTTGATTTTTGTTTATGATGTATATCTGTTAGGTCTTTGTCGGGGTCTATCCAAGTTTCACCAACTTCCAAGTTTCCAATGTCCTTAATGTCTTTTTTGGTATAGAACCGACTTTCGTCAAATTCTTCTATACCACATTCATAACAGTTTCGGTTAGTGCTAGAACCTTTTGGACCAAAGTTTACTTTAAACTTTTTCATTCTCCTCCTTTATCCATTTACTTATATCTTTATACCACTTTTTCATAAAATACTCTCTGTTTGAATCCTCTGCTACAAATCTGCCTTCACTCCTACCTTCGTAGTGATGGAGGACTGACTTCGGTTGGTAAAAAACCTTTTTCCCCATTTTGTTTATCTCTAAACAATAATCGATATCTTCCCACCCACAAAAATAATGAGGGTCAAACCCCTTCAATTCTTTGAAAGTCTTGGTTCGAACCATAAAACAAGCACCCGTTACAGCCGGAACTTGTTCTAAAATATTAGCATCGGGAAAATCGACAGGGAAATTGAAGAATCGATGAACGGGAAAGGTTCCCTTGAAATTAACCCCAGCGTGTTGTAGACCTCCTAGAAAGGGTGAGATAAGTTTACTCCCCACGACTTCGCAGTCAGGGTACTTATCCATAACCTCTATCATAGGCTCAAGCCAACCCTTCATCGGGATAGTATCGTTGTTCAAAAAGACCATAAACTCGGTATCTCCTTTTTTTTCAGTAACTAAATTATGTCCACCCCCATAGCCTAAATTCTTGGGACTTGGCATAAAATCAGTTCCGTCAGGGAGGTTGGATTCGTTAACTATCCAATCAGCCGTATCGTCTTTTGACTTATTGTCTAAAATGACTAACTTATAAATTTTGGGCGTGTTATGAACTAACGCTTTTAAACATTGTTTTGTATAGGGGAGGGAACCATAAGTTAAAAGAGAAATTGTGACTCTCATTCGACTGCCTTTGGTTGATAATCTTTTTTAACAACTTCTTCAAACACATTTAAAATTCTTTTGGCGACTTTATCTGGCGTTAAGGTATCAGTAAATTTGAAACCTTTCTCGATACAGGTTTTTCTTAAATCTTGGTCACCACTTAATCTGTAAATACATTGAGCCAAGTCATCTGTATCAACGACAGCGTGTCTTAAGTTGCCCTCAACGTAGACATATTCAGCGACCTTAGCTAAGAGACCTCGGTCTCCGATAACCTCAGTTACCGCTGAGAAGTCTGTTCCGATTGTAGGAAGTCCGCAAGCCATTGCTTCTGTTAAAGGTAAACCAAAGCCTTCGCCCATTGTCGGTAGGACAAAAAGGTCACCTAGATTATAGAGTTGGTTAACAACTTCAAATGACAGAATCCCACCTTCAGTTACAGGAATATATGAGACTAATTTCTCAATATCCATTTCTCGGATAATGGTTTCTAGGTCGTAAGAATTGGGAGCTCCTGATGGGTCAACCGTAGGGATGGAGTGATGAATCAACCTAATATTGGGGATTATTTTATGAACTTTTTTAATAGCAGTAAAAAGAGCTGGCAGGTTTTTTCGGTATTGATTTCTTCCCACAAAGATGACATTAAAGGTTTCGTCAACTCGAAGATTTTTCCTTAATTCTTCTTTCTCTTTTTCTTCAAGAGGATGAAAGACTTCCTTATTAACGGCGGGGTAAATGGTTTTTCCTCTAATCCCTGGGATAGCATTTTCAACTGTTCTTTTGGTAAAGTCTGCTTGATAGAGATGATAATTACACCAAGAGGTCGCACTTATTAAATCTTTATTAAAGGGTTCTCCGTCCATTACTCCGTAGTGAATCCATTTAAAAGAAACTTTAGTTGGAGCAGATAAGACTTGAACGATTTCAGGTAATGCAAAGTAATCTCCGATAGTAAAAACAATCTCTGGCTCGAAATCTTTGATAGCGACTTCTAAGGCTTCTGGAGCCCAATGACTTTTTACTCCCCAAACTCTCGTAGGATAGACTTGAATTAATTCTTCTCTCTTGCTGACCCCGTTGTAGTTAAGCCCAACCTGCCTGACCTCGTGACCTGCTTTTAAAAACTCAGGAATAAGGTCAGACAGTATCTTTGCGTAGCCAGAAGCATCCCAGTAAACATCCCCATATAATAAAATTTTCATTCTTTCTCCTTTTGTTTGCAAAATAAAATCACGTTATTGTCTTGAAATTCTTTTGGCATACCTAAAGGGGTGTTGGCACGAATTGTTAAAAGGTCAAAATCTTTTCCAAGAAATTTTTTCATAAATTCTTTATGCTCGGTCGGATGGTTGTGTAAATATTTATGACACCCCTTGCATCCGCTAAGCGTATTTTGAGAATCAAACCGAGTGCTTTCTTTTCTCCGACCATAAAAATGGACGCAATCCATATAGCTAATGTCTAAGGATCCGTCCTCTTTATATCTCTCTTTAGGTTGGCAAGTAATTCCAAATTGGCACATTCTGGCTTCGGTTCTAATGTATTTTGACCATCGAGTGTCGGCAGGTCTGTTTTTACTCGTGTTCCAACTTGGCATATTCCTCCTTTTGTTTCATAAAGCCCTTTACTCCTTGAATATCTACAAGGGGGCGTTGGGGAGATGTATAGAAAACTCTCTACTCACTACTGAAACGCTCCTCGGAACAGTTACCGAGCCTCAGCAAAGTCCCCTTTCGGGGCGAGGAACTGAGACTCAGAAACAGTCGTGCTTTACGCCAATAGTCTTTCGACTCTTGCTTACAGGCAAGTTCAAGTCGGGGTTGTCAGGGCTCGACATTGCCCCAATTTGTTACTTGCTCATAAGTTGTGGATAAGTTTTTTATACAGACATTACCCAAAGGTCTGCGTTTTCTAATTGTCTTCCCCCTTTTTTATATCATAATCCCATAGATTATGTTCTGTCAATAGCAATTTTTGGACTAAAGCGTGGAGAGGAGAAAGGCGACCCAAAAGGAGGAACCAAAGGGATCGGAAAGAACCTCTCCACACCCCAGCCCAAAAGCTGGGTATTTTATTTTTTTTTGCACATTTTGTAAACAGCCAGAAAGCATAGAAACCACATTGTGATTGGTAGGGTATTACTTAAGTCCACTTACCACCAATTATTTTGTAGCCAGAAGTTATAAGCTCCTTGCCACGACCCGTAGCGATTTACGGCATATTCGGTAAACCAAGCATCTTCGCAGGCATAATCCATATTAGGACAGACTGCTAAAAGTTTACTTGCTGGACACGCTTGACCGAGACCTAAACATCCTGACCCGTTCCATCGGGTTGGGTCATTCCCACTTTCGTGAAAATAGATAAAAAGTTTAGGGTCGACATTTTCGGTTGTCGGGGTGGTTGTAATTTGCTCTGTGGGCTGTTCTGGTGCGATATAAGCCACTTTTTCTGTCTGGGTGCTAAGTTCTACCTTTTCAGACCTAACGGGGCTTACAATCGGTGCATTTCCTATTTTAAGGTACTCTTTCTTTGAAACTTCTTTTGTTCTTTTCGTTACTGACTGTGCAATTACTAGAGTTGGTATCGTTATGACGAATATGACTGCGATTATCACCAACCATTTGTTCTTGTTAATCTTTAACTCCTTTTTAAGTGATAAAACAAAGAATTTTTTTCAAATAGCCTCCTATTTATGGGTTAATATTACACCTAATGTTTTATTTAGCCAAAACTTCGACATGAAGACAGGCGGGGCAAACATATTTTTTACCCCTTTTTGACATTCTTGTGAGACATTTTGGACACTTTTTCATTTTTCCCTCCGTAATTAAATTTATACGGTGCTGTACAAGTGCTCGTCTCGACTTTACTGGGTCTTAGATAATCCCAGATACTTTTTTTCTTTTTCATTTTTCTCCTTTCTTACTCTTACACTCACCATCAGAGGAGGGTATCCTGATGGCAAGTGAAAAAGCAAGTGGTTGGGGAGCCACCTGTTTCTGAGTGGTAACTCAGGCTTTGATAACTCCCCATAGATTTAGATAGAGACATGGATGTCATTACGGTCTGCGTCAAGATGGATGTTGGCAACCCCAACCCGTTCTGGCTGGTAGTTTTTCATTTCAGCATAGCTGTCGTCATATTTCAGGAAACTTCCTGTCAGGACGAAGTAACGCTTCTTGGTGACCATCACCTTGTTGCGAGCATCATACTCACGATACTCGTCGGACTTCATATCCAGCGTGTGAACATGCCCGTACAGGTAGAGGTCGGACTTGTTCCAAGCCGAGATGTCCAGAACCTTCTTGATCTTGGTGTGACGAAGTGTCGCACCGCTTGATCCATGCGTTGAGAAAACAATGTAACGCTGAGAACCAACATGAAGGACATGGTTCATAGCGTAACCGAGGTAGCGGATTTTCAGCATCTTGCAGATGACCTTCATTACATTAATGCCTGTTTCCTTATAAATCCTGAACTCGTGATTCCCAATGTGAGAACCGATAATCAGGTCCTTATAAGGTTCAAGCATCTCAATCATCTGGAAAAGTTGACTGTCAGGATTACCTTGTTCGTAAACCCCAGCTCCTACTGAATAGCGAGTTGAGCTTTCCAACATATCGCCCATCAGCAGAATCCAGGCGTTGTCTTTGCGACAGAACTCAAGTGTGCGTTGAAACTTGTCAACATCACAGTTGATGGCTCCGTAGTGAACATCTCCTATTGGTACAAGGAGTTTAGAACCTTCGGTGCTGACCTTGTTGAGCTTAACTGCCCTACCCACTATCTTGTCATTCATCTCCATTTTTCACCTCATTCCATGTGAGCGACAGCGTAGCAACAGATGTCCAGATACTCGCAGGCTTCGCACTTCTTCCACTTAACGCAGGGTTTATATGTCCCTGTGCAGTAATGGAGATAGTGATAGTGAAAATCCTTATGACAAAGATAATGTAGTGGGGTTGTTATCCGACCTTCGCTTGTTCCCACGAACTTCGCCTTAGGAAACCAATAATGATGTTTGTTGATTGTCCCTGGCTTCATGTACTTATGACAGATTCCGCACTTAGCCATCACTTACCTCCGCAGAGATACCACCACCAGCCGAAGCCAGTAGTCTGAGGGTCTTTCTTGGGTTCTTTGGGTGGATTCTGATAGGCACAAGTCTTTGAACCTATCGGACAACCACATGCCCAATGCCGTTCCATTTTTCCTCCTTGTAAACCCATTTCAATCCTTGTAAACCCATTGTCAACCGATTTCTAGCACGAATGTAGGTGTCCCCAAATATCTAGCAGGGGCGTCTTCTTGTAGACAGCGATGATTCCGTTACCTTGGGAGAAGCCCCAGCTCACAGCGTCGCTGTGCATACCAGAGGCTCTCATTTCGGTAATGATAACTCTCATCATCTTCTCGTAGTCCCCATCGTTATCGTCAACGAAGATGACAGCGATGAGAACTTGTTGGAGTGCGTCTACTGGCAAGTAATAGTTTTCTATCTTATCCATCACCACCACCTCGCTTTCAGTGAGTAGGTATAAAACCACCCCTTACAAGCGTGACACCAGTAAAAAAGAACGAGTTGCTTGTCCCAGATTAGACACCAGTTATGGCAAAAGGGCAAACTGCTGCGATTACTAACTCACCTTGAACTCTGATAAGTTGAGTGGGCTTCACAATTCACCTCCCTGGCTCAATGAAGTGTGAACCACACTTCCAGCAAACATGCACCTTGAGATGTTTCTTTTTTCCAGTAATCATAGTCAATTCGTGGTCGAACGGACACATGATGAATTGATAGAATTTATTCTTGTATTCGATAGCGACATACACCCCTGTTTCATCTGAGAAGTCCATCACTTCACCCTGAAATACATGCCGCAGTCCTTGCACTGTTCCAGGTTGAGAACCTGGGAGGCAAGATTCCTTTTGTCTTTGTTGAGATGGGTGTAGTAACCACACTTAGGGCAGATAACGAACAGAAGTTCCTTGTTATCGTGCTTGATTACAGTGTACATTTCTCCTCCTCTAACTAATTGTGAAAGAACCCTGCTTAGTTGCAGATAAATGGCGACTTGAATCGCCATATACTGAAACTAATTTTTGAGGCATCGCACCGAGAAACCGTTCGCCTTGCCACCAGCGTACCGGTACACCTGAGCGCCCGAGAGATTCAGGTACCGATACCAGGCAGACACAACATTCTGCGAGCTAGACCAAAAGTGCCCGGCCGAACCAAGAAGGTCCCAGGAACCACCGTAGCCGTAGCCTGCATACACTAAGTTGGGCATATCCTTTTTTGTTTTAAGTAATTTGGTAAATTCTTTATCTGTGGGCATTCGCTTCTTGGCTTTTTTGGTTTCTCGCATAGCCTCTGACCAGGTGAATAATTGCTCTCCCTCATATCCCTCGTCAGTTAATTCCCAAATATCCTTAGTTTTGTTTACGAGATACTCTCCTTCTTTTTCCCAACCAGTAGAATCCACCCTAAAGTTGTGGTCTTCAAACCCAGTCGGACGTGTTTTTTTAATTTCACGCTCTACTAGTGATTCTATTAGTTTAATCAATCCTTTAACATCTTTATCAGTTAAGATGTAGATGTCTTGTTTAATAAACTTTGATATATATTCGTCTATGTTCATTTTATACCTCCTTTAAGTAATTCCTCGTTAAATGAATAATTTTTCTCTCCTGGCGAAGAGACTAAGCTAATAGAATAATCTGGGTGTAACCAGTCTATCTTTTGAATAGGCTCAGTCCAATCTTGCTCACTCCACGATGCTGTGTTCCAAGTTTTCATCTTTCCTCCTTTACTTTTGGTTTATATGTTGAACCCTCTATGTATGGATAAGTCCTTGTATAACCATAACATTGTGGACATACTTTTTTGGTAGCATAATTATATTGTGTTTTACATCTCGGACAAGTAGCTATCATCTTTCCTCCTTTACTTTATCTAAGCCCGACTTACTCATAATAAAACCTCCTGTCTTAGTTTTTGTTCCGCCATCGCTATAAACTTTGGGTTAAGTTCTATCCCTATGTATTGGCGACCCATTTCCTTTGCCACTTTCGCTGTTGTGCCACTTCCCATATAAGGGTCAAGGACTACCTTTGCGTCAGGGAATACTGCCAAGAAGTCTGCCACCATACTTTCAGGGAACGCTCTTTTATGCTCTCCAGAAGTTCCTACTGCTGTCCACTTGAATAGGTCGTGGTGGTTAATTGTGTTATCAAGTTTTGTCTTGGGACTTTTTGCCAACCAGTAAACTCTTTCGGTCATTGGGTAAAACCTTATCTTGTCAAAGTTCTGCGACCCATTGAACCAAACTAACTCCTGCTTGATAGTGAAAGGTGTTTTTAGCAACCACTCATAAGGCGTTATCTGTTTCCCTTCTTTTATCCTATTTTTGTGGTTATACATCACCGAACCAGTATCTTTGAGAATCCTGAATATTTCGGTAAGAACCTCTACTTGCTGTTTCTGATATTCTGCTTCTGGTAGGTTATCGTCATAGGTTTTGTGCTTGATATTACCAGTATGATGGTCGTTCCCAAGATTATAAGGTGGTGAAGTGACTACCAAATCCACGCTATTGTCAGGAAGGGTCTTTAACACCTCTAAGCAATCGCCACATATTATCTGGTTTACTTTATCTAAGCCCGACTTACTCATCTTTCCTCCTTACTTTTGTACGAAATTTATACTAATCCAAATCATCGCTGAGATAAGATAATTTATGAAGATAGCACATAGGGCAAAGACTATCAGGAAAGCAATCGCCCACCCTGCACAGCCTAGTTTTGATTCATCCTGATAGTGATCCATCTTCCTCCTCTCCTAACTCTACTCCTTCATTTTCTATTGTCAAAAGTTCTCTTTCTTCTAATAAATTATTGTTTAGTTCTTTTGAAATATTTGTTACTACCGATATTGAGCTAAAATCTTTTTCTTTTATGCATTTTAGAAAATCCGGCTTGATTGGTTTAAATATTTCCATTTAATTTCTCCCATGGTTTGTTGTCGTCTATTCTTTCTAACCTATCTAGTTCTTCAGGGTCTATCACCCTTGTTATTTGTTCGGGTAAGAATGTCTCGTTTTTATATACTGGTCTTTTAAAAGCCAAAACTTTTGTTTTTCCAAAACTATATAAAAATTTATATGACCCAATATCTTGTTTTAAATCTGCCTTTCCTGATGGGAACTCTTGCTTAACCCACTCAACCACCACGTCTCCATTTTTATTTATTTCTGGTTCCATTCTGTGCCTCCTTTTCTAATTTTAACTTTGATAGATATTTTTCTCTTTCTTCTTTTTGTTTCGGGTTGTCGTAGACCATTCCATCTGAGGCCATTTGCTTAATAGGTGCATTATTAGCCCATTTTTCAACCTGTTCATAAGACCGCAGGATAAAATCTAAGTCAGCGACCCACCCCCTATCGTTGTCGCCACGATGCCACGCCGAGGACGAAAGGTTTTTAATTGCCGATTCAATTAAGGAAAAACCACAGTCCTTTAGCCTTGCCTTAATTTTTAGCTTTCTCTTAGTGGTGAGTTTGTATAAATTAGGATTTTTATCAAATTTATCAACAAACAAGTCGTAAACCTTTTTGGTTTCGACAAGAGATGTATTCATCTCTATATTCTCTTTCTTTAATTCCTTAATTCCTTTAATTCCTTGTATAGTGTCATTTTGATGTCTCTCTGTTGTCAATATGGTGTCAACGCTGGTGTCATCACTGCCTTGAAAATCGTTCCAATTTAAGATTGTAATTGAGGTAAATCTGTTGTCACTAGAGGTGTCAACCAATTCGTGTTTCGTTGTCAACCGACGAATTGCTTGATAAAAGGTAGTTGGTTTTAATCCTAAATCGTGAGCCCCAACAAATCTGCCCGTTTCAACTTTTCCTGTTTTATAATCAGCCCTTAGAAGTAGCCAAATAAAAACACCAAAGGCAGTATGATCTCTCAATAGTGGCTCATTTTTGAGAATCTTTCGATATAGGTAAATATATGGACCCTTTTCTTTTTTCATTTCCCCTCTTATACACAATATCCCTCAGGCGAATTGAGCACCTGAGGGACGTTGTATATGTTCTTGTTTATGTTGCTCAATTCAACAATTTAATTTTAATCTTTTTATTTTTAGAAGTCAATACCTGATATGTCAATTTCTTCTGCGGCTGCTTCTGAAACTTCCTCGGCAATCTTCTCTGTTTTTTCTTCCACTTCAGGGACTTCTGTTCCACCAAAGGGATCTCCACCGGTAAAGATTGCATCAAGGACTAAAGTCCCTTTAACTGAAGCCCAAACATTTTTAGCTTCGGCAGGTAATTCTTTTGGTATTTTGGGTGTAACCGCGTATTCGGTGTTTAGAGACTCTCCAGTACGATTGATAACGATATCGTACTTAGTTGCATCTCCCCACTCTTCGTCGTCTGAGAGAGCTTTAATTGCTTTCATAATCGTTTTCTGGGTAAGTTCTAAAACATTGACTCGTCCTGTTTGATAATTCCATACAGGTAATGCCCAGAAGTATTTTTGCTTGTCTGCTCCTGGAGTTGCAGGGTTAATTGTTTCTCGGTCAAACCATCTAACCCGAATAGGTTTTTTTTCTGGTGTCCAATACTCAATCCCGAAGATTGGCTCACCTAAGATTCTGATTCTGTTTTCTCCAGATTCTAAACTCATGTAATTTGAGCCTGATTCTGGGATGTCTGGAAAGTTCATTTTGAACTCCTTTCGTTTAATTTATACCATGCTACACTCGCTCCGTTATGATAAGGTTTCATTTCTTTTACAATGTCATAACCTTTTTGTTTCAAGTCCCAAATTCTCGTTGCCACCATGACGATGTATAGATTTTCTCTAATATCTATGCTGGCGTGTTCTTTTCCATCCGATAATAGGTCTAAGATTTTTTTACATTGAGTGTTCATTTCTTCTCCTCTCTAATTATAGCTGGGATTGTTTCTCTGTTGATACAAACGATATTGGTTGTGATATCCCCTAATCTATTTTGTTCTTTATTGGTTTTGTCCCACCATTGCTCTATCTCTCTAACTAACTGGTCTTTGTTATTTTCAGTCACTATAAATATGTCATCTATAATTCTCATAATGTGGGCATACTTATCAATATGTTCATCGTCCAATATCTTTGTAAGACGGACCCTACATTTTTCTCTATCAATTTCTTCACTCATCTTTCCTCCTTTACTTTTTTACCATCCTCATACCCCTGGATATATCCTAATGCTATCATCCTTAGAATAGTACTTCTCGCCGAAACCACTTCACAGACTGGTTCTGCAATCACTGAAAGCCTTTTTTCATAAATTTCCTGAGCCACTGCGTTCATTTTCTTTATTTCTTCGTAATTCATTTCTCCTCCTTTAATTTATGGTCGAAGATATATTTTTCTTTGATATCATCGTTCTTTAGTTTAAGTTCAGGTTTAAGTGAATCAAGCCAATCATCTTCAGTTTTAAAGCCTGTCATTTCGGTTAGATATTGTGACCACTTGACCATCCAGTTGTCCTTGTAGCAACCAATAATTTGGTATTTGATTTTGTTTACTTGGAAGTTTATCTTTCCTCGTTTGTCAAAGACTATCATATCTGGGAGTGGTGGCTGTTCTTGTTTTAGCCAGTAATCACTCATTTGTTGTCGGTCATCATTCCAGACTTTCTCTAATCTTTCATCTGGGTAATTTATGTCCATTTCCTTAATTGTTAGATCATCTTTGGAGATGTACATAAGCCGGCCAAGAGGATATTTTTCTCCCTTTAAATCTAAGGCTTTAAGGTATGTGTATAACTGGAGAGTATGATGTGGATAAGCCTCCTCTAAATAGTCTTTCTTAGCCCAAAAGACCTGTGAATTGACAGACTTGATTTCGTATGGAATGGACATTAAGCCTTTAGGGTGCTTCTGCTCAAAGTAGTCAACCAATTTTAGAGAAACTTCTTCCACAAATTCAGGGAAGTGGGCATTTTTAACTCTCTCCCTGGCTTCGTTCCAATTTGATATCCCACCGGCAATATAGTCTCCTCGACCACTAACTGCGATTAGATCTTTAGTCTCTGGCATCTTCGCTTCAAATTGTTTTTCTTGTAAGATACCAATTTGTTCTAAGATATAACCAATCATATCCTCAAACCAAAGTCCAGTTGCCATTTTTCTCAGGACTCTCGCTTCTAATGGATTTGAAGGAGTCGTTCCCTTCATTGAAAGCCACCTTTCGTAAAATGGCTTACCCATTTCTGATGCGTAAATGTAGTCTCTTTCTTTTGGAAGTCTCTTCGGTTTTGCCAAAGTGTCGTTCCAGATACTTTCTAAACTAAACTTTTCCATCTTTCCCCCTTTACATTTCGATACTTGCTTTTATCTCGGCTCGTTTATTTCGAGCAATCTCCACCGCATTTGAATTTTTATTTAATAATTTATGATACTCGGCTATTTGAGTCCGGTACTTTCTATCCAAGAGTAAAATCTCTCCCTTAATATCGGCTGTGTTTATAATCGCTTCAGCCTTTCGTCTATCCTCGCTTGTTTTTTCGGTCTTGTTAATTGACTGGCTGTACTCTAATTCATACAAGGCTTCTTTTTCGTTTAAGTCAGATTTTATATTCCCTAAGATTTCTTCTTCTCTTGCTATCAAGCTGGGCAAAGAGATTAAGAGATGATCTATTTCCGGTGACGATAATGACTTTAACTCGTTCATAACATTCTCTCCTTTTTATATCTTTCAACTTCTTTTTCTTCGATCCGCCACTCTGATGTTGTCTTTCGACCAATATCAAAAGCGTGAATAAACGGTTCTTTTTTCCCACAGGTACAAGGATTTTTACCACCCTTTAAAACCGAGTTTCCACAATGCTTACATTTTGCAATCATATTGTAAGCGTGGTGGTAGTTTACGCCTAAATCTTTTGCTAGTTCTTCAACTGTCATTAATTCTCCTTTAAGATTTCTTTAATCTTGTTAATTTGTTCTTCTGATAATTCGCTCAATTTAAAGCCCTCAATGCTTTTTATCTCATCACTTGAAAGCTTAGATTTAAATGCTTCATCTTGAGATTTTAGCAAGGCTCTTTCTCTTTTAACTGCACAAGCCATACAGATATCTTCGTTGTTTATGGTCGTAAATTCTTCTCGCCAAAACCGAAGCTCTTTTTTACAATCCGAACATAATGGGATCATTAAATCCATTGAGAGATAATCCTCATACTTTTCCTTTGCCCAGCCTTTAGCTTTGAGATGTTTCCGGACTTCTTCTTTTTCTTTTGTTGTCATCTTTTTCATATCACTCCTTTAATTACATTATATCACATTGTGTCAATAATTACTTATCTTTTCTTTTCCACTCTCTCTAATTTGTAATAATGTTTTAGCATAGCTATTTTTAGTTTATATTTTTTTAGTAAGATGCTTCAGGTTAGAATCTCGCTGTGCCATTTTTAATCGCTTCCCTCGCCAGCTCTTGCTCGGTTTTTATCTTCGAGTTTTTAGCAATCTCGGCAAGACATTTTTTACATACCAAAAAGAGAGCTTCGCCTTGTTCGGTTTTTATCGTTGTCCATTCAACGAAGCTATCTTCATAGACTTTTTGACAGATAAAACAAGTCGTTAGTTTCATCTTGCCTCTCTCCAGTCCATATCTTGAGCGTCAGCACAGTGGCTGCACAATCCGTCATTGGCTTTTAATATCTCGTTTAATTCTTCAGCTTCACAATAAGTGCAGAAGCCATAGGTTTGATCTATTGTGTCTCCGTCAATCGCCTTTGCTATCTTCTCAACCTCAATCGCAAGTCCATAGTCTTTTAATTCTTCCATTTTTACTCCTTTTTAATATGGTAAAGTTTTACCACAATTTTTACAAACATTACTATTTTCTTGGGCTATTCTTTTGCCACACAAAACACACTTTTCTACCTCGTTACCCTCAAAGGTTTTATCAAGTTTCCAAGTTAATTCTGAAGCTTCTTTAATGACTTGATTTAACCTTGCACATTCATCTTGTAATTGTCTTA
Organism: uncultured bacterium; assembly: GCA_903821355.1. GTDB lineage: Bacteria > Patescibacteriota > Minisyncoccia > Phycocordibacterales > CAIZLB01 > CAIJKW01. The sequence goes on along the minus strand of CAIJKW010000039.1, from coordinate 34,143 downwards.
ATGACCACAAGCTAAAAAATTCTGGCTCGGTGTTTTTAGGCTTAAAAGATTTTAGCGTCTCCTCCTGCATCTTCGCCATTTGATTGTATAATTCGCTCATTTTAGCTCCTCCCTTTGCTTTTTTAGTTGATCTCTCTCTACCAAAGCCACAATGTAAGCCGTTGTCACTCCGGCATAAGCAGCGACATCTTCTTTTTTACCTTGTAAACTTCTAAACCGCCATAACTCCGATTCGATCTCTTTTATTGTTGTCATTTTTAACCCCTTTTTAGTTTAATAAATTATTCATATTATGGGCATACTCTCCAGCGTTAACCCACTCTATCAAAGCCATTCCGACTAAAATAACTCCGATAAAAAATGCTACAATTGCAAGATAATTCACAAGGTTTTTTAGCCTTGTTTTATTTTTACGCCTTGCAATCGCTTTTTTAGTTTTTTTACTTAGCATGAAACCCCCTTTTTAATTAATACATTTGAGCCGGAGCTTGCCGGCTCTGATCTATTAACTATTTTTTAATTGTTCTAAATCGTGATATCCAAATTTAGCGTAAATAATATCGTTTAGGCTCTCAATATTATACCCATTGATATTGGTAACGGTTTTAAGAACGTCTTCATTTACTCCGAGTTCTAGCAAATAATCCCATGTTTCAGCTATTTTTTTATCCATCTCAATCCCTTCTAATTTTAAAGTCTTTTTTGACTTATTAATTGATACAATCCAGCTATAACAAAATAGCTGGTATCTATCAATTACCTTAACCGTTTATAAATATATTTTGTTAGTATATTTTTAGCATCATCAAAATTACCGTTTTGAATAACACTATAAATTAACTCTGGATTGCCATAACCAGCTTCTTTTATAGCGTTGAATAACAGTGATGGTACAAAATAATTTTCAGCAATATGATCTAGTAAATGCTGGTTATTTTTTGTTGCATCACCAAGCGCCATGTTTTGATCGGTTTTCATAGCGCAAAACCAGCAATCACCACCACTTGGAATTTGTAACTTGCCTTTATTGATATATTCAATAAATTTACTTGAATATTTATTTATTTTCAGTTTCAATTTTTTGTTTTGATCTTCATCTTTTTTTGGATCTTTTGGATTGATAACGTTGCTGCTATAATCTATTTTGACGCCGTTATAAAACGCGCTATTATCTGAAAGATACCAGATACTATTTTTTTGATATATTCCAACAATCCCGAAAGTGTTAAGTCTTTCTTTTGTTGTCATGGTATAATAACCGCCATTATCAAGTATCATATAATCAGAATAGAATTTGATTATATAGGTATCATGATATAGTAACCCGATACAGTCATTCAATTGCTTCAAATAAGTGTTATTAGCAATCTTCTTGCTTGATCTATTATCAAGCGTTTTTGTTGCTTCTAAGTAATTCATATCGCCGCCCTTCTTTTTTTTGCTTCTTATTCAATCCCTCTATCTATCTATAAGCCTTCTATATAGCTTGTTAGTAGCTAGATCGTTTTAAATAGGTAGCATTTTAAACTTTACTTTATTGCTCTACTTTACCTTGCACAACAAGGCTGAAATTGTTTTATCTGATCCGCTATATCATGCGTGTTATAGCGTCGCCTTGTTGTGCTATGTATATATAGTATTATATCAAGCTATGTTGTGTCAATAGATTATTCACGCCATGACTTGTGTATAACTAGGCGCGAATTTGCGTTCTAAGGCTCGATAATAATTAAAACATATGTACATATATAATAATAATAAACTTACGTTGTAGGCTCACTGGTGAGCTTAGAGAGTATAAATTGAAGCACCCCCACCGAACTTTTGGAGGGGGACCCCCTTCACGGATGGTGACTTCTGCCTTTCGAAAATATACACCCCCGTGAGGGAAAATGAATAAGATTTGACAGTATGTACATATGTACATATACTATGTTCATGCCATATATAAATTTGTATCTATCAGAAGAAGAACTGAAATATGTTAGAGAATGTGGAAACGGGTATATCCGTACTCTTATTAAAATAGATATGGGTCCCATAAAACCCCTTTCGAAAAAGCCCAAATACCAAACGGTTACTTCTGCTTCAACCAACCTCAATGCTTGCCGTCAGTGCGGACAGTTGAAATCCGAGGGGAAATGTATCAATCGGAACTGCTCCCTGAGAGGTAGGCTGTGATTTACTTTAATTATGCCGAAACCTACATTGAAGAACTAAAAGGCTTAGGCCTTCCGATGTTCAACTTAAAAGCTGTCACGAAAAAATCCCTGAATTTAACTTCGTATATGAGTAAGCACTTCCCAGACGTAGAGTATGCTTTAGAATGTGATGACTGCGTTTTGATTGGTAAGAGGAAATTTCCCCTTTTTAAAATGGGGGATGATTGGAATAAATTTAAAGGCGATATGTCTGTTAAACTTCCTAACATGCGGTCGGAGAAAGCCAAGGCTTTACTTTTTTTAAGAGAATGTTTTGAGAGGAAGACGGGAGATCTCTTTGGTTTAAATGTCAGCTCAAGTTCTATTTTAGTAAATTATAATTTTGATTTCGTTTCCGTGAATCCTCAGCAGGTGGCGATGTTTAAAGAATTTATCCTACCTAACGGAAAGAGGGTGGATTCTACTGATTGGCGGAAGATTTTAAAATATACGAAGATGATTGACCTTTTAGGGTACAAGAATCAAGACATACACAACGCTTCGTACTCTACTTTGGTTGAATTTAACATTAAATCTTATTTATACATGGTACATGACGGTGAAATGGTCAAAAAGGTGGAAAAAGAGGCTAAAAAAGAGAAAAAGGTGAAAGAAAACGTTGTAAGTCCGATGCTAACTGAAAAAGTGACAGAAATAAGCCGAAAAGGAGTCGAAAGTAGGGAACTTTACTCTCAAACCTTTAAAAACTGTGATTATTGCTCAATGGCGGATAGATGTATTGATCGGGCCGATAATTCTTTATGCGTGAAACAGAAAAAGTTTAAGGTCCTGGCCGAGAAGTTTAAAACAAGAGATTTGGAGATAATCTATGACGGTTTAACTGATGTTATCTCAAATCAAGGCATTAGATATGGCAAGGCGGTTGAAATAGAGGAAATGACTGGTCAGATGTCTTCAGAGACAACCGTGCTGGAAAATTCTCTAATTAAAAATGCCAAAGATTTAATTTTAATGATAAAAAACCCATCGGGCGTAAAATGGGACGATGTTAATAAGACTATGGAGGAATTGAGTGAGCAACTTACAGGGGAAGAAAGAAAGCAACTTGGTGAAGCAATTGGAGGTATCCTTAAGGAGCGTCGATACCAAAGAGCTAGAGATGGCTCATTGGTTACTGAAGAATCCTGAGTTTAAGGAATTTCCAGTTCCAATAAAAGAATTTATTGAAGGCACTGAGTATCTAAAATTAAAGGGCAAAGTCTACCCTCGTATCCAACAAGAACTGGAAGAGGTTTTTTCAGGGACGGTTAAGGATATGTATGTTAAGTATGAGGAGGTTATCTTCTGTGCTGGAATTGGGTCGGGGAAAAGCTATTTTTCTTCAGTGGCGGTTGCGTATATGATTTATTGCGTTGCTTGCTTAAAAGACCCCGCAGATTATTATCACAAATCTCCAGGAACGCATATTTACTTTATGAATATGTGCCTTGATTATGATACTGATATATTTTTAACCGATGGTACCAAAATTAAAATTGGTGAATTACATGATAAAAAATTAAGACCGAATGTATTGTCAATGACGAAAGATAAAAAACTTATTGAATCTGCGGTCGTTGATTCTGTTTATAACGGGGAAAAAGATACTTATAAGGTGACTCTGACTAACGGATTTAGTATCGTCTGTACCGACAACCATCCGTTTTACACTGCTATGAAACATTTTCAGGAGTTGAAAGAGTTAAAGGTAGGTGATGCTATCGCTTCTCCTCACTTCCTTCCGATTGATGGTTCGGCAGTTATGGATGAGAACGCAATAAAGCAACTAGCTTATTTAATTGGAGACGGTTGTACAAAAAAATATGTTTCTTTTGCTACCTCAAATAAGATTGTTTTTGATGAATTTACAAAAATGATTACAAAATATCGAGTGGTAGAAAAAAGTAACGGAAAGACTAGGGAAGTATTTACTAGGGAATTGGACAATTTATGTAAAAGATATGATTTATGGGGGAAAACATCTTTAACCAAAAGAATACCTAAAGAAATATTTAAACTTAATAATAAACAATTAAAAATATTTTTATCAAGATTGTGGGCAACCGATGGATGTATCTATCGTCATGGTGGCGGGTCAATGGTTTTAACTTATTCGACATCTTCTTATGGTCTTGCCTGTGATGTACGAGAATTATTACTTAGATTTAAGGTTCCTTGTCGTATTATTAAAAGAAATACATCTTACGGATTTACTAAAGGAATGAATACAAATGATGGTTATCAGGTTTTTTGCGGTCGTCAGTTAGCAGTACAAATGTTTATAAACGAAATAGGTAAATTTGGGAGTGAATTTGAACAATGCTCACCTAAACACCGTTCTATTCCAGACATAGGGTTTAGTCAGATTAAGGATATCGAATTTATGGGCAAAAGAAAAACTTATGATATCACGATTGACAGTTATCATAATTTTATAGCAAACGGAATGGTAGTTCACAACTCCGTTAACCAGAAATCAGCTCAAAAGGTCGTATTTGGGGAAATTTCCGAAAGGGTTAACCATTCTCCTTGGTTTAGGAATAACTTCTTTTACGATAAGAACGTGACCAGCGAGTTAAGGTTTCCCAAGAACATTTCCGTCATCCCAGGAAACTCAAGTGAGACTTTTTTTGAGGGTTATAACATCTTGGGAGGAATTATTGACGAAGCCGACTCTCACACTAAAACAGAAGATAAAGATGCGGCTGAAGTTGGGTATGATGCGATTAAGGGAAGGATTAAGTCTCGGTTTGGTCGAAAGGGGATGGTTATCATTATTGGTAGTCCAAAAACGGTTGATGGCTTTATTATGACCCGTATTAAAGAATCGGAAGATAGAAAATCAATTCACGCAGTTACTCTGCCAATTTGGGAGGCTCATCCCAAATCAGAGTATTGTGGACGGACTTTTCACTTTAAAAGCAATTTAGCCGAATTAGACGTTCCGGTTGAATACGAAGATGAATTTAAGAGGAATCCAGAGAAAGCCCTAAGAGATTTAGCGGCTATCCCCGCCTATGCGGCTGAACCGTTCTTTTCTTTCCCTGAAAAAGTCATAGATGGGTTTGACCCTGAAATGTCTCACCCAATGACCTTTGATGGCAAGTTTAAACTAGACTTTAAATGCTTTGACCGAGTTCCGAGAACAGTCCATATTGACCTTGGTTTAAATAAGAACGGGGGGGATAAATGCGGACTAGCGATGGGGCACATTAAGGAAATGTCAAAAATAGGGGGCGAAGATTTGCCAATTATTAAAATAGACCTTATGATAAGAATACCTGCACCGCCTGGTGGAGAAATCCAAATTTCAGATGTGAGGCAGATTATTTATAATTTAATCGACAGAGGGTTCCATATTTTCCTCGTGACGATGGATGGTTGGCAATCAGCAGATAGCTTGCAACAAATGAAACGAAGAAAAATCAGAGCTGAACTTTCGTCGATAGACAGGACCACAGCACCTTACGAATCATTAAAAGAAGCAATTTACGATGGTAGATTGAAATACTATAAATACGACCCATTTATAGACGAATGTGTCAAACTTGAACTCGTTAATGGCAATAAGGTTGACCACCAACCAAAGGGTTCAAAAGATGTCTCAGATGCGGTCGCAGGCGTAGTTTATAATTTAGTAACAAATAAAAAGTCAGCATCGGGTCTATCCTCTTGGAAAAATAAATTTGGAACACCTAGGCTGACATCGGAGAATTAGATGCCTACAAAAAAGAACAAGGCCCCCCTAAATGCTAAGACTGGCGTTTGGGGATTAAATGCCTTTAATATGTACAATCTTCCAGATGGAACGAAGTACAATCCGAGCAATATCTCAATTGCGACTTTTCGTAAGATGCGAAATGATTATCAAATAAATGCCTGTCTAAACGTTCTAACTTTTACTTTACAAAAAATAGATTGGTATGTTGAAGATGGAAGTCCAAAAGCTAAAAAACATATCGAAGAATCAATCCAATTAATTTGGAATGAACTTATTAGAGGCTTTACGAAGGCTTTTTGGTCTGGGTATTCGCCTATGGTTAAAGTCTTTACCCTAGACGATAAAGGACTTGTTATTTATAAAAGAATCAAAGACCTTGCTCCTGAGACTTGTATTGTCAAAACTCGTGAAGATGGGGTCTATGATGGGTTTGTTCAATTCCCAGGAGAAGCAAGGAAAGAAGACATCCCAATAGATCAGTCTTTATGGTATCCAAACGAAATGGAAGATGGAAACTATTACGGGAGAAGTCGTCTTGTTGCTGCTTATAAACCTTGGTATAACTCTGAGATTATTCATTTATTTGCGAACCGATATTACGAGAGGTATGCCGAACCTTTACTTTTAGGTAGAGCCCCAAATGAAATCGTTGAAGATTCCTACGGTGGTAAAAAAGACGCAATGGATATTATGCAATCAACCCTAGAGGGGGTTAAGTCTCACGCCACTGCGACAATTCCATCCGATGTTGACGACCAGGGAAATAAGTTGTATGACATCAATATTTTAGAATCACAAATGAGGGGTGTTGATTTTGACACCTATCTTAAAAGATTGGATATGGAAAAAGCGAGAGCTATCTTTATTCCTGACTTACTTTTAGGGGCAGGAGACGTGGGGTCGTATGAATTAGGAAAAGAACATAAAGCGACCTTCCTGGCAGGCTTAATGGGGATTATGGATGACATTACGGCGTATATAAATAAATATGTCGTTCCACCTTTAGTTAAGTATAATTTCGGAGAAAAGGCTCAAGTGCCTGAATTTAAGTACCTACCTCTTTCTAAGGTAAACGAAGATTTAATCGTTAATATCGTAACGGCAATGGTCAACGGGAAGATGATTAGACCTTCAACCGAAGAACTTTCTAAGCGTTTAGGTATCCCATTAGAAGAGATAGAAATAGTCACGGCTGAACCAACCAATGTTGAGGGTAAGGTTGACAAGAATGGAAATCCAGTTGACAAGAAAGAAAAGCCAGTTGACAAGAAAGAAGCCAAAAAAGAGATAGTTCAAAAACAAATGGCTCGATTAGAAAACTCGATAAGGAAATCTATCGACGATGGCACGACTCTACAAGAACAATACGATAATTTGAGTAAAATAAAATTAGGTTATGTTGGAAGAATGTTCGATAAGGTCGGGGAAGAAGAGGGCGATGAATTTTACGAGAAACAGAAAAAAATAATCTCTTGTCTCCAGGACTCGTTTGTTAAGGGAGAAAAAATAGAAAAGATGGTTGAGAAGGCCGAGTTAATTCTAAATGATGGGGTTAGGCTTGCGAGAGATTCAGACTTTATCGATGCATCAGTTTATATGTCTATCGATATTAGAAGGATGCCGGTTATTTATCGAAATTTATTCACGGATGTCTTCAAAGAAGAATACGACATAAGCAAAAATGTTTTTGTCTCGCAAAGAAGAGCCGAAGAAGCCGTTAGCAGAGCGTGGAACGAAAAAACCTATTCCGAGGAGTATTAAATGGCGAATGTAGAAGACGTTTTAAAGAAATTAAACACTTTAGACGCTTCAATTGAAGAGTCAAAAGAAAAACCTGATGTAGTTTATACCTGGAGTGGAGATTTATTAATGAAAAAGGTCGCCACCTATCCAGATAGGATTGAAACTACGGATTATACTTGGGTATCAGATAAGTTAGTTAAAAAAGATATAAGTTAGCAGAGAAGGGACGAAAAATGGTCTTACTTACGGGGCACAAAGGGTTTATCGGGGGACATCTAACCTCAGATGTTGGAATTGACCTTAAGGATGGAGAGAATATTTTATCTTGTCCTCTTCCTGACGCTGACGTTGTAATTCACCTAGCAGCTCAACCTGGGGTAATAAACTCAATGAAAGACCCTGTACATACGGTTAATAACAATATTACAGGTACGGTCAGACTCTTAAATCATTATAAAGATGCTAAATTTATCTTCGCCTCAAGTGGGGGGACAATCCAGGAAACAATAGAATCTCCTTACGGACTCTCTAAGTTCTGTGGTGAAAAGTTTGTCAAACTGATGAGTAAAAATTATGTTATTTTACGTTTTGCCAATGTCTACGGACACGGTTCACGAAGCGTAATTGATAAATTTCTAAATGAAGATATCACAATTTATGGAGATGGAAGTGCGATGAGAACCTATGTTCATATTGACGATTTAGTGAGAGGGATTAAACAAGCCATCGACTGGCCGACAGGAACTTATTATTTTGGCTCAGAACAAAATTATTCGGTAAATGAAATAGCTAAAGCCATTGGTAAACCAATCAAATATGAGGATTGGAGAAAGGGAGAATTAAAGAACGCTAATTTAAAAAATACGACACCCGATTGGAAACCAACTAAAGATGTGATGGAATATATAAAGGAGGAATTATGTTAAGTATCTGCATCCCGAGCAAAGGAGAAAAATTTCTAAACCAAACCATTAAAGATGTTTTGGAAAACGCCACAGGGGAGATTGAGGTCTTCCCAGTCTTAGATGGTTATGAACCAGACGAACTGATAGAAGATTCACGGGTTAAATATATCCGTTTACCATCTACGCCAGAGATGAAAAAACGCCACGGAGTTAATGAGATGGTTAGACAGTCTAGAGGAGATTATGTAATGAGTTTAGACGCTCACTGCTTAGTCGCTAAAGGTTTTGATGAGCAACTGGCTAAAGATCATCAGTCTAATTGGGTTCAGATACCTCGTAGACACAGGCTAGACGCTGAGAGATGGGAAATTCAAGACCAGGAAGGTAGACCACCGATAGATTATGAATATCTGATGTGGAAACCAGTTAAGCAAAGAGATGGGTTTCACGGGTATAAATGGGACTCAAGAACACTTGAGAGGGTTGATGTAATGATAGATGATACCATGACTATTCAGGGTAGTTGTTGGTTTATGACCAAGGATTGGTACAACAGATGCGGTTTTATGCAAATAGATGGGTATAAAGGGTGGGGCCAGGAAGGTGAGGAGGTCTCATTTACAACATGGTTAACGGGGGGTCGAGTGGTAACAAATAAAGCGACAAGTTATGCTCACTTGCATAAGGGTCGCACATACGGTCGAATGTATCATTTTAACAAGGGCGAAGCGGAAGAAAGTTATAAATATTCTTATGACTTTTGGATAAACGATAGACCATTAAAAAATAGGGTGCATAATTTTGATTGGTTGGTTGAGAAATTTTGGCCTGTTCCTAATTGGCCAGATGACTGGAAAGAACAAATTAGATACGGAAAGGATAAGTAAAGATGCCAACAGGAATATTTAAACGTAAACCAACGTCTGAAGAAACTAAACTAAAACTTAGTATTGCGAATACTGGTAAAAAACTTTCTGAAGAAACTAAAAATAAAATTAGATTATCCCATCTTGGCAAAAAATACAAACCGATGTCTGAACAGGGCAAGGAGAATATAAGACAAGCTCACTTGGGGTATAGGATAAAAGAAGAAACCAAGAAGAAATTAAGTGAAGCACTGATGGGACATAAGATGCCAGACCATGTCAAAAAAATGTTAATTGAAAGAAATACTGGCAGCAATAACTATAATTGGAAGGGTGGCGTTACTCCTAGAAATAAAGCAATCAGAAAATCTTCTGAATATAGAGAATGGAGAGAGTCAGTTTTTGAAAGAGATAATTATACCTGCCAAGAGTGTGGAATAAGGGGTGGAAATGGAAAAAAAGTAACATTACAACCACACCACATAAAACCATTTTGTGAACATGAAGAACTTTGGTTTGAAGTAGATAATGGAACAACTTTGTGTGTTGGCTGTCATAGAAAAACAGATTCTTGGGGACTAAATATTAGGAAGGAGTTGATATGGAAAACAGAGAAGAACTAGCAAAACATTTCGCAGAATTGAAATTTAACAAAGGGGCTGAGATAGGCACGGAGAGGGGTTACTTTGCTAAAACCCTACTAGATGCCAATCCTAAGCTAAAACTCTCCTGTATAGATGCCTGGACGGTTTACAAGGGCTATCGTGACCACACTAGACAAGACAAATTAGACAGATACTATGAAGAAACTAAAAAACTTCTAAAACCTTATACTTGTACGATCATTAAAGGTTGGTCAATGGACGCAGTAAAGCAGTTTAAAGATGAGTCTTTGGATTTTGTTTATCTGGATGCGAACCATAGCTTTAGATACATAATTGACGACGTTGACACATGGTCTAAAAAGGTTCACAAAGGAGGGATAGTGGCAGGACATGACTATAACAGTCATAGAAGTAGTGTTGAGTGTCAGGTAAAAACTGCGATTGACGGTTGGGGTCACGCCTATGGTCTCAAGATAAATGTAACTAATGAAAGGGACTTTCCTTCATGGTTTTACACAAAACTTTAATCACTTCGGCTTCCTTTAATGGTTTTGACGAACCCAACGAATGGGTAGACCAGCCAGCCGATATAATGAGATATAACGAAAAGAACTTTCCTTTACGAAAAGCTCTCACTCCTCACGCTCAGAGTAAAATACCTAAATGTTTTGGTTGGGACTTAATCCCTGGGTATGATTTTTATGTCTGGGTAGATGCTAACTACATCTTAAAAGAGGGAGCAGTTGAGTTTCTGATTAAAGAATTGACAGAAGATGATGATATGGACATTCTTGTTTTTCCTCACCCTTTTCACGATACGGTAATGCAGGAATTTGATTTCCTAAGAGATAACCTTCCTAAAAGTAAGTACCTTCAACAACGATATGAAGGAGAACTATTAGAAGAACTTTACTGCGAGATAGACGAAATTTATGGGAGCGACAAAGGCAAACTTCCTGCTTACCACGCAGCCATTTTTGCTTACAGGTTGAGTGGGGGTGTTTGCCAAGCCCTCAAAGAATGGTGGTATTACGATTCAAGGTATCATTTAGATGACCAATTAACGATGAGTATGGTCTTAGATAGAGAAGATATTGAAGTCAAAGTTATGGACAAGAAGATTAAAGATTACCCTTACTGGGAGTATCGGAGTCACAAGAAATGATAATACACGGTGATTGTTTAGAAAAATTAAAAGAGTTAGAAGACAACTCGGTTGACTCTTGCGTAACTGACCCTCCCTATGAACTCGGCTTTATGGGTAAGACCTGGGATGGCTCAGGTATCGCCAACAACCCTGATATGTGGCGTGAAGTCCTAAGAGTCCTAAAGCCAGGTGGACACCTTTTAAGTTTCTCAGGTACTCGTACTTATCACCGACAAGCAGTAGCCATAGAGGATGCAGGATTTGAGATACGAGATATGGTGGAATGGGTATATGGAAGTGGATTCCCTAAGTCTTTGAATATCGGCAAGGCAGTGGATAAGACACAGGGGAATGAGAGAGAAACCGTAAGAGAATACGAAACACACGATATACGCAACAACGCTTTGATGGATAGAAAAGGCACGATGACTGCCACTGAAACCAAAGGCACATCTCCTTGGGAAGGCTGGGGTACTGCCCTCAAACCAGCCCACGAACCTATCTGCCTTGCTCGTAAACCCATAGAGGGTACAGTCGCAGGTAATGTCCTCAAATACGGTACAGGTGGAATAAATATAGATGAGAGTAGGGTGGAATACACAGGTGCTACTGACCCAAGAACGTTTGGTGGTAGTTGGAAAACAGATAAGGCCGCTCAAAATGTATATGAGGGTGGTTATGAGGGTAGCGAACAAACAGTATCACAGCAAGGTCGCTTCCCTGCCAACCTCCTCCACGATAATAGTGATGAAGTAGTAAGGGAGTTTCCGAATACGAAGAGTGGTGGTGGAGATAGAAACTCAAGGGGTAAGACAGACCTCTTCTCTGGACTTGGCGATACTGGTACAGAAAGGTCATTTCCATCAAGTGAGGGCTCTGCTGCTCGTTTCTTCAAATCCTTCCCACAAGAATGCTCTCTTTGTTCCTTGCCTATTAGTGCTAGTTATGATACAATGAGTGTATGGAAAAATACAAATGTAAACAATGTGGCAAAGAGTTCTGGGACTACCCAAGCAACAAAAGACCATACTGCTCCCTTGAATGTGGAGGGCTTGCTAGACAAAAATCTCGTCCAAAATGTAAAGTCTGCGGGAAACCTGTGCGACTTATGCGGAACAATTATTGCTCAAAGCATTGCAGCAACCTTGCAAGACCACGACCTGGAGTTAATTCTTGGTCAGGGTTCTATCAGCGAGCACAAGCAGCAAATCCTGGCAAAATGCCTTGCATCCTTTGCGGAGCTGAGGGTAAACACCGACACCACCCCGACTATTCAAGACCTGAGTTTATTCTTTGGTTATGTGCGGGATGCCATGAAAAACAGCACCCCAATAAGCGAAACGGAAACAGGTCTAAACCTAAATCGTTCTCTGATTTATCAAGCTAAAGCCTCAAAGTCTGAACGAGATAGAGGGTGTGAGGGGATGGAGGATAAACACGATGGTCACTACGCACAGGATGAGTGGTCAAGAAAGAATATGGGGAACACGCCCGATGAAAAACGAAAACCAGTAAAGAACAACCATCCCACTGTCAAACCACTTGCTCTAATGAAATACCTAATCCAAATGATAACCCCTGAAGGTGGAGTAGTCCTTGACCCCTTTGCAGGTTCAGGCTCAACCCTAGTCGCTGCTAAAGAACTAGGTTATGACTTTATCGGTATAGAGATGACCGAGGAATACATACCGATTATTGATGCAAGACTTAATGCAGTAAAGGCGAGGCTACTATGATGCTCTCAATTCTTATACCAGCGAGAAATGAACTCTTTGTCACCAAGACCGTAGAAGATATTTTAGAAAATATGGAAGGTGATACTGAGATATTAGTCGGCTTAGATGGAGATTGGGCTGAAATACCGATTAAAGACAATCCCAGAGTTACTATTTTGCATACAGGAGAGTCTGTCGGGCAGAGAGTTTTAACCAATCAACTCGCTAGACTATCTAAGGCTAAATACTTGATGAAATGCGATGCTCATTGTTCTTTTGGTAAAGGCTTTGATGTCAAGATGATGAATCTAATGCAAGACGACTTTACGATGGTTCCTGTGATGAGAAACCTACACGCCTTTGATTGGGTCTGTAAGAATGGACACCGAAGATACCAGGGGCCATCAGGAGTTTGTACTGAGTGTGGTGAAGAAACCGAGAGAGACATTAAATGGATTGGCAAAAGAAACCCTCAAAGTACCGCTTATAGGTTTGATAAAACAATGCACTTTCAATATTGGAATGATTGGGGAAAGAAACAAACAGGGGATTTAACCGAATCAATGTCTATCCAGGGTAGTTGCTTTATGGTTACCAGAGAAAAGTATTGGGAATTAGACCTATGTTCTGAGGAGTTTAACTCTTGGGGACAACAAGGGGTGGAAGTGGCTTGTAAAACTTGGCTCTCAGGTGGGAAAGTGATGATAAATCGTACGACTTGGTACGCTCATATGTTCAGAACTCAAGGTGGCGATTTCAGCTTTCCTTACGAGAATCCTGAATCTAAAGTCCAAGAGAATAGAGAATACTCTCGCAAACTTTTTCAAGGAAATAATTGGGATAAGGCAGTCCACGACTTTGACTGGTTGTTAAAGAAGTTTAACCCACCCGATTGGACACCGACTAAAGGGATTTTATATTACACCGACAATCAATTAAATATGAAAATCGCTAAGTTGTGTCGTATATATATAAAGGAATCAGGTTTACCAATTACTTCTGTATCTCTAAAGAAGATGGACTTTGGTCGGAATCTTCACCTACACCTCAAAAGAGGGAAGCTGACAATGTTTAAACAGATTTTAGCAGGCTTAGAAGCGATGCCTGAAGAAGTAGTCTTTTTCTGTGAGCACGACGTTATTTACCATAAGAGTCATTTTGACTTCATACCACCCTCTAAGGACAAATTCTACTATAACGGTAATAATTGGCGAGTTAGAGATGATGGCTTTGCGGTTAAGTTTGACCACGACTCTACTTCTCAGATGTGTGCTTATAGGGAACTTTTAATAGAAGAATATAGAAAGATAGTCAAGGAAATGGAAGCAGGAACATATAAGGGTGGCTATGAACCAGGGACACGAGACGGTAGAAGTGATAGGTGGAACTCAGCGATTGCCAACCTTGATATTCGCCATTCTGGTAATCTTACAGAAAATAGATGGAGCACAGATAAATTTAGAAACAAAACAACCTGTGCTAATTGGCAAGAGAGTACAATAGATAAAATAACGGATATTAACTTAGAGGGAATTTTAAAGTAAATGGCAGCTGGAAATATAAAAGTAGTAGTAGTCGCTGGGGGTGGTGGCGGTGGACAAAGAGTCGGTGGTGGCGGTGGAGCTGGCGGCTATGTTTATAATTCTTCTGTTTCAGTAGAAGCAAATATTTATCCAGTTATTGTTGGAGATGGTGGAGCTGGAGCAACAGCCAACGGAACTAGGGGGGCACCTGGGGGTACTTCTATTTTTTTTGGGGAAAGTTCCATCACTGCTATTGGAAGCGGTGGAGGAGATTCATATCCATCTACTGGTGCTGGTGGAGTAGGGGGATCTGGCGGTGGAAGTGCCTATCCCTTAGGCGGAGGACAGACCTATGGCGGAGACGCTGACTATATCTCTCCAAGGCAGGGTTACGATGGAGGAAACGCTTATAATGGTTCTGGATATGGTGGGGGTGGTGGAGGAGGTTCTGCTGCAGTCGGAGCAAATGCTACCTCAGCTCAAGCTGGAGCAGGGGGGGTAGGGACTGCCAATCCGATAACTGGCTCTACTACTGGTCAAAATGTCAGTGGAACTTACTATCTTGCTGGTGGAGGTGGAGCTGGATGTACCGTAGGTACTGCTGGAGGTGGAGGTAACGGGGGAGGAGGAGCGGGTGTTTCTGGAACAAATACGGGCAACGGAGTTGCAGGTACCTCAAATACTGGGGGAGGTGGCGGAGGTGGTTCTGATAACACTGGGGCTGGCTCTGGTGGTAAGGGCGGTTCTGGCGTTGTTATTATTTCTTATGTTACGGCAGATTTTAGTGCATATTTGGTCAAGGGTGGGACAATTACCACTTCTGGGACTAATACAATACATACATTTACAACGGGAATGTCTGAGTTTTCTATCGGCTTAAAATCAATAGAACTTTTAATGGTTTGTGGTGGCGGAGGAGGGGGTTCGGGGGCTTTATCAAATAACAATGGTGGCGGTGGTGGAGCTGGGGCTGTTTATTATTCATCGGCTGTTGCTGTTAATGACCAAGCTTATACTATTACGGTTGGCGATGGAGGAGCGGCAGATACTGGAGGTGAGGCTTCTTCTTTTAACGGAAGGTATATGTATATTGTAGGTGGTGGATACGGAGGAGGGAAAAACCCCGCAGTATCTGGTGGGATTGGTGGTTCTGGGGGGGGTGCTCCTTTTACAGTTCCATATGCTCCGGGGGACTCTACTTGCAGGTCTTATACTCATTTACAATATGGAGGATACAGGGGAGCGGCGACTACTTTAACTAACAACTGTGGTGGTGGAGGCGGAGGAGCTGGAGAAGTTGGCAACCATGGAGACACTATTGATGGTAATGGAGGTTGGGGGGTTAGCACCTATAACACATGGCTACAGGACGCAGAAGCTGGCGTTGATATTGCTGGAGTACATTGGATAGGCGGTGGTGGGGGAGCAGGGAGAGACGCAGGAACAAGTCCTGGCGGTTCTGGTGGTGGAGGTGCAGGGTCAGTAGTTTATGTCTCTAATCCCGTAGCTGGAACTGCCAACACAGGCGGTGGAGGTGGTGGGGGTGCATCTCAGGGCGGAACTATTCCTGGGGCCGCGGGTGGTTCTGGTTTAGTTCTTATAAGATATTTAACCTCTGATTTTGGATACTGTTCTGGTGGAAACAATGTTTATACAAACGGTGATTATACAACACGAAAATTTACATCAGATGGAACATTTACAACTGGGTTTGCTTCATCATCACCTTCGGTAAGTCCATCAAAGAGTCCCAGTGCTTCTAATTCGGTTAGCCCTTCAGTTTCTCCGTCTAAATCGCCATCAAGTTCACCGAGTTCATCTGCAAGTGCTTCTTATAGTCCCTCGGTCTCTCCCTCTAAGTCTCCTTCAAGTTCTGTCTCTAGTTCAGCTTCTAGTAGTGCCTCTAGGTCTCCCTCTGCTTCAATCTCGGCTTCTTCAAGCGTGTCTAGTTCGGCTAGTTCTAGTTCATCAAAATCTCCCTCATCTAGTCCGAGTGCTTCTATCTCGGCTTCAAGTTCAGTGTCACGGAGTCCCTCTAGTTCAGCTTCTGCTAGTTACTCACCATCTGTTAGTCCTTCCGAGAGTCCATCTAGTTCTCCATCGGTTTCTCCTTCTTCATCGGCTAGTGCGTCTTATTCTCCTTCGGTTAGCCCAAGTGTCTCACCTTCCGTCAGTCCGTCTAGTTCATCTAGTCGGTCTCCTTCAAGTTCAGCTTCTGCGAGTTATTCTCCGTCTGTAAGTCCTAGCTCTAGTCCAAGCCAATCTCCTAGCAGTTCAAACTCACCATCAATAAGTAGTTCTCCAAGTGCTTCCTACTCACCCAGCGTGAGTCCTTCAGCATCTCCAAGTGTAAGTCCTTCAAGTTCTGTCTCAGCTTCAATTAGTTCTAGTCCATCCTCTAGTTATTCTCCAAGCGTCAGCCCGTCAGCGTCTCCCTCAGTCTCTCCAAGCAAATCTCCGTCTAGTTCTGTTTCTTCTAGTGCGAGTAGTTCTTACAGCCCCTCATTCTCTCCTTCGGTTAGTCCTTCGGTCAGCCCTTCAGTTTCTCCCTCAGTTAGTCCTAGTGTCAGTCCGTCTAAAAGTCCATCTAGTAGTGTCTCTGCCTCAATAAGTAGCAGTCCTTCTAGTTCGCCTTCTTCTAGTTATTCGCCTTCATTTAGTCCATCAGTCAGCCCCTCGGTTAGTCCTTCTAAGTCTCCGAGTAGTTCTGTCTCTCAGTCGGCTAGTTCGTCTTATAGTCCGAGTATCAGTCCCTCTAGTTCTGCTTCTAGCAGTGTCTCTAGGAGTCCCTCTAGTTCTGTTTCAAGCTCTGCGTCAGCCTCGTATAGTCCCTCTATAAGCCCTAGTAGCTCACCTAGTAGCAGTAATTCAAAATCCCCCTCAAGTAGTCCTTCTAGCAGTGCTTCAGCGTCAATTTCAGCTTCTAGCTCTGTGTCAAGCTCTGCGAGTAGTTCTTCTAGTAAGAGTCCATCAGTTAGCCCTTCATCTAGTTCATCAGCTTCAATCAGCGAAAGTTCTTCTGTCTCTGCTTCTCCTTCGGTCAGTCCATCTAAATCTCCGAGTAGCTCAGCCTCTCAATCTGCCAGTGCTTCAATATCTGAAAGCTCGTCTGCTTCCGTGTCACCAAGCGTCAGCCCAAGTATAAGTCCCTCAATCAGCCCGTCAATCTCACCATCTGCAAGTATAAGTGAAAGTTCATCGGTTAGCCCCAGTGAATCAAGTTCTGCATCGTCTAGTGCCTCTAGTAGTGCTTCGGTTAGTCCCAGTTCTTCAGATAGTCAAAGTCCTAGTTCAAGTTATTCACCATCAGTTTCTCCAAGCGTCAGCCCTAGTGTATCTGAATCTTCTAGCGAGAGTGAGAGTGAATCTTCTAGTCCATCAAGTTCTGTCTCTGCCAGTCCATCAAGTTCAGAATCTTCAAGCGAGTCTGCTAGTTATTCGCCAAGTATTAGCCCATCATTAAGCGAATCCAGTAGTGAATCTGCGTCATATTCTCCTAGCGTATCTGAATCAGTTTCAGAGTCTAGTTCGGAAAGCTTGTCAGAATCATCTAGTGAATCAGCTTCGTATTCTCCTTCTGTTTCAGAGTCCACCTCAGAAAGTAGCAGTGAAAGTGCATCTTACTCTCCAAGCGTCTCTGAGTCCGTTTCAGAGTCTGTCAGTCCTTCTGTATCAGAATCCGTGAGTGAGTCTAGCTCAGAATCAATATCAGCTTCAGTTTCTCCCTCTGTTAGTCCCAGTTTAAGTGAATCAAGTTCTGGGTCTAGCAGTGAATCTGCATCTGCTAGTTCTTCCGAGAGTGCTTCAGAATCATCTTCAGCGTCAAGGAGTGAAAGTGCCTCTATAAGTGAGAGTTCTAGTGAATCACCCTCAGAGTCGGCATCTCCTTCTGTTAGTGCCTCAATGTCTGAATCCCAGAGTTCATCCGCCTCTATAAGCGAGTCAAGCTCAGAATCGGCCTCTTATTCACCCTCAGTTTCTGAGAGTGTTAGTGAATCTGTTTCAGAATCAAGTAGTGCCTCGGTTAGTCCGTCTGTTAGCCCAAGTATCAGCGAAAGCTCCTCAAATTCTCTTAGTGCGTCTGTAAGCCCTTCAATAAGTCCGAGTAGTAGTCCGTCACGCAGTGCCTCAGCTTCATACAGCCCCTCGGTTAGCCCTTCGGTTTCTGAATCTCAATCTGACTCCGCCTCTATTAGTGAAAGTGCTTCAGAATCAAGTTCTGAGTCTCAAAGTGCTTCCGCTTCAATAAGTGAAAGTTCTTCAATAAGTGTTTCAGCGTCTTCGAGCGAATCTAGTTCAGAGTCAGCATCTGAAAGTTCAAGTGAATCTTCTTCTGCTAGTATGAGTTCCTCAGAAAGTCCCTCTGTCAGTCCTAGCGTTTCTCCTAGCTTATCAGAAAGTGCCAGTGAATCTAGTAGCGAAAGTTCAAGTGACTCAGCGAGTATCTCGGAGTCATCTTCAGCTTCAGTCTCGCCATCAGTAAGTCCTTCTTCTAGCGAATCATCATCGGAGTCGTCAAGTGCTAGTGCGTCAATTTCAGAAAGCTCTAGCGAGTCTGCTAGTTATTCAGAGAGTGTCTCTCCATCGGCTTCACCAAGTAGTTCAGAAAGTAGTTCAGAAAGTCAGTCTGAATCGGTCTCACCCTCTATCTCGCCATCGTTAAGCCCTTCGGTTTCAGAAAGTAGCTCGGAGTCATCAAGCCCATCATTATCAGAAAGCTCTAGTGAAAGTTCATCAGCGTCCGCCTCTATTAGCGAAAGTTCTAGTGAAAGTTCAAGTGCGTCCGTTAGTCCATCAGTTTCTCCGTCAGTCAGTCCTTCGTCGAGTCCTTCGGTATCGGAGTCGAGTAGTGTTTCTGCCTCAGAATCAAGTTCTGAGTCAAGCAGTGCGTCAGTTTCCCCTTCCTTAAGTCCTTCCTTAAGCGAAAGTTCTTCAGTCTCGGCTAGTACATCTTCATCAGATTCTTCTAGTGCGTCGGTTAGTCCTTCAATATCTCCATCAATATCACCATCTCAAAGTCCTTCAGTAAGTTCTAGCCAATCCCCAAGCATTAGCCCATCTGTTAGTCCTTCAAGTTCATCGAGTTCAAGTGCGTCAGCAAGCCCATCTCCTGGAAGTGATGATTACTATCGTTTGAATATTAATATGTTCCCATGTGATTTAGTGGATGATTTTGCTATACAAACCGGACCATTAAAAATGCCTGTTTGGGGAACAGCAAAAAGACCAACTCCACCAATCGAAGGTCAGTTTGGATATAATGCCGAAACAAATAAGTTAGAAGTTTATGATGGTTATGATTGGTACTCTATCGATTCAACTGTTATCTAAGTTTTGACACATTTATTATATGTGGTTTAATTATTATAGATAACAAGGGAGTGAAATGGAAAAAGTATTAGATAACGAATTTTCTTTTAAGTCAACAGATGTTTTTGTTTACTCGAAAGACGAAAAGGAACTTAAAGAAGTCGAAATCTTTAAGACTGGAACGTATCGTGACAAGACCTATACTGAAGAGGATATAGACGAGATGATTGCCAATTTCACTCTTTTAAAAGACGGAGCAGTCGGTTTTCAACCACCAGTTAGAATCGGTCATCGAAGTACAGATGATTCGGTAAAAGATGTTTCAAGCGTAATTGGGTATATTACAAATTTATATAGGCGGGGGAAATCTCTTTTTTCCGACGTTGAAATAACTGAACCAGATGCAATGGAAAAGATTAAAAGAGGAACCCTAAAAAATAGATCCAGTGAGATTGGTCCGTATGAAGATAATCAGGGTAATTTGTTTGAGAAGGTTTTATGGGGATTCGGATTTGTAGACATTCCGCAGGTCGAGGGGATGGCAGATGTAAAAATATTTAGAAAAGATATTAAAGATAATAATGAAGGAGAAAACATGGAAGAGATTGTACAGTTGAAAAAAGAAGTTGAAGAACTTCGAAAAGTCGAAAAAGAATTAGAAGTTCTTAAAAAAGAGAACGATGGATTCAAGAAAGAAAATGAAGAGTTTAAGAAAGCTCAAACAGACGCAGAGTTACTTTCAAGAGAAGAAAAGATTGATGCTTTTGCCAAAGATGGCAAAGTAATTGCTGACACTACT
This sequence comes from uncultured bacterium, assembly GCA_903821355.1. Classification (GTDB taxonomy): domain Bacteria; phylum Patescibacteriota; class Minisyncoccia; order Phycocordibacterales; family CAIZLB01; genus CAIJKW01. The sequence goes on along the minus strand of CAIJKW010000039.1, from coordinate 13,608 downwards.
TCTGAGAAAGAATTTGTAAAATCATTATCTAAGGAACAATACGCTAAGTATTGTGAAATTAAAGATAATCAGCCTAAACTTGTAGAACTCGACAAAGAAGCCGGCACAGGGGACGACAAGAAACCTGCTGACGATACTTCTACTGAAGAAGCCGAGAAGAAAGAAGCGGTCGAAAAGGCTGAAGAATTGACTAAACGTTTTCGTAAAGAAAGCAAGCAAGTTTAGTCTTAAGAAAAATGGAGAATTATCATGGGTTGGATTTCAAGCACATCAGTAACCCCAACAGAAATTCTTGCTTCTAGTCATTACGTTAAGCAAGGTATCACTATCGCTAGTGGTGCTGGTGCTTTGGTAAAGGGACAGGTTGTTGCTCAACATAACACAGGGGTCGCCTCTGGTTGTTTCGCTGATTACAATGACGCTGGTTCCGGTGGATTAAATGTTGCTAAAGGAATTTTGTGCGACGCTTTTGACGCTACGGCATCAGGAGTTATGGGTTCAATGTACACTCACGGAACGGTTTACGAAGATAGACTAACTGGTCTTGACGCAAACGCTAAAACTGACCTTAAGGGTATTCTCTTCGTGAATGAGAAATAGGGAGTTATATGGAATTTGATGTATTAAAATCAAGAACGATGACCGAAATTGTACGCAGATTTCCTAGACCTCAACACATCGGAGCCGCTTTTTTCCCAGAGAAACCAATTGCTGGGGAGATTGCTGGTTGGGATGTTGTAAAGGGTGCTAGAAATATGGCTCGTTATGTCGCTCAAGGCGGAGAGGCTCATGTCTCTACATTATTGCCAAGGCTCAGATTGTCTGCTGCCACAGCTTTAATTAAAGAGAAAAAAACCATTGACGAAGCAACCAAGAATTTCATCGATCGACCAGGTGCTTATGACGAACCTTATGGCGAGCAAGCCATTACAGACGAGTTAGAAGCTCTTGATAGAATGATTGAGAATCGAAGAGAAGCTTCAAGATGGTATGCCCTTACTAACGGCCAGTTAGATGTTAGTCAGTCAGACCCAGCAGTAAGATTCGTTGTAGACTATGGTATGGATGCTACTCATAAAATAGCTAAAACGGGTACTGAAAAATGGAATGATTTGACTAATTCTAAACCAATGGATGATTTGCTAGAATGGAAAATCTTAATTGCCAAAGACAGCGGAGTTAATGCTACAGATATGTACTGTAACTCAACTGTTATGCGTTATTTAGTCGGCAATTCTGATATCCGAGACTTACTTAAGTATCAAGTCGGTGATATGCTTGCCAAGAATGGTTATATAACTACTCTTGCTGGTATCAATATTACTGTCTATGACACAACTTATGTAGACGACAACGGAGATGTTCAATACTACATCCCTAACGACAAGGTTATCCTTGTTGCTAGAGAAGGTTTGGGCAAAACTTTTGTTAGTCCTACTGACGTTCCTGTCGGCGATACCACTAAGAAAGTTGTTGGCAAATTTAGTTATTCATGGGTCACTAAAGACCCAGTGGATACTTGGATGCTTGTAGGAGTTCGAGAACTCCCAGTCATTCAAAATCCTGACCAATTGGTTATTGCTACAATAGTCTAGGTTTCTAATAAGGGGGGTTTACCCCCTTAATTAGCAACTTAAAAGGAGCAAAATGTGGTGTTCTACAAACGATATAGATGATTTAATAGGCGATATTCCTGTCGGTTCTGGAGTAGATAGAGTTAAATTCATAAACAAGGCAGAAGCAGTTATGAATACTTATTTTGCTGGGATTTATACTTTACCTATCTCTATTTTAAGTTCAGTTGATCCTGTTACTTCTGGTACAACGACTAACTTATTAAAATCTCTCCAAGAGGATCTTTCTTCTGGGATGTTTTTGCTTTCCCTGGCTTCGGTTCACGAAGTTGAAAGTTTACATAGTTATGCTAAAGATTTAAGAGGAAGGGCTTTATCTAATCTAAAACAAATCCGAGAAGGAGAAATAACTCTTATTGGAGCGACCCTAGAATCTAACCCAAGTTTATCTAAGCCGAGGAAGATTCTTTCTAATGCTCCAGAAAATTATGATACGGGTTTTACCTCAAGTACCGAAGCGTTAGATTCAAATAGTTTTTACAATAGACCAATGAGAGAAACAGGTGGGACTTTTTATGATATGGAGAGATAATGGCTCAACTATCAATAACAATTGATGATGTTCGTGTAAAGAGGATGCTGAATACGGCCGAGAAAGCTCTTGGCGTTCCCAGCATCTCACAGTGGTTTTATCTTCATGCCGACCCCCACATGAGAGATAGTTTTAAGGATAATTTCCTAGGAAGCAAAGAGTCAAATGGGACTGCGTGGGCGGAATGGAGTGAGGGATATAAGAAAAAAGATAGAGGACACGCTATTCTAAGAAAAACAGGTGGGTTGATGAGAAGCGTAACTACGACGAGAGGTCAATTAAACCAAAGTATGGGAACAGATGGATTAAGCATGTCTTGGGGCGGGAATATTAGAAACTTTAAATATAGAATACACCAATTAGGGAGTAATCCACCAAATCCTGATGGCACTGAGATGGGTGGTAAAAATCATAATATAAGACAATGGAGTAGACCAATGGTTGGATTCAATAATTCAGACAGTATTTATTTAACGGAGAGTCTTGCTGGTTGGTTTGGTAAAATGATTCAGATGGGAATGTCATGATAGATTTAATTGTACAAAAACTAAATGATGAACTGGTTAAGAATGTTGGACTAAATTCTCCCTATACAGACGATAAGATTGAGAATATTCAAAGAAGACTCCCAGATACGGTTTTAACTGAAACTTTCTTAGGAATCGTTCCAAGTCAAGAAGTCCCAGTTGATTTTGAGATAGGACAACGGCTCGCCACGAGATGGAATTATACCCTTGATTTAGTCTTAATGGTCAAGGATGGAGATTATGACAACGGACTTAATAGGTTAAGCAAGATAGTCAAAAGGATTATAAAGTCTCTTTCTACTTCAGAAGTTTTGACACTTTCATATAACGATAGTAACATTAGTGAAGTACCATACCAAATGGACATTGACAAGATAACTTACGAAAATGGGGAAGCAAAGACTGTATTTCTCCACATGTCGGTTATCACTTTATCGATAAAAACGAATTTAATTATTTAAGGAGAAAAAATGGCACAGTCACAAGAAGGATACCTAGGTATAGCAAAACAGGTCGCATCGGGAACATACGTTACTCCAGCGAAGTATTTATATGCCAACAGTATCGATATCAACCCAGATGACAGCTTAATTATCACCGACTCTGAAATAGGGGGAGGGCGAGATATAGTGGCTGCGTATTCTGGAACATTAAAGTATTCTGGTTCGGTTGAGTTCAACCTCAGACCAGAAGCAGTTGGTTATTTTATTTTAGGAGCAATGGGTTCTTCAGCCTCTTCAGGTATTGGGGCTGGTTATGGACACACCTTCAAGTTTGCTGGAACAGTACCACCTTTATCTATTGAGGAGAAAGTTGGAAGCAACCTAGAAGTTTTCGGTTATACTGACGTTAAAGTTAATTCATTCAGGATAGAATGTGCCGCTGGCGAAGTCGCTAAGGGTTCAGTTGGACTTATTGCGATTAACGAAACATCAGGTAAAACAGCTCAAGCTGCTACTTTTGAAACAGCTCCAGTCTTTACTTTTGCTGGTGGTAAAGTCACCCTAGAAGGTACAGACATCTCAGTTAAGAATGTTAGTTTTGAAATCAAAAACAACATCGTAGATGACGACTTCAGAATTGGTTCTAAATTCTTAGGTCAATTACAAGAAAGACGAAGAGAACTTACAGCCGCAATAGACGTTGTACCTACTAATTCAAACATCTATAAAAAGGCAACCTACGGTAGTGCAGGTGCGACAGTTGCTTCAGGATTACAACAAACTTATAGCGGAGCTCTACATTTATCTTTCGAGAGTGCTGACGGAGTTTACATTCCTTCTACGACGACTAAATATACAATGGATATCGACATCCCAACAGCCGTCTTTAAGTTTGCTCCATTAACTTTATCTGGAGATGACTTAATCGTAGAAACATTAGATCTACTTCCAGTAAAGGGAACACAAGACATAGCAACGATTACGTTGAGGAATAGTACCGCGAGTTATTAAGAAAGGGGAACATGGAAAAAGAAAAGAACAAAGTTTTCTTTGGAAAAGCGAAGACAAAAAAGTTTTTCCTACCAGAAGACAAGGAACAGTGGATTGAACATCGTAAGTTAACAGAAGGCCAGAGAAGGAACTATGAAGACCAAACATCTCATAGAGTTGCCTATAACAATGCTACCGAAGTTGTCGAAATGGACATGTCGGTAGGCTCTGACCGAAAAGCGTTATTTGATATCGCAGTTGTTGGTTACAACGTTTGGACAGAAGACGATGCTGGGAACGAGTCATTAAAGAATGGATTTGAAACCAATGATTGGAGTTGGATTCAGGAAAGAATGGACTCAGATATATCCCAAGGGCTATTAGAGGATATCAGAGATTTCAACCCTTGGTTAGTTCCAACAGAAACTAAGTCTAAAAAAAAATAAAGAACTTGCCGAACAAGCCGAAAGGTTTGCTAGAGGATATAAAGTAGCCAACCCAGATAGTAGGTTGGCTCTTTATGCGAATTGTAAAGAGTGGAGTGTGTTACCAGATTCAGGGGGATATTACGACCAATCAGCCGAAGTTATAGAAGCATTTGAGATTATAAATATGGAAGTCAATAAAGTCAGAGAAGCAGAAGAACGCAGACAAAAAGCAGAACAGAGGAAAAGATAAATGGCAACAGCAAGTTTAAATATTGAGACAAGGGTTCTAGGGTTTCAACTAACCATGGCCCAACTTAAGGCAATCCAAAAAGCAGCTGCCGAAGGAAGTGTCGCAGCCGCAGCGGGGGCTACTGTTGCAGGACGAGTTAATAAGCAAATGGCAGATGAAGCCAAAGTTGCTACCAGTAGACTTACTCAATTTGGAAACTCACTTACTGCTTCTGGTGACAAAATGTTAAACTGGGGCAAACAAACTCAATACATTGGTCGTCAGTTAACTTATAACATGTCTTTACCTATTGTAGCGGTAGGGGCAGCAGCCACCTATCTTGCTTATAATTTTGATAAAAGTATGTCTCAAGTTAAGGCAGCGGCTTCTAGCACGGCGGTGATTTCAGATGCTCAATATACAATAATGAAACAAGCTGTTCTTGACCTTTCTAAAGTAACGATTCAATCTGCTGAAGAAATATCAAAAGGATTTTACGAACTTGTTTCTGCTGGTTATTCGGTAGAAGAATCTATGAAAATGCTCCCACTTGTGGCTCAGTTTGCGACAGCCTCAGCTTTAGATATGGGAACAGCGGCTCAGTTTGCTTCGGCTCAATTACACGCTTGGTCAGGGACGGGGATTACATTACAAGAAATTATGGACAAAACTGCCCTCGCAGTTCAGGCAACTCAACTTCACTTTGAGGACTTTGTTCATTCTATGGAAATGGCATCAGGAGCTGGCAGAGCCGCGGGACAGTCATTTGATGAAACTTCAGCCGCTTTAATGGCGATGGCTGATAGGGGTGTTGTCGCAGGGAGAATGGGTTTTTATTTAAGGGCTATCTTTACTAAACTAGGCGGGGCTTCAGCTCAAGGTACGGAGATGATGAATGAACTTGGTTTGAGTTTTGCCGATGCTCAAGGAACGATAAAACCATTAAGTCAGATAGCCAAAGAATTTGGAAATAAATTAGCAACAGTCGGTTCTCAACAAGAACGACTTAATATTTTAACGACGGTATTTGATAGAAATGCTGCTACGGGCTTTATTCCTATAATGGAAGCAGCAACAGGTAATAGCGAACTGTTTAGTGACGCAACCCAAACCCTTGCCAAATCAATGGTAGACGGAGAGGGTTCAGCCGCCGACTTTGGTGGAGAGATTAAAAAGACCGCCAAATCGCTAGATGAATATTTAAAACTTGTAAAAGACTCCGCTGGAGCTCAAAAGAGAATGGCAGACGCTGTTAAGAGTACAGACTATGCCAAGATGACAATTGCGATTAATAATTTAAAGGCAGCTGGAATAGAAATCGGAATGAAACTTTTACCCATTTTAACTAAGTTGGTAGATGAACAAATTATCCCGTTGGTTAATTGGTTCTCAGATTTAAGTCCAAAAACTCAAGAATGGATATTTAAGATAGTTGCCCTTGTTGCAGTTTTAGGACCATTGTTAGTTGTTTTGGCTTCGTTTGCAGAATTGATTGGAATAATATCTGAAGGAGCAGGACTTGCGGTTGGAGGAATTAAGGGACTGATTACGGCCTTTAGAGTTTTGGGGACGGCAATAACTGCTGCCAGGATAGGGGGAGCGGCAGAAGGAATTGCAACCCTTGGTGCAGCGGCTGGAGGACTTGGTGTTGCTGCGTCTCTTATAATTGCTTTTGCGGCAGCCTGGGCAATAATAGGATATGGAATTTATAATACTTATAAAAAATGGAAAGAAAATTGGGGAAAAATAACCCAAGTAACAAAAGATATTTTTAATGGGATACTTGATTTTTTTGTAACTATGTGGGAAACAATCAAAAATATATTCTGGACTGGGGTTAATGCTATCCCGGGGATAATAAATTCCTTGATAGGGTTTATTCTTGGCATCCCAGAAAAAATTATGTTTGCCCTTGGATTTATTGCTGGAACTATTTTTATCTTTGTCACTAAGACAATTCCAGACGCAATGATTTCTTTGGGCAAGACCATAGGTGATGCATTTATAAATGCATTTAACTGGTTAGCTGTGAACCTTCCTATTATCGCTCAAGGAGTGTTTGATTTTTTTGTTTCACTTCCTGGGAAAATATTCAATTTTCTTCTAGGATTGGGAGTCGCAATTGGAGACTCATTTAGAAATGCTATTGACTGGTTATGGATCAATCTCCCTGTTTTCATAGACGGAGTTATGAATTGGTTCTCTGGATTGCCAGGCAGAATAGTGGGGTCATTAAGTGGATTGGGTGCATCTATGGGGGCTGCGGTTAGCGATGCGATTGCTTCAATCCCTGGCTATCTTTGGAATATAGTTAGTGTCGGAGCGGATATAGCAATTTCTATTGGTCGGGCAATTAAAAATTCTCTAGGTTCTCTAGGCGGAGCGTTTGCGGCTGGATGGAAAGCAGCTACGGGTCAAGAGCTTTATTATGGTGGCATTGTTGAAAAAGCCAAATACGCTTATGGCGGAATAGTAAAGGCACAAAATGGGTTTGTCGGTGGAGCCTCGGCACTTAAGGATAGGGTTCCAGCCCTCCTTACTCCTGGAGAAATCGTTTTAAATAGAGACCAACAGAAAAGGTTATTGAATGGTGGTATGGGTGGAACGACACAGGTTACAAACATTAACTTAAATGTCGGAACAATGATAGCGACGCCAGGAGAACAAAGAGAGTTTGCCCGAAAGATTCAGGATTTATTAAATCAAGATAATAGAAGGTTTGCGAGTTAAATATGTTTATATTAAATGGAGTTAATCTCCCCAACCCTAACGCTTATAGCCAACCAACTGAAGTTGGCGGGGGTTATGTTACAACCTTATTGGGTGGGACAAGAAGAGCGATTAGATACAAGAAAAAAACCTACACACTGGAGTGGAGCAACCTTTCAGTTACAGATTTGGCGAATATTCTTTCAATTTATAACCTAGACACGACGGTTACTTTTGTAAATACAGACTTAAGTGTAAATGCGACAGTTCACATTGATGTCAGCGATAGGGTGATAACGCCAGGTCTTGCCGAGTATTCAGGTCAATATTCAATTATATTAACAGAGGTTTAAATGCAAAACGTAAACGCTCTTATTCAGTCAGTAACGGTTGCTTCTTCTCGTTGCCCAGGAGTTAGAGCGTCTGTTTGTTGGGATAGATCAACTCAACTGACCAATTGGTTCAGATTGGATTCTTCTACTTTAGATAGTGGGGATATTCTGACCTTAACCTCTTATGCTAATGGAGTAGAACCTAACGAGTTAATCTCGCAGATGGACTCTTTTATTTACGAAGATGAATCAGAAAATCTTATCTCTGCCGAGGGGACTTCTGACCTTTGGGGGGATAACTTTCAATCAGCTCTTTCGGAGATAGACTTAACTTTAGACAACACGACTCAAAGATACACTCCATCTACTGATAAAAACTTAATTGAAAATCCTTCTTTTGAATCTACTAATGGTTGGAATGTTAAAAATACTCAAGGGACTAATGGGGGATATGAACTTGTCGGAGAGGAAAGAGGCATCGTCTCAGGCTCGAAGGCTATTTTAATTAAAAATTTAGGTTCTGGGGCTCTGACTTCTAATTACCTTTATTCAGATGAATATCCTATCGTCTCTGGACAACCATATACGACTTCCTTCTTTGCCAAGGGGACTGGAGACCTTACTGTAAGGGCCGTATGCATCGCTAGTGGCACGTTTGCTGTCTCAAGTGGTACATCGACCTACTCGCTTAATTCTGGAGCCTTCCAGAGGTTCTCTGTCACATCGGGGATGCACCCGTGGGCAAGAAAGGTTAGGTTGGATTTCGCCATTCAGGCCACCAAGATTGCCGTTGTGGATTGTGTCCAATTTGAAAAAGGAAACTTAACTGGTTATGAAAACGACTTTATTGGAGATTTTGTTTTACCGAGGAGACCCTCTAAGGTACATATTACAATGCTAGACAAGCCTGACGGGGCTGGTGGAACTGTTCCTAACTTTGTCGGACTTACCGAAACTTTAGAGAATCAATTTAAAAATGATGTTATCAATATTCACGCTTACGATTTTGGGACTGAGTTACAAGAAAAACCTGCCGTGACTCCTGTTTCTACTGGAGCAGTAATGTTTGTCAATCAGAGAAGTGATGTCCTTTTAAGACACTTAGCAGAGATGGGTGGTCTCGTTTCCGATGATTATAGTTTTGATGTAGGTAAAAATACCGTGCCGTTCTTCTGGGTTCAAGAAGGGTCGGTTTGGTTTTATATGTCGAATGTAGCCGAAGCCGAGGGGGGAAGAATCTTCTTTGACGAAACAGGAATTTTAAATTTTTGGAACAGAGACCACATCGACAATAATTCAGACTCTAAGTTTAATTTTACAATGAAGGACCATATTGCAGACTTTTCATACAGAATAGATAAAAATGAAATATCAAATCATATTATAGTTAAAACTTCTCCAAGAGAGGTTCAAGAAAACCAAGTTATTTGGACTCTTGACTCTCCCACGGAGATTAAGGCTGGGGAAAATAAAACTTTCTGGGCGACCCTTGATGACCCAATTACCGCAGCGACTAAACCGATAGCGAGAACCTAATGGATACGGGATTATTGTTACCAACAGGGAACGAGGCGTATGGTGGATATAATTATTGGACAAACCCTACCAATGTCTACTTAGAGGATGCCACCTATGCAACTTGTATAGATGGTACACAGGATCACTACCAAAATTACAAAACATTTGGTTTCTCTATCCCAGCAGGTAGTACAATAGTTGGAATAATCGTAAAAGTAAAAGGTAAAGCTGGTGCGGCAGGTTATTCCCTGGGACTTGGCATATATGATGGAACTGCTTATAGAGAAAAGACACAAGCCATCACAACTACCGATACCGAATATACACTAGGGGCAAGTAATGACTTGTGGAGTGGGTCTTGGGTGGTTGATGACTTCTCTAATGCTAATTTTAGAGTTTATCTGAGACAAATATGGAGGGATGTAGGAGATACAATAAGTGCTGATTCTGTCAAAGTACAAGTTTATTATGACGAGGGTATCCCTCAAAGTTCTTCCCCTTCGGCTAGCCCCTCAGCCAGTTACTCGCCATCAGTGAGTCAATCTTCGTCTCCTTCTGCTAGTTACTCGCCAAGCATAAGTCCGTCAAGTTCAAATTCATCTTCTAGCTCAAGAAGTCCCTCAAGTTCTCCTAGTAGAAGTGCATCTGCTTCTTATTCTCCGTCTGTTTCAGCTTCTTCAAGCGTGTCAAGGAGTCCATCAAAATCACCTTCTTCTAGTCCAAGCCAAAGTTCTTCACGAAGTCCGTCAAGTTCTCCTAGTGCTAGTTATTCACCAAGTTCGAGTTCTTCTGCGAGTCCTTCTTTGGGCAGTTCATCCCCGTCAGTATCCCCCTCAGCAAGTATCAGCCCCAGCGTTAGTCCATCTGTTAGTCCCTCTGTTAGTCCTAGCAGAAGCCCAAGTGCCTCAGTTTCAAGCTCTAGCAGTCCTTCAAAATCACCTAGCATTAGTCCAAGTCAGAGTCCATCAAGGTCGGAAAGTGCTTCCATTTCGCCTAGCAAAAGTCCGTCACAAAGTCCATCAGTTAGTCCGTCCAGCTCTGCTAGTGCTTCACCGAGTTCAATGATTGAAGGAAATACAGAGTCAGACGGAACAGGGGTAGATATTTCTTCCAATCTATATATAAAAGATTTTTACGCCTTTGCTAAAGATGTTAAATTTACTGTTGATAACCAGTCAGGAATGGATGGGTATGTAACTTCCATCTCAATTAGGGGAGATATTGCACGAGTGACTCAGGCAATTCAGGTAGATGTCCAAGATGATGAGTCTATCCAGATTTATGGCGACCAAATCTTACAGATAGAAAATGATTACATTCTGAACGAAACTTATGCTCAGAACTTAGCCAATGACAAACTTTTTAACTTAAAAGACCCATTAACTAAAATTCACATGGAAGTCGTTGGAATACCTTATTTACAACTTGGAGATATTGTCACAGTTCCAGAGAACTTCGGAACTAATATGCAGAATTTATTTATCAAGAAAAAGAGATGGCAGTTGCTTGAAGATGGGGATTATGTTGAATACTTAGATTTACAATCTAAGACTTTGGCGAGTTGGTTCTTATTAGACCAATCAATTTTAGACGGGACGGATGTTTTAAGCGAGTAGTTTTGACAAAAAGAGAGAAAAGGATATGATTAAGTAAGAAAGGAAATTTATGATTAACAGAAAATTAGTTTGCGACATTTGTTCAAAAGAGGTTGCCCTTGATGGGGAGATGGCTCTTTTGGGCGGGATGACGGGTTTTTATGAGAAAGAAGTAGAGGAAGAAGATAAAAAGGAAATGAAACAGTTTCAGTATAATTTTGACTTCTGTCCCGAATGTAATAAAAAGATAGTAAGTTTTTATTTTGAGTTAGGGGGTAAGTAATGGCTTGGAGCGTACCGAAAACTTGGGGATATAAAGAAACCTTAAGTTCATCAGATTTGAATACTTATGTTAGGGATAATTTAAGTTTTTTAAAAAATACTGTTTACCCCGTTGGCTCAATATATCTATCTGTCGTTTCTACCAACCCTGGAACTTCTCTTGGGTTTGGGACATGGGTTGCCTTCGGGTTGGGACAAACATTGGTTGCAATAAACGCAGCTGATGCAGATTTCAATGTTGCCGAAAAAGCAGGTGGTGCTAAAACTGTTAATGGTATAGATCATCTTCATTCGGGGACAACCAGTGTATCAAATAATAATATGAATGTAACTTCCGATGGATCAAGTCAGTTTGCTATCAATATTCATGGACACAATTTCACAACAAGCGGAGCTGATAGGTCTCTAGCTATGTCAGTGGTTCAACCATATATAACTGTTTATATGTTTAAACGAACAGCCTAGGGGGCACTTTGATTACTAAAACATCCGTTCATCGTTTAGGAAATGCTAAGGGTGTACCAAACCCTCTTATTGCTTTTTCCGACACTCCTGAAAAAGAGGGTTTGTTTATCGATAATACCCATTTAGGTTATTACAATCATCCTAATTGGATAACCTATATGGACAATACGGGAAATTTTTATCTGGGTGGAGCGAACGGCCCCCTACAATGGACATCGATAGATAGCACTCTTTCAATCGGTAACTGGGGATTTGATACAGATAAAATCTGGAGAGACGGAGACACTGATGCTGAGTCAGCAGGAATGTCTCCAATTGATTATCCTTTTTATGCAGGAAAAAAGTTTGCCGATAGAGCGACAGCTCCTTTTAGGGTAAGCTTAGATGGTTCTGTTGTGGCAAAAGATATTATAACCAACACTCGTCAGCTTTCAGCAGTACCGGGGGATAACTTACAAGATTTAATAGATGAGGTGGCAGTTACTGGTGGAACTTTAGGGCTTAGAAATGGTTATTATCCTTTGGATAATGACCTTAACATCCCATCGGGGGTTTATCTTCGGGGAGAAACCATCGAAGGAGCTATTTTAGACTTCCTAGATAACACTCACGGGATTAAATCAATCGGGACTAATGTTTATAAGGATGGATTCGTAGATGCGACTCCTGGAGATATTGTAGTTACGGGTATTGGCACGACTTGGACAGATGTAGATATGGCGAATGCTCCTTGGATTTTCTTACAGGAATCTTGGGCAGAAATTGCGAGTATAGAAAGTGACACCTCTTTGACCCTAGTATCTCCATATTCTTGGTCTCCTCTCTCAAATTCAGCCTATGTTATTGCTACACCAGTTACAGATACTCAGGTTTTGTATTTAACTATTTTAAATGCTGATGTTGGGGTTTTGGCTCAATATCAAAGGAACTTTGGGTTTGATTCATTGATGATTGCTTCTTCTGGTGTGGGGATGTCGGTTACTGATTCAGCTAATGGAACCTTTAATAATGTGGGAACATACTACTGTGGATATGGACAGGTTTATACAAACTGTCACCTAATGGAGAACAAAACCCCTGGAGTTGTGGGGTGTCTTGATTTTGGACTAAGGCTTGATAGGTGTGCTAATATCTCAATCGTGAATGCTTTTATCGGGGGTAATGGAACAAACGGATTAGAATTAGATACCTGTAATAGTGTGACAGTCGGTGGAACATTCTTAGCGAATACTTTAGATGGGGCATCTATCCTAGATAGTTATTCCTGTGCCCTAACTGGAAGCTCCTTTAGTGGAAACGCTAATGGGGTAGAAATATCTAATTCGTCTGAGGTTGGAGTTAATTTAGGGGGGATAAACGGTAACGCTGGGTACGGGGTTACCATAGACGCGACGAGTACCGATAATATGATAGTGGGATGTAGTTTTACTTTTAATGGGTCTGGGGGACTTAACGACCTAGGTGTTAACACAGAAATTGGTGTTAATACAGGAATTGATAACTACGCTAAATTAGAAGCTCACCCAGTCGGCTCTGTTTATATGTCGGTTTTAAATACAGACCCAACAACTGAATTAGGCGGAAGCTGGGAAGCGATTGCTCCTGGATATACGATAGATAGTATTCCAATTTATGTTTGGAAAAGAGTATGAAGTCCGAAGTAAAACAATTAAATATTGAGAGACGAGTAAACTCAGAAGAAAGGTTAGGCGTGATTGAAGAACAGTTAAAACAGAATAAAGTAGACCACGAAATGATCATAGAAAGAGTTGAACATAACTGTGCTATCGCTCAAGATAACTTCAAGGTTATCAACGAAAAGTTAGATAATATGGCGAGCAAGTTAGATAAATTAGCTTGGGTTCCGTGGTTTGTAAAAACAATGATTGGAGCAGGAGTAGTCTCTGTAACAGTATTATTATTT
>CAIJKW010000038.1 GCA_903821355.1 uncultured bacterium | reverse complement strand
GGGTAGCAAAACTATGTCTTAGCTTATGGGCGTATATTCGTTTATGCAGAATTGCACTCAACCTCCAAAATAGGCGGTCCACAGTACCGATAGCAAGCTTGTTGTCGTTAAATCCTCTCCCTGCAAAGGTCCCATTAAAGAACCATTCACTCGTCTTACATATCCTTTCTCTGTATTCGTGGTACTCCATAAGAACGGGTTTTAAAGTCTTCTGTTCTATGGGAATTTCTCTCCGTTTACCACCCTTTCCACACTCAACCTGTATATACCCGTTAATCAAATCAACGTCTTTATCTCTTAAATTTATGAGCTCGTTTTTCCTCACTCCCGTGAACAGAAACATTGATACCACAGCCTTATTACGGAGCGTGTAGAAGGGGTATTGTGAGGGTAAATTTGCCACTGTCTGGAGAAGGATTCGAACCTCTTTTTCATTGAGTGAGGAGGGGAGTTGTTGTGGCATCTTTGGCTTGGGAATTTCCTTAATTGGATTGGTTGAAATGAAGTTTCTTTTCACACACCAGTTCAAATATGCACATAGATTTTTATATACCGTCCACTGAGTATATTTATTCCATTTTCGCATTTTTATACCATGTACAAGGTAATTCGTAAGGATTGTCTTATCAAGCTCATTCAGCTGTTGAGAGGCAAACACCCCTGTGATATACTTTAGAAGGTCACGGATAGCATATTGATACGCTTTTAGAGTGGTTTGGCTCTTTCCAGCAATAAGCCCATCATTTATAAAAGCAATGAGAGAGGTCTGAATGTCCATAGCGGTAGATGGTATCCTGCAGGATACATGCTAGCGGTCAATTTAGCCTCAAAACAACAGCGGTGGTAGTTCAACGGTAGAATGTTTCCTTGCCAAGGAAAAGGTTGCCGGTTCAAATCCGGTCCACCGCTCCAAAAAAAAATTAGTTGGAAATTGCTTACATTGTTATGAAGCTAATCAGCCTGAATGTTGCACTTTTTGAATCAAATAATCATCTTCTTACCCCTTTTCTTATTGAACAAAATGCCGATTTTCTATGTCTACAAGAAATAACTCGTGCCCTTGAAAAAACTGTTAAAGAAGAATACGTCACCAAGGAAGTTGTGGATAACACAACTCCGCAGCTTTCCCATTTTTTCTTCGGGCCCAATTCTATAATGGGAAACTTTGAGCAGAAGGACTTTCATGGAAAAAAACTCTACCAATTTGAATTTGGAGGGTTGATGGAGTTTGGAAACTATACCAAATCAAGATATAAAATTGTAAAAGCCCAAAATATATTTGTTCAAAATCATTTTACCTATGCAACAGATCGATCTCAGTGGCCTGATGAAGACTACCGAGCGGTCCTTGTGACAGATTATTTGATTAGTAAAAAAAAATTAAGAATTTTGAATTATCACGGAGTGTGGACTCGTAATAAACTCGGGAATGAAATGTCTCTAAAAGCAAATACAATAATAAATAATCTTGCTTTGGAAGCTGAGGGGGAGGTAATTATTTGTGGAGATTTTAATCTATTCCCTGAAACACCGTCAATGAATTTATTGAATAAAAACTTTATCAGTTTGGTAGATAAATACAATATTAAAACAACAAGACCTGTAACAAATGAACTGAATAGTTCAAAAAGAAATGTTGTTGATTATATTTGGGTAAGCAAAGGAATACAGGTTAAGGAGTTTAAAGTCTTAGATTCTTCTATCTCAGATCATTTACCGCTTGTTCTCGATTTCAAACTGTAGTTTAATTTTTTCAAATGCTTCCTTGTCTGATGGATATGAAAGCAAATTTTTTACTTCTTCTTCGGTTATAAATTTCGCATCCATCATTTCCCAATCATGATTTTTTGGATCTCCAGACACATATTCCATAAGATAGTAATACACTGTTTTATCAATCTGCATATCGTTCCATACATAAGAATAAAATACCTTCACAGGGTGAGGATCGATTATTTTGGCCTTTACTCCTCCTTCTTCTTCTACTTCCCGCAGAGCCGCATCTACCATTTTTTCATTTTTTTGTATATCCC
>CAIJKW010000037.1 GCA_903821355.1 uncultured bacterium | reverse complement strand
TCTTTGGTCATGTAAAATGTGTTTTTATTAAATAAATATTAATTAAATATATAACCTTTGTAAGATTATATAATAATATTTACGATGACGATATCTGTAATAATGCCTTAATTATAGCAAAAAATGACGATTTTCGCTTATTGCCAAACCGTGGATTTGTGATATAGTTTGGCCACCTGCAACAAAGCACCCCTACCCACAAGGGCGGATGGTGAATCAAAAAACAAACAACCGCAATCATTCAATTTGAGAGAGCGGTGCAGGTACCGTTCTTTCGCAACTAATCAAATCAATGAAGCCGACATTTCTCGACCCAAGTGTGTATATGCAATTTGGGGAACATCTACAACAATTGCCAGCTACGACATGCTGGCCTAGGCATGAGCACACAGCCCGATACTCTACAGACCTCGAGGCTGAGGTGTCTGAAATGAAACGCCAAGGCTTTCTGGTTAGAGGAAGGTCAAAAGACATCGTGTTTCTTTCGAAGAAAAAATGTGGAACAGACAGGACCGAGCTCATAAGGAAGACGATCCACTCAAAGAAGAGACCGCCCGAGCACGAAGCCTTTGCATTCAGGACAAAAGAGGAGCTACTTGAGATGTACCAATTGATGATAGCCTCTCGTTGGTTCGTCGAAATGACCAGCTTCAAAATCGAAAAATCTGAATTGGTGGCGTTCATGTTCAAACACAAAGAAAGCGAGCTGGCCCTTCAGCTTATCTGGGGAACAGACCGACCGTTCGATTGACATCGATCACAACAGCAGCTACGACAAACACAACAGCAAACCCATTCCGTGTGACAGACGGAATGGGTGCTTTTTATTTATTTGAAATTAAAAGGCTAGAGTTCTTGGCCGCCGGCCAGTCACACTACTTATATTATCTAACCTCCCAGCCTTCCCTTCCATTCATCTCATCCGTAATGCTTTGCATAATTTTATTTATCTCGTCATCAGTAAGCGTCCTGTCATCTGATTGAAATACAAGTCTTAGTGCGTAAGAAGTTTTCACGGGTTCGCCTTCTTTATTTTTTGTGTAGATATCAAATAAACGAATACTTGTAAGTAAGTCTGTACCATTTTTAATAATTATAGATTTGACCACATCAGCTTGATCGGCTTCTCCTGGAACGAACACTGAAATATCGCGAGACATAAATGGATACTGTGAATACTTTTTATATTTAATTAATTTTGGAGTTTCAAAATTAATATCATCTTTTGGTTCTGGCAGTGCGTCAATAACTTTTTGCAATTCTATTTCGCAAACATTTCCCAAAACATTAACACCACCTGTTCCAACATTGGCTTCCGTAAATTTTGCAGAAGATTTTAGCAACTCCAAATTAATTCCAGCAAGACCACTAAAATATTCACTAGCCAAAATTTGATTAAAAATCTTTTCAGCCTCAGCTTCAAAACTATAACCCTTCACTTTCTTTGAATTAGCAATTCCAAAAGCTAGTGAAAGTCTTTCTTTTTTCCCTCCAAAAATTGATCCTGACTCATACACCTTAACAGTATCTATTCCAAGTAAATCTACAAACCTCAAGTTTTGTCCGAGATTTTTCATCAGAGATTCACTAATATCGTTCCTCATAAATCCCCTTTCAATATTTAACGGATTCAAAATTTCCACATCTCCGTTCTCTTTTAGAGAGTGTGTGTAGATTTCAGAAAAACCTAGTTCCTTAAACACAATGCGGAGTGCGTTGGTATAATAGAAGCTTTTTAGAATTGGACGATTATCCTCCTCAGGCAACTCCACAGGTTTTAGATTCATGTAATTAAGTAGTCGGCCAATTTCATCGACAACATCATATCCGATTTCCAAATCTAATCTATATTCTGGAACAAAAATCATTATCTTGCCATCAGAATTAGCCTCCGCTTTGATGTCACATCTTGAAAGAATTTCTATAATCTTATTGGCGTCAATCTTAGGAGATAATCCTATTGCATTATTTATGAAATCAACTGAAACTTCAAAACCATTTTCTTTTACGATAGAGCCACCAGGACGTATATCAGTAACTTTTCCAAATCTAGCCTCTGGAAAAATTGAAGCTAAAAATTCTGAAATGGCATTCATGGCAAGTGCTGTTCTCTCTACTGTTACCTTATTTTCATATCTTTTTGACGATTCATTTTTTATATCAACTTTTTGCGAAGTTTTTCTAACGGAAACGCTATCAAAATTTGCTGACTCAATAATTATGCGTTTTGTTTCCGCTGTGACTTCTGCTTTCTTTCCACCTTTAACACCAGCAATTGCAAGAGCGTCTTTATCATCGGCAATAACTAGAATGTCAGCTCCAAGTTTTACTTCCGTTCCATCAAGCAAGATTATAGTCTCCCCTTCTTTGGCAAACCTTACGTTAATAACACCCTCAACTTTATCAGCGTCAAAAGCATGAAGCGGCTGACCAGTTTCTAACATTATATAGTTTGTTAAATCAACTAGCGTGTTTATTGATCTTTGTCCCAAAACTTCTAATTGATTTTTAAGCCACACTGGAGAAGCCGAGGCTTCAACATCTTCAACTCGTCTTGCCATATATCTTGGACAGACAAATCTGTTCTTTTCTTCGCCAACTTTTTCTTCAACAACCCTAACTTCAACTGTAAGGCTATTATCTGTTTGTGCAGAAATTTTTTCTGGATCATATACGGGCAGTTGCGTTTTGATATTTAGAAGCGCGCCCAACTCTTGAGCTACATATCTGTGTGAAAGACAATAATGAGCTCTGTCGGGCAATACCTTTACATCAAAAATAGTATCGTTTAAATCACCGGCGCTTGCAGTCTCAACTGCTTCAACTTCAAAAACACCCATAGTAAAAGTATTTTCTATGGTTTTTGTGTCGGGCAATTGCTGCGTGCTGTCCGTGAAATATTTCTTTAACCAATTGTGTGAGATAAGCATTTTAGTATTTTAATTTTATATTTCTATTTCTGTTTTATTTTTGTATCTTTTTATGTTCTGCGCCAACTTTAGAACTGATTAACGAAGCGTAGGTCTCCGGAATACATGTTTCTAATATCATCAATTCCATATTTAAGCATGACAATTCTATCCAGTCCCATTCCAAAGGCGAAACCTGACCATTCATCTCCATCAATTCCTCCAGCTTTCATAACCTCAGGTCTAACAAGTCCCGCCCCACAAACCTCCAACCATCTATCCTTCCATCTAATATCAATCTCAAATCCTGGTTCAACAAAAGGAAAGTACGATGGGCGAAATCGCATTTCTGTTTCTTCGCCAAAAAACTTTTTAACGAAAGACTCTAGGACAAATTTCAGATTTGCTAGGGAAACATTTTTATCGATATACATTCCTTCGACTTGATAAAACTCCGCCTCATGAGTAGCGTCTGTTGATTCATTTCTAAAGACTTTTCCTGGAGCAATAATTCTAAAAGGAGGCTTATGTGATTGCATAAATCTAATCTGAACTGGTGAAGTATGTGTTCGAGGAAGCATTCTCTCTCCATTTGTCCCTGCATCTTTCAACCAAAAAGTGTCCTGCATATCACGAGAGGTGTGGTCTTTGGGTACATTTAATGCATCAAAGTTATTAAACTCCGTTTCAAGCTCAGGTCCTTCAGCCACTTGAAAGCCAATCTCGGCAAAGATTTTAGTAATTTCATTAATTGTCTGTGTCATGGGGTGAAAATGCCCAACCTTTCCGGCTAAATCAAGGTCTGCAACACCAGAGGCGGAGGTTACCGCCCCACTATTTATGTTTACTTCTGTCATGTTGTTTAGTATATATCATATTGAAAAAAACGTTAAATCCGTTATACTGTACTAACTAACTATGCAATATATCATTGAGGCCTTCAATTATAGCTCCCTTTTTTTTGTCGTTTTTTTTAGTGTCTTTTTAATGGTGACATTGATAGAAAACAGGAAGAAAATCAATGGAGAAACCGCTCTAATTAGCCACAAGGACGTTAGCGCCACAGAATCAGACTACCCAACTGTCACAATCATGGTTCCAGTATTCAATGAACAAAATACCGTTGATAAAACTATCCAATCCCTTCTTAATTTGAATTACCCTAAGGACAAGTTAAAAATAATGATTGTTGACGATGGATCAAAGGACAACACATGGCAAATCGTAAAAAAATACGATAATCATCCTCAAATTCTTTTACATCAAAAAGAAAATGGTGGAAAATACACAGCGCTAAATTATGGTATCGCAAATTGTTCTACAGAAATGATTGGATGTTTAGACGCAGATTCAGAAGTTGATGCTGATGCCCTACTTCACATTATTCCATATTTTGATGACAGTAACGTTGGAGCGGTTACACCATCGTTAAAAATACAAAATCCTGACAATGTCTTGGGTCTAATGCAAAGCGCTGAATATAATATGGGAGTATTTACAAGAAAAATCTTAGGATTCCTTGATGCCCAATATGTCACACCAGGTCCTTTTTCTATTTTTAGAAAAGCAGTGTTTGCCAAAGTTGGTAATTATAGGCACGCGCACAATACAGAAGATTTAGAGATGGCATTACGTCTTCAGGAAAATCATTTCAAAATCGTTAATGCCCACAAGGCTATTGTCTATACCGTTGGGCCAAGAACACTTTATAGATTATATAAACAAAGGGTTAGATGGACTGGGGGCTTTATTCAAAATGCTATAGATTACAAAAGAATGATTTTAAATCCAAAGTATGGAAATTTGGGAATGCTCATTCTTCCAATTGCAATGTATTCAATAATTATTACCATTTGCCTTTTGGGTTATGCTCTGATTAAGACCATATATAACGTAGTCGATACTTATAATAAAATAAAAGTGGTTGGGTGGGATTTTAATCTTAACGCCTTCTCGTTAGATTGGTGGATGTACAATATTAAAGCACCAACAATTATAGGTCTAGTAACTCTTGCTCTTGTCATATTTTCTATTTGGTATGGTAAAAAACTAACCGGTGTAAAAGACAAGAGGATGATAGATATAGTCTATTTTTTGACTCTCTATTCCATAATCTCCCCTCTTTGGTTAATTACTTCCATATATAACACAATAAGAAATAAAGATGCTTCTTGGAGATAGTGTGATCGCAAAAAATATTTATCATCACGTTATACCTTTATCTCCTAAAATTAGCACTAGACTTTAGGAGCAATTAATATTAAAGTATATATAATATGAACGAAAAACCGATTCGCAAACCCATTGATTGGAAGACTTATATCATTTCATTCTTTATTACAGCCCTGATATTTGCTTCAGCCTTTGGGGTGAACAACTTGCTTAGCTCAAAGAAAGAGGCTGACATTAAGAGTGTTCAGGACCAAATAGCACTAGATATTCTATCGTCAGAGACTCAATTTGATCTCTTAAAAGAAGTCACTTGTAAAAACGTAGACGATTCAATTCTCTCTCAAGAAATTAATTCTTTGGCCACAAAACTTTCTTTAATGGAATCGAGTAATCAAAATTCTTCAGATCCAGAACTTATTTATTTGAAAAAATACTATTCCCTACTTCAGATCAAAGATTATATTTTAATGCAAAGACTTTCTGGACAATGTGACTTTAAGCCAATTTCTATATTATATTTTTATGGAAATAAAGATGTGTGTCCTAAATGTGTAGACATGGGCTATGTTTTAACAAAACTAAGAGAGTCATATCCTGAGGTTAGAATCTATTCCTTCGATACAAATCTACAACTCTCCGCGCTTAACACCCTTAGAACTATAAACAAGATATCTGAGACTCAATTACCGGCAGTTATAATTGGCGATAAAACCGTCACTGGATTTAGAACATATGAAGATCTTAAAAGCCTCATACCTCAACTCAAGGTCCTAGATAAACAAAAGGCTGATCTGGAAAAAGCAAATAAACTTAAGGCAACATCTTCAATCTCTGGTACTAGCTCAAAGTCGGTTTCAAAGTAGGTTTCCTCTGTAGGTAGAAAAGCCGAATACCCCAGACGGCTTAATCGTGATATAATTTTTGCAATGATTAATGTTCACAAAAGAAGTCTCTATTTTGTATTTACTGTATATTTTGTTTTGTTTAGCTGTGGAATAAATTTTTCTTTTGCAGATACAGGCGTAAATAATACAAGTGTAAATGGCACAGGTGCAATATCTCAAAATGTATATAATTATGCGGAATTGAATTTATCGACAAAAACTTTTGTAAATAGATTAAATCAATTACCTCAATATTTTACGTTTAATGGAAATCTTAAAAGAACTCAGGCTGTTTTACCTGATGTAAAGTATCTTAAATGGGTTTTAAACTCTGATCCAAGAACAGCTTTGACTGACAATCCAAACATGACGCTTGAGGAATTAAATTCATCTTTTGGCCCAATAACAGAAGCGGCGGTCAAGAAATTTCAAACACTTTATAGATCTGAAATATTAGACCCGCAGGGCATTGCTAATGCTACGGGAATAGTTGGAGTAGCAACTAGAAAAAAGATAAATTGGCTTCTTAGCCAATCAAGGGCTTTGGCTATAAGTGCAAACAATGTGATATTAAACAATGGTTATATTTATAATAATTCTAATCCAAGTTATATAAATAATTTTGTATATTTTCCTTATAATACTGATGGAGGTATAAATACGAACAACGACGTCACGCAGACGTCACAAAATTCATCTAGCTCTTATGCCGACGGAACTTATTCGACATCGACAAATTCAACTTCTTCAATGTTGACGACATCTAATTCGACCACAATCCTCTCGTCACAATCATCATCTGATACAAATAGCGGAGCTGGAGCATTAGGTATTTTAGGAGTGCTAGGAGGAGCGGCACTACTTAGTGGAGCTCTCAATGGTGGGACAAGCGCAGCGGCTGGTGCAGCTGGTTCTGCGGCAGGAAGTACGGCCTCTAAGGCTGCGACTCAAACGGTTCTTTCACAGTTTGGTGGAAAGGTCACAATGAACATGATTTGTCCATGTAGCTCCAACTATATGATAACAGTATATGACCTTAGTCTTAAAATACCATTAAGTGTAATATTTCAACCTGGTGTTTCAACATTGAAGATGAATTACAATCCGACCATTGGAGAAACCGTCTTAGGTGGATACGTCAGAGGTCCTGCACAGTGTATGGTGTATGTAGCTGTCGGATGTTCCCCTTACGGAGCGCCAGCAGGAGTGATTGACACACTTAGAGGTATAGGAACAACATTGTCGCCTGCTGGTAAGTAGATAACGTTATATAATCGGAGCCGCTTCCCAGATTCGAACTGGGGACCTACTGTTTACAAAACAGTTGCTCTACCAACTGAGCTAAAGCGGCATTTACAAAACCTTAATTACTCATATTCATAGCTACACAATCAGTCTCTGCTATAAATTAAGTACAGACAATATATCATACCACCCTAATAATTACAAATTATTTTTGTGGTCTTCGATATTATTCAAAAAGAAGGAAACTGATCTCCTATTTCTAGCAACTTGCTTGCCTTTTATCATGTCGCCAAGTTTGGAGAATCTCTTTTCCAGTCTTCTGGCTAATTTAATAAATAGCAATTCCAAGACTTTTGCCATTCTGTGAAAAAAATTAGCTAAAGACTCCCTCTTAATATGCACCACGTTATGTCTTACGATATGATACTTTCTAAGTATATGCCAATCCCATTCCGGCTTACTAAATTTGATGTGGCATTTCTTTCCAGAAAGCTCCAAGAATTTTGTGGTAATCATGACCAACATGACTAAAAGAGAGACACCGCAAATTGTATATAATGTAAACATATTTATTTACCAACACTGAAACGAGTGAATCTTGCAACTTCTATTCTCTCGCCAAATTTTTGCACAAAACTTTCAATTAATTGTCTAATAGTTAGATCTTGATTTTTAATGAATGGCTGATCCAACAAAACTCTTTCTTTGAAGTAAGCGTCCAATTTACCTTGAAGGATTTTCTCTTTAAGCTCTTCTGGCTTACCAACAACTTCTTCTGCAAAAATCTCTGAAGCCTTTGATTTATCAGACTCAGATATTTCATCCATAGTTCTGAATTCTGGATTTGTTGCAGAAACCTGCATTGCAATATCATGAGCTAATTGCTTAAACTCTTCATTTTTTGCAACGAAGTCTGTCTCACAAGATAATTCAACCATTGATCCAATCAAATTGTTTGAATGAAGATAAGAAGCAATAACACCAGCACCAAGACTTCTGTCTGATTTCTTAGCTGAAATTTCAGCACCTTTTTTTCTTAATATGATTAAGGCTTTCTCTTCATCGCCTCCAGCATCCTCTAGAGCCTTACGACACTGCATAATGGAAATACTTGTCTTGTCTCTTAATGCTTTAACTTGTTCAAGTGAAATTTGTGTGGACATGTTTATATTTTATCAAATTACTTCTAATAAGCCAACTGGTTTATACAGCCGAAACGATACTATCTTGTTGAAGCGTAAGTAGGAGCAGGGGCTGAAACGGGTGTTGGGGCTACAACAGCTTTCTTGCCTTCTGTATAAGCTTCCGCGATCTTTCTTGCAAAGAATTCAATACTTGCAACTGAAGAATCATTTGCGGGTATTGGATAGTTTATAAGTGAAATATCACAATCAGATCCAGTAAGCGCTATAACTGGAATTTTCTTCTCACGAGCCTCAGCTACAGCAATGTGTTCCTTTTTGGAATCTATAACGAATAGTGCTGCTGGAAGAGTATTCATAGAAACAATTCCAGAGTATAGAAAGTTTAATCTATCAATTTGTCTGTCAATCATTAATCTCTCGCGCTTTGTATACTTTGTAAGTTCCCCCTTCTCTCTTTTGTGAGTAAGATCAAGAAGTTTCTCAACACGCTTTTTGATTGAATCAAAGTTTGTTAGAGTTCCTCCAACCCATCTTGAAGCAACGTATGGAAGATTTGCACTATCTGCAACTCTCTTTACAATTTCTTTAGCTTCACTCTTTCCTCCAACAAAGACAATTTGCTTACCTGTTCCAGCAATTTTTGTAACGAACTCTATTGCCTTCTCAAGTGCTAACTCTGTCTTTTCTAGATCAAAGATTTCTACGCGGTTTTTAACTCCAAAAATAAATGGTTTAACGCTTGGATGACGTCTTGTTTTTGTAA
Source organism: uncultured bacterium (assembly GCA_903821355.1). Taxonomy (GTDB): domain Bacteria; phylum Patescibacteriota; class Minisyncoccia; order Phycocordibacterales; family CAIZLB01; genus CAIJKW01. The sequence continues at coordinate 18,640 of CAIJKW010000037.1, read as the reverse complement.
AACCATAATGGGCGCCTGCTTTAAACATGGCGTCAATTGCTGGGCTTTTCTTGTCTGATTGTGGTGACATATGTGGGAGTGAGTCTATCATATGGGGTGGATATTGGCAACCACAACACCACACCATATTATATTGCATATTAATTCGAAGTATTTCAACTATAAGAAATCTTCAACTCTAATTACCTTAACCACAGCCTTTGGATATAGGGATAAAAACTTTGTAAATATTACATCCTCCCTACCCCATTTACACTCGGTCGCAATAATCTCTGATCCCATTTTTTCTATAAAATCAATTTCAATTTGCTGTCTTGTTCTCCAAAACATTAAATCTGACGGAAACGTTATTAGAGTATTTTTCTTAATTATTTCTGTAAAACAAAAGTTTTCAAAAATAGCACCTTTGTCATCCCTAACCTCAACATCTTGATGAATACCAGCTAATACATTTCTTACACCATTATCAATGAAGTAGACCTTAAACGCCTTAGAAAGTTCTAATCTTGGATTATTAGAGAAAGCTCTAACTATTTTTATTATAAACGCTTGTTCCAACAACTTTAAATACCTATTAATGGTTGCTGGACTAGTTTTTGCAAGCCTAGATAACTCATCCGCAGAAACAATTGATCCGACCTGATACGACAAAGCTTTTAGTAGTTTTTCAAAAATTATCGGATATTTTATTTGTTCCAAGGTGAAGATATCCTTATATAAATAATTTGTAGCAATGTTTTTTAAAGCAGCCTCTTTTTCATCTATCGAATCCAGTGCAATAACCTCCGGATATGATCCATATTTAAGAATATTCATAAAATATTTTTTATCAATATCCTTAGTTTTTCTAATTTCAGACATAGATAATGGATATAAAATATACTCAAGAGATCTTCCTGTAAGTGGTTCTATAATTTTATTTGCCAAATCAAATGAAGATGAGCCTGTTGCAATAACTTGTATGCCACTGTAGTGATCATGAAAAACTTTCAATATTGAACCTATATTCTGTATAGTTTGAGCTTCATCAAAAACTACAATCTTTTTATTGCCAATTAGATCTTTCAATTTTTGTGGATTGCCTTCCTCAAAACAATCCCTAACTTCTATAAGCTGACAATCAAAATATTGCCCGTCATCGCCAAACTCCTCTAATAACCTTTTTGATAAGGTTGTTTTACCTGACTGTCTAGGCCCATATATAATAATAACCTTGTTTTTAAACAAGTTTTTCTTCAATGTAGGCTCTAAATCCCTTTTAAATATAAGCATATAATTGCCATTATAACAATTCCAAAGTTAACATGCAAATTGTATAATTGATCTTATATACCATCCTTAGAGTCTTCAACTTCCTCATCACCCTCACCGGAACCACCATTTACAGAAAACTCTTGCAAAGCATTTAGTATTGGCCCTATATTGCCTAAGAAAATAGACTCAATGTTATGCCATGATTGCTTGATTCTATGGTCTGTAACTCTATCCTGAAGAACGTTGTAGGTTCTGATTTTTTCAGATCTATCCCCTGTTCCAACTTGATCCTTTCTTTCTTTTGAAAACTTCTTTGCATCCTCTTCCTCTTTAAGTAGAGCAAGTTTAGATGTTAAAATCTGCATCGCCATCTCACGGTTTTTTAACTGACTTCTTTCACTTGTACATCTAACATCAATTCCTGTTGGCTTGTGAATTAATCTAACTGCCGTTTCCACTTTGTTAACATTTTGTCCTCCTGCACCACCTGAACGAGAAAATTCCATCTCCAAATCAGACGGATTAATCTCAAATTTAACTTTTTTACGAATAGGCAAAACCGCCACGGTCACGGTAGACGTATGAATTCTCCCAGACTTCTCTGTTGCAGGAACTCGTTGAACTCTATGAACACCCATTTCAAATCTCAAATATTTATATATTTCCTTACCCTTAAACTCTATGCTGGCAAACTTATATCCACCTGACTCGCTTTTACTTACATCAATTTCCCTCCAAACCCAACCCTGAGAATCCGCGTACTTCTCATACATAAGGGCTAGTTGTTCTGCAAATAACGATGACTCTTCACCTCCTGCTCCAGGTCTTATTTCTAGAATAAGTTCTGATGGAAAATCGTCCTCTTCCTCATCTGCTTTCATAATTTCCGCCACCTTATCTTCTATACCCTTAATCTGTTCATTTAAAGTTGCAAGCTCATCCTTTGCCATCTCTATCATTTCAGGATCATCGGACATTTCTTCAATATCTTTTTTTTGCGCCAAAAGACGCTCGTATTCATATGCGAGAAAACTTGTTTTATGATTTTGTTTTAATTCGTCTAGGTTGTCCATGTTGTTTTTATAGTGTCGATTATAGTGTCGATTTTTTTAACGTATCTATATCTTAGCAAGCAAACAAAAAAGCCGCCAATAATTTGAGCGACTTTTTTGTCAAACGCGCTATTTCTTTGAAGTCTTTGCTTTTGCAGGTGTTGCCTTCTCAGAAGCCTCCTTTGCAGGTGTTGCCTTTACAGGAGCCTTAGGAGCTTTCTTTGCAGCTACAACAGCAGCGGCACTAGCTTGTCTTGCCTTGAATTTCTCAACACGTCCAGCAGCATCCAGAATCTTCTCGTTACCAGTATAAAACGGGTGACATTGTGAGCAAATTTCTATACTAACAGCCTCCTTTGTGGAACCAATAGTATAAACAGCTCCACAAGAACATGTGAATTTTGCGTCTGTTGTGTATTTAGGGTGTATATCAGCTTTCATGTGGGCAATATTACCTCAAAAGGCTGAAAAAGGCAAATTCTGACTAGTTTGCGTTCAACACATCAATATTATTCTGCATTGTAGTCACGCGCCCCATAACTTGGTCGCCATAAAAGGTGTTACTTCCACTACATGATTTTCCTGAATAATATCTACAAGCGGCATTTCTCTCTGCTGAATATCCACCAGCGGACGCGCCTAAATCAGATAGATACACTGCGGTTGCCATCAAAGCGTCTTCTGGATTCCAGGGGTCTACATAACTTTTACCAACATTTGAAGCAACCCTATTTCTATTTAGCATCCAAGTTGAAGGAATGAATTGCGAAGGGCCCATCGCTCCCCCATATCCACTATTACCTATTGGACAGGAAACCAAAGTCTTATAAGGCTCTCTTCCTGTCTCTTTCATTATTTGCAAAAATGGTTGGACATCTCTTGATAACTTCATCAGGTTTGCAACTGGTGTGCCAGAAGTCTTTTTAACGCCGGCACCTGTTGAAGAATCGCTCAAATAACATGTACCAACATTTGATCCCATATTACTTTCTTGCTGAATTATAGCCAAAACAAAAGCCGCTCTAACACCTGTTTTAGTAGAAGCTTCTTTGGCGTATACAACAGCATCACCAAACTTAATTGAAGGAGTGTCTCTCAAGGCAAAAAGTGCATTCCTAATTTCATTTGCCCTCTTTGTCTTATTGCTAATTACAGTTTTATAATTTTGTTGCTCATTTTTGTTTAGACTTAGCAATTTTTGTTTATCGGCTTCAAGTTTTTTAATTTTAGCTTGTTCCTGTTCAACGTTTATCTTGGCGTCAACCTCTTGATTACGTTGTTGGCCCAATTTCTCTTTAACATCCTCAGTACTTTGCTTTGCATCCTTAACATTATTTAGATGTGAATCGAGAGATTGTTTGATAGAAGTGAAGTTGTCGAGATCGATAAAAAATTCTGAAATATTTTTATTACTCAAAAAAGACTCTGTCAGAGATAAATCATCTAACTCCCTTGTCCTCTGAAGTATTTGCGATAAAGATTCTTGCCCAGCGCCAATCTTCTCCGACAGGGCTGTAATTGTATTTGTTTTTACGACAATATCTTTACCTAGATTATTTATAGAAATTTCATGAGCTCTTATCTTAAGTTGCGCCTGTTTGATTTGAGCATCGAGAATTGCAATATCGCGAGAAATTGATGTACCTTCCTTTTGCTTACTATCCAAAATAGATTGCTGATCTTTAATTTCTTGTTCAATACCAGCAAGCTCCGCTCTGAGCGCAGCTTGTTGCTCTGGAGTCAGAACCGCAGTTTGAGAAAAAGAAATTTTTGGTAGCAGAATATTAGTCGTAAAACAAAAAACTCCAAACAAAAAGACCAAGACAAATAATAAAGAATTTAATTTAAAGCCTATTATTTTACGATATAAACAAAAAGAGGTATTCGTAACTTTTTCAGATCCCAAAGGAAACAACATATGTATTTTATTATAACCTTTGTGGGTAAAAACTCCAAACTGTATATGCAACAAAAAAACTCGACATTGAGACGAGTTTTTTTGTTTTATTTAAATCTTAGTCTTAACCTCACTACTTAGCGAGTGATTCTGTCTGATATGATTATTCAGCAGACTCATCATCCTCCTTCTTTCCCTTTTGATCTGTCACCTCAATTGCTGACATATCAAGTTCTGCTGAAGCTTCTACCTCTTCTTCCTTTGCTTCTGTCACAAGTGCAATAACCTCTTCAGCATCTGTCTTAAGTACAACTCCTGATGGAAGTTTAATATCACCTGCGTGAATCTTTGACTCAAAGTCAACAAGAGAAGATATGTCTACCTCAATATTGTGTGGAAGATCCTTTGGCATAGCCTCAATTTCAATTTCATGAAGAACCTTAACGAGTGAACCACCCAATGTCTTAACAGCCTCTGAAACTCCAACGAATTCAAGAGGAATAGCAATTTCAACCTTCTTTCCTTTTTCTAGTACGTAAAAATCAACGTGCCTGATTTTTCCCTTAACAGGCTCACGATCTATATCATGGATTAGAGTGTCATGGTCTACTCCATCAAGTGAAAGAGTAACCACAGTTGACTCACCTGCCTCCTTCCAAACTTTTAATAATTCAATCTCATTAACCCAGATTGGTGTCGATTCTGCCTTTGGACCATAAAACACTGCGGGGATTTTAGCATCACCCACAGTTTTACCGCCTTCACGCTTTTCAGTTATAAGCTTTAACATAGTGGGGCTATTATATATATTTTTAGCGAATTTGCAACCTCCGCAACAAAACATACGGCCTTCATGGAGCACGGGGTTTTTTTGCTAAAAAACCCCTCTGCTTGTTGCAACGCGCAAGGCTCCATGAAGGCCGTATGTTTTGTTGCGGAGTAGGAGGTAAAATCCAGAATCAATTGACCAAAGAGGGGTTGGGTGGATTATTGGGATCCGAACTTGGGATGATGCTCCCTATTTGTTCAAGAGCAAAGCGATTGAATACAAATAGCAGTCCCCCTTGGGGGTTCGAATGAATATTACAAATGAAAGACCCACCAACTCGCGACGGAGCCAGTAGGTCTTCCGTATTGATTTGATGGGTCGTGATTGATTTGGATTATCCTTCCCGAGCTTGCCTTCTTTGTTCCGCTAGGTTACTGTTGCCAGCCCAGCTCATTCCTGCGCGTATGATTTCTTTCGTTGTTATCGGCTGTGTCGAGTCAGACTTCTCGGATCGAACTTGGAGCTCCACTCGACGTATTGCGACAAGTGTAACTTTCTGACGTCCTCCAAGTCCGCCTTTGCCTATTGAATCCCTCGTCCAGCCGTAGCGCGTCTTCTTTGCCTGAGCGATGTAGTCAACCGTCACCCATTTTCCACCGCTGGTTTTTGCTCGTCTGAACTGTTTTTGCCAGACTTGTTCTGGTGGGTAACCATCTAGGCCACGACTAAAAATAAAGAGAGCAAGGTTTGGTAGTTGATTAAGAGTCATTTTACTAATTCATTGGTGTTCATTGTTGAATGGGTCACCGCGGCTTTTCTAAGGAAAGCCAACCCGATTTGAAAAAACTATACCCTTGCATAATAGGACATAAATAAGAATTAGTCAAATTTACTCGGTTTCTGCATACTATTCAGATGAGTACAATGAATTAAAGATTCTTTTATTATTAGCATCAGGTTCGAAAAGCTATGGTTAAGGAAAATTGGGTTTTACAAAACAGAAAACTCGCCTCACGACGAGCTCCTGTGTTAGGTGTTTGTCGATGAAGACGAGTCGGTAATCGTACTCATGCATTCCTCATACTGAATGTCACTTTTCCTCGTGATGAGCGCTTGTGACACTTCTTGAATATCCAAGGTGGTTGGAATTTCAATGTAAGAAAAATGTCCAAGAACAGCTTTGATCTTCTTTCTTTCCAGCTCATAACCACCTCTCCAAGCAACATCTGCATGAACACTGAATTCCAAGGCCAAGAGAGCACCGAGACCTGCCAGCGCAACTTGCTCCTTAGAATACCGACAGATATCTTCAGGCTTGAGTGAGGAGTGAGGTTCCACAAGGGGTCTTCTCAAGATCTCAGGCTCGAGTCCTTCTGAATATTCATCCGCACCAAGTTGAAGCTCTGGTAGTGGACAGAAGTCCAGGAAGCAATCAAGTAGATCGCATCGAAGTGATCGACCTACACTGATACCTCCAAGGTCATATTTTTGCCACAAAAGTCTAAACCAAAGTCGAATGAGCACACTGATATCAAAATCACTTAAATTGTTTTTCACGCTTTCTCCTTCCTATTGTTGAATGTTCAAATCGAAATTCTCAGCCATAAAAACATTACTCTTACTCAGATATACTGTCAAATATCTTATACTTTATGGATCCTGACTTAGGGGCGTTCGAATTATGACGAGAAACAGAAAAGCCTCGCGGTGTAAGCACAAGGCTTTCCTGCGAGACTTAGAATCCAAAAATGGCTGGCAACAATACCCTCCAAATAGTGATACCTGCCATAAATGGAGGAAAAATCACACCAATGAATGTCACAAACTTTTCAAATCCCCGACAACGTGGATAAGCCTTCAGCCAAGTTGCAAAGACAAATACGTTAACGATGATTTGCAAGCAACCAGCGAGGACATTTAAGCCTGCAAAGAAGTTTGTAAAATTTGCGATGAGAAAGAAAGATAAACCAGCGATTCCTGAAATTATTCTCCATTTTTTGGAATTGTGTTCCATTTTAAGTGTTTGGTTAAGGTTCAAAAAATACTTTATCTACTTAAATATAGTAACACACGCTCTTTATTCAGTCAAATTTGCTCCGTAATATTTATAAATGAAAATCCACCCCTGTCACGGGCGGATTTCCGTGAGGGGTGGAGTTGTAGTTGGAATTTCTTCAGTCCAAAAGGCTGTTGATGAATGTTTGAGCGTCACTCATACCACAAGTGCAGGATGCATCCTTGCCGGCCACAGCGGGACAATCTGGAGAGTGCCCTGAAGTGGTAAAGAGGAGTAAACTAGCAACTGAAGAATCATCAGAGGTATCCTCTTCGCAAATTGCAATGAGTTGCCTAATCAGATCTTTTTTTTCCACAGTAGACAGACGGCTATGGGTGATGGTGCCAGACTTGAAATAGGCTTTCTCATACCGGCGATTCAAGACGGGGGCTCCACTACGCCAATGAAGACGCCCACAACTGTAGCACCTAAATGCCGAGGATGCCGAGGCTTCCGAGGTACATCCGGTTTGTATCGGAATAACACCGGCTTTTCCAACGCTCACAATCTGACCACAGCCAGGTTCTTTGCATGGAAAACTTGCTGGTCCATTTAATGGAATCATTTTATCTGTTTTTCTAGCTCTTGCGAGCGGTTTGTTGTTGAAATGGGTTGGACTACCATAGTTCCTTCCCTGCTTTTGCCGAGGTAGATTATATAATGAGACTATTGTTTGTCAACTATTTTCGTACATTTGTCCCATGTTAAATAAAACGCCATATGCTAGAATATAGGCACATTGGAAACTAAAGAGCCTTATATTAGTGTCATACTTCCCTGCCTGAATGAAGAGAAGGCTATCGATTTTTGTGTTAAGTCTATTGTTGAAGTTACTTCAAAAAACAATTTGGATGCAGAAATTATTGTGGTTGATAATGGATCAACAGACAATTCCCAACAAATCGTACAAAAATTGATTTTAAATTATTCAAATCTAGTCTTACTGCATGAGCCTGTAAAAGGATACGGCTCGGCATATCAAAATGGTCTTAGAAATGCTCGAGGAAAATATATTTTCATGACCGATGCGGACGCGACATATGATTTTGAAGATATTCCAAGGTTTATTAAGAAGTTAGAAGAAGGAAATGATTTGGTGGTTGGAAATAGATTTTCTGGAATGATGGAATCAAATTCCATGACTTTTTCACATAAGTGGATTGGCAACCCAATTCTTTCTTTATTGGTAAAACTATTTTTTAAAGTAAAGATTCACGATATACACTGCGGGGCAAGGGCGATTTCTCGCGAAGCTTATTCAAAAATTACACTTTATACACTTGGAATGGAATTTGCATCGGAAATGATTATTAAATCGGCAAAAGCAAAACTTAAGGTTGCTGAGATCCCGATAAAATATAAAATGCGAATTGGGCAGTCAAAGCTGGAAACTTTTTCCGATGGATGGAGACATCTCAGATTCATACTACTATATTCCCCTATCGTAATTTTTCTTATCCCGGGAATGTTATTGTTTCTATACGGCCTTGTATCAATGTTCGTACTTTATATTGGAAACTTTTCATTGTTTGGAATCAAATTATATTTTCATCCAATGTTCCTCTCATCGCTCTGTATGATTTTAGGATATGAGCTAATCTTCTTCACGGGGTTTTCAAAAACATATGCGATCACACACCTTGGGGATAAAGATAAGTTTGTTGAGAAATTATTTAAGTTTATGACACTAGAGAAAGCTATATTAATTGGTGGAATATTAACCTTGGCATCACTTATTGTCTTTATTTCCATATTTGTCGGCTGGGTAGAAAATAATTTGAGTGATTTGAATCAGACAAAAAATTTGATTATAGCGCTGACTTTTGCCATTATTGGAATACAAACAATCACAGGATCGTTTATGCTTAGTATCTTAGGTATTAAAGAAAAATAATCAAACCAATGTCTTACAACGTAAATTAATTTATGAGAATCGCAATATTTCACAATTATCTGGATAACATAGGTGGCGCAGAAGTAGTCACCCTTACCCTATCGCGCCAATTTGACGCTGATGTTTATACTACAAATATAGACGAAGAGAAAATAATCAAGATGGGATTTGTGGATGTGCTTCCAAGAATTAAATCTATCGGTAAAATACCAACAAAAGCTCCGTTTAGACATCAAATGTCTCTTTGGAAATTTAGAAGATTAAATCTTGGTAAGCAATATGATTTTTATATTATTTCAGGCGATTGGGCGATGTCCGGTGCTGTAAACAATAAACCTAATCTTTGGTATGTTCACTCTCCTCTAAATGAACTTTGGCAGTGGAAAGATTATATTAAGAATACGGTACTAAAAAAATACCAACGCCCCATTTTTGATGTTTGGGTTTTAATTAATAGAATACTCACAAAAAAGTATTCAAAAGAAGTAGATATTTGGGTTTGCAATTCCAAAAATACTCAAGGAAGAATTAGAAAGTTTTATAATCAGGACGCTGTAATCATCAATCCTCCAATAGATACATCAAAATATTACGCTGATAAAGAAGCGGACGATTACTGGCTTTCCGTAAATAGATTGACTGCAGCAAAAAGAGTCGAGATGCAAATTGAGGCTTTCAGGAATATGCCGAACAAAAAATTAATAATTGTTGGCAGTTATGAAAAGGGAGCAAAACAATTTGAGGAATACAAAGAAAAAACCAAAAGTATTTTAGATAATTCTAATGTCAAAATAATTCACTGGGCGACAGATGTGGAATTGAAAAAACTATACGCTGAATGCAAAGGCTTTATTACCACATCTATGGATGAAGATTTTGGCATGAGTGTTGTGGAAGCGATGGCCGCGGGCAAGCCTGTCATCGCTCCAAATGAAGGTGGTTATAAAGAAAGTATTTTAAATGAAGAAAACGGAATATTAATAAACGATATTAGTCACAAAAAGATTACAGAAGCAGTTAAAGCAATTGAAGATAATCTCATAAAGAATCCTAATAAGTATTCGCTTGCTTGCCAGAATAGGGCCAAGAAATTTGACGTGGAGGTTTTTATCGATAAAATTAAAAAAGAGATTAATGATTATCAAGATAAAATTATTTTCGAAGAAGCAACCCTAACAAGCCAAGTCGAACTGGAATTAAACTAATCTATTATGAATATCTTATTTGTCTGTGATAAAAAATATGTGATGCCAATGACGGTGTGTTTAACTTCTGTTTTTGAAAACAATCGCGCAGAAAAGATTGATGTATACATTTTGCATAGCCCACTTTTAGAAAAACAAAAAGAAATGCTGATTAATTTAGCAAAATCTTACGGACAAAAAATGCATCTGCTTTTGGTCGATGAACACTACTTTAGCGATGCCCCAACATATCAATGGGCAAAAGAGTCATATTATATATTGTTACTCAATGAATATTTACCAAAAGATATGGATAAAATTCTATATCTCGATTGTGATATCGTGGTAAATAAATCTATTAAGGAGTTATATGAGACTGACTTAAGCTCCTTTCCTCTCGCTGCTTATGGACAAAAAGATCATCTAAACTACAGACCATGTTTGGGTTTGAATCCGGATGATTTGTATTTTAACTCAGGAGTAATCTTGTTTAACCTTAGGAAGAGTAAGGAACTTTTGGATTACAAAAAAGCCACAGACGTTATTGAAAAAATGGGAAAGACTTTATTTATTGTCGATGAGGGTGTGCTAAATATTATTTTCGATAAAAAAATAAAACAAATTGATCAAAAATATAATAATTATCTTATAACAGATTACTACGCCAAGAGAGTGCGCAGACTTTTTAATATTGAGGATAAGAAACTTATAGACGAAACCTGTGTATTTCATTTTATTACAAAACCTTGGAACAATTTATACAGGGGGTTATGCGAAAAAATTTGGTATAAATATTTGATAATTTCTCCGTACAAAGATCTTTATACAAACAAATACAGCAAACTGAGATTTAAAATACTTAGGACCAGCTTCTTTAAATCCATAATATATGAGTACATAGGCATATCACCTATTATAAATAAAATTGCCATGAAAATGTTTTCAGAAAAGACCCATAAAAAGCTTAGGGATTTCTATATGCGAAATATAAACTAGTCCGCGCAAAAGCAATGCAGATTAATTATATTTGATTAGATTTTTATTCTCGCCAAAAAATATTGGCCACCAAACTTCCAACATCCAAGCAGAAAAATCTCCAAGGCATGGGCACGGTTTTTTATGCTTAGGAAATTTTGTGCAACCGGCATCGATATTCTCAAATTCCACTAATTTATTCAAAAGAAACTTATACTCTTCAATGTCATGTTTGAGTATCTTATTTTTTGAGACAATAAACTGGGCGCCAAAAGGAAATTCGAAAAAATCTTTTTGAACACCAAGGTGTTTTGCTGTAACTTTTTCTATTGTCTTAATATATTTATATTCATAATCATCACTCTTGCTGTAATGCATAAGTGGGCTCAGTGGATAATATTCTTGGCCTTTAAATTTTTGAATCACCAAAGCCAAAAGTGGAGAGTAGTCAAACGGATCAGCTTGCATAAAGGCAACAAAGTTTGGAAGATTTTTGTAATTATCAATGATATACGTCAAATATGTGTGTGCTTCCCTACCAACATTTTGCAATTTAATAGATTCTGGACAATAAGGCTGGTATTTCTTTTTGCAACAATCTTCACCGTCGTCTTTGTCATACAAAACAAATTTATATGGCAAATGTTTTAGCCAACTCACATCTTCTTTATATTTAGCAATCACAAACGTCAGTCCATATTTGTCTTTAAAAAACAATGCGCAATATATACGAAAGATAAGTCTTGTGAATCTCTTGATATATATCTCCCACCATAAAAAATCTTTTATTCTGATAAGACACACAAAAAATATGTTTTTATCTCCCCTTTTACTCTCTATATATTTTATTAATTCTGAAATTTTCATACTGTTTTGTTTTGTCGTTTTATGCCTTACAACATTACGATTGGTCAGCTTTGCAATCCCTCTATTTTTTATCAAATCTATATAAGGTCAAGTTTTCATGACTCTCACCTACCTCCTTAAAATTAGGGCATTGAAATTTTTCAGAATAAACATAGTCGATTTTGTTTTCAATCGCAAGCCTCTCCTTTTCTTTGCAATCAGAATCGACAACAAAAACATTATAATTAAGTGTAAAAACGCCTACGGTTGAAGGTTTTGTAGCTAAAGGGTAGTTACCTGTCGCAGCAGAAATAACCAAACCCTTCCAAGGTGGAGAAATGAAAGTTTTGGAAGTTATTCCGCTGAAGAGTCTTAAATCATCTTCTGTTAAAAATCTACTTGCAGTTGGTGCGGGGAAAGATAACTCATTCTTATTATTCATGTTCAACTTGAGCTTGAGACCTCTCCATGAATCATTTTCTGTATAATTAATAGAAAATATTACAGCCATCAAAATACAAATAATGGTTATTAGGGAGAAAATGTTTTGTGACACCACCCCTTCATTCCCCCATTTTGTTTTCACCTTGTCCCAATTTATAAATTTATCAAACAAATAATTTAGCGATAAAGCAAAGAGTATTAGAATTAAGAAGGAAGTTATTACAACCACCCTAGGAAAATCGATTATAAAAACTTTATCCGTATCAATATAACAGAGCCAGTATAATAGACCTACAAGTAAGGGTGAAATTAGAAAATATAATTTATTCTTGAACGCTGGCCAAAAACCAAACACCGCGATTGGCAAAACAAAGACCGGTAAAACATTCCAAATTGGGAATGACAAAATTCCACCAACGAGATTTGATCTAAAGAAATAAAATCTCAAAACTTCCAAAATATAAATGGGGTTTACATTGTTTAGAAGAATTGATCCGACAATAGCAAATGCCAAAAAGATTGACGATAGAGCAATTAAAATATCTTTCCAATGCCATTCTTTTTTTCTTAAAACCAATACTACTAACGTCGGAAAAACGAAAGCAATAAAAGGAGGATACAAAGAAAGACACATCAAGCTAGATATGAACAACAATTTATTATCTTTCTTAGCAAACGCGATTAAGCTAATCAGATAAAAGACGAGGCTAAATACCATTGGTATTAAAAACCAAATTCCAGGAAGATTTCCTCCGTTTGTTATATAAGGAATTGTTAGCACCGTTATAAGAGAAACCCTTTTATCTATTCCAAGTGAAGAAAGTAAAATAAAAAATAGAATACATATCGCAAAACCAACGAGGAGAGTTAGGGTTGTGAAATCGTTTAGCGGACTTAATCCAAAGAACAGAAAGATGTCTGATAGGAATGAAAAATATGGAGTGAGAGGACTTTTGAATTCCCCGCTACCGCTTAGTGGATTAACAATAGGTAACGATTGACTTTTTATTGCATAATTTACAAAAGAAATGGCTACCCATTCATCAGAAAAATATGGATATTCATAGACACTTTTATCAACATGGTATTCGCCAACTTGAGTGTTTATTGTTCCAGAGAAATTAAAATGAACGGAAAGGAGATTAAAGAAGACGACAGCAAAAGCAATAAACGTGAGAATTTTTAGAAGTAGGCTTTTTTGAATTCCGTCTTTGATCTTACTTGTTACATCGTTGCTCTTCGCCAAAATATGCTTTTCAGGAAAGCCTGCACGCCTAAATTTCAGATAATAGATAATCAAGACGACAGCATCAATTGCTGTATATACCGATAGTATCGTCTGATAATTAAAAATCTTGAACGATTGAGTTACAAGCGCCACAATTAAGTGAGTAAGGAGGCTGGCTGTAAATATCGTCAAAAAACCAATTGTTTTATCTCTAAAAATTCTTACAAAGATGAATGGGATTATAAATATTATTATTCCAAAAAATGTGATCATCTTTTTATTTTTATATTATTTCTCTGGTCTTGCCTCTTGTATTATTTCTTGTCTTGTCTCTATGTCTTACCTCCCGTCTTTATCTCCCCGTCCTATAGACCGTTCATTATTCTGAGCTTTTTCTCTACAACTTCCGCAATAGCATTCTCGGCAAGTTTTAGATATTTGTATGGAGCGACTTCTTCTTTATTTTCAGCCAAGGTTTTTTCAAGCGCCTCTCTGTATGCAACACGTAGTTCAGTATTATAGTGAACAATGCTGATTCCCGCTTTTATGGCTTGATGCAATTCATCGTCGGTAATGCCGGAGGCACCGTGTAGAACTAGTGGAATATTTGAAACTGCGCCATCTTTTTGAGCGATGCCACTGCAAGCATTTTTAAGCTCGTTAATTCTTTCAATATTAAGCGCTGGGTTTCCTCCTTTGATTAAGCCGTGAACATTTCCAACAGCTGGCGCCAATAGATCAATACCGGACTCTTCCACAAAACTTTTTGCTTCAGTTGGCTGTGTCAGAGAATTTGGATCAATATTTACCCCCTCTGGAAGCTTATCCAAAACTTTTGACGATTGGCCAATGTAGCCGAGCTCACCCTCCACCAACACTTCCCTACCATTTTGCAAAGAATAGTTTTTTGCGTATTCAACAACTTGTTTTGTTATAGAAACATTTTCTTCAAAACTTTTTGCTGCACAATCAATTATCACAGAATCAAAGCCGGCGTTAATTGCTTCTACGCATCGCTCATATGAATAAGTATGGTCAGCGTTTAGAAAAATTTCAACGCCGCCTTCCTTTTCTGCACCCTCTTTGGCGGCACGTACCAATGCTACAGCATTTGCAATTCCAACAAAATCTCGCTCGCCTTCTGAGACGCCGATGATAACTGGAACATTCAGTTTTTTAGCCGTTTTAACAATCGCATTAAAAGCCTCTAGATTAGATATATTAAAATGGCCAATTGCTTTGTTTTCCGCCGTAGCTCTATTTATTGCTTCGCTTAATTTCATGGGTATATAATAACATATATCGGTTGATAATCTAAAAATAGAAAAGTGATTATGCACAATCGCTTACTTGGTGCTATAATATTTCCATAAACATATCTTTTCTATGCTCAAAAAGATCTTTAGTAACAAGTACGACATCGTGACAATTGGCGACATCGCAGTTGATGCCTTTATTAAACTTGGGCAAGATGATCAGAGGCAAAATCATGGAGAAAACCGCGCGGGAAACCACGCAGGAATTCATAATCAAGTCAGAGAGTCTATTAATCCAATAACAGGAGGTCGAGAATTGGGTCTAGCTTTTGGCGAAAAAATACCCTATGAGCAATCCGAGGAGGTTTTTGCTGTTGGAAATAGTGGAAACGCCGCAGTCTCCGCCTCAAGACTTGGAATGAAGACGGCTATTATAAGTAATGTAGGCGATGATATTTACGGACAGAGGTCTGTAGAAAAATTAAAGGCCGAGGGCATAGATGCGCAATTCGTCAAAAATAATGTTGGTAAGAAAACAAATTATCATTATATTTTGTGGTACAAAGATGATAGGACGATTTTGACAAAGCATGAAGAATACGGATACATATTCCCTCCTACTTTAAATACCAGATGGTTGTACCTAAGTTCTCTAAGCGAACACTCCACAGGATTTCATAAAGAAATAGAAAATTATTTGGATAAAAATCCAGATGTAAAATTAATTTTTCAACCTGGAACGTATCAGCTGAAAATGGGCTCTCGTGTTTTGCGCAAAATTTATGCTCGCAGTGAATTGTTTTTCTGTAATCTAGAAGAAGCGGAGATGATTGTCGGAGTTAATATTATTAAGACCAGCGCTGATGCTCGTGAACGAGCGCAGAATGTCAAGAGACTGCTATTGGAAATTTATGCACTTGGTGTAAAGTTGCCAGTTATTACCGATGGGTCAGCCGGATCATATGTTTTAGTGGACGGCGAACCTTATAGGATGCCCATATATAGTGACACAGGAAAACCAGTGGAGAGAAATGGCGCAGGTGATGCTTTTGCATCTACTTTTTCCGTCGCTTTTATGAAAAGTATGACTGTTGAGGATTGTTTAAAATGGGCTTCAGTTAATGCGATGAATGTTTGCCAGTATGTTGGATCGCACAAAGGTCTACTAAAAGAAGCGGAAATTCAAAGGTTTTTGAATAAAGCGCCTAGAGGGTGGGGTTTGGCGAGGATGTAATAAAAGTACGAAATAAAAAACACCGCCGTTTTGTGGCGATGGGGTGTGATGAGTACGTCTCTTGTTGTGTGGCATTCTTAAGATAAGAATGCGGGGGTGTGGCACAAATGATTGTCCTGTCCGGTTTTACACGACCTGTTTTTGGCAAAGACCAGCCAGAATCCACCAAAATCATAATCGACTCAAACGTTAGATCACTCATACCACACCCTCGACTCGCCGTCTATATCGTCCCAATTACGCGACGAGAAGCGCAATCTAGTCTCAGACCTAAGTATAATATCACATAATCTAAGTTAGTCAATAGAATCGGGCTTATTGTCATATGCTACAATATGGTTCATCTACACAAAACAATGTCCCCTTTCCTATTAAACTTAAAAGAAAAATGGCAACACGCTGGATTTCAGAAATATTTAAAAAATACAGGATGGATGTTTTTTGGTAAATTTGTCACCCTAGGCATTTCATTTTTTATTGGTATATACATTGCTAGATATTTGGGGCCAGCAAATTATGGTCTTTTAAATTATGTAATAAGTTTTGTAGGATTATTTGGTTTCCTTACGTCATTTGGAATGGACGGCGTTCTGAATAGAGAGATAGTAAAATATCACGATAAAAAAGATGTAATAATTGGTACGGGTTTTTATTTAAAAATTATAGGCAGTCTTACAGCTATACTGTGTGTTTTTTTTATTTCTTTTTTCTCAACAAAAGATCTTTTTACCTTAGGGTTGATTTGGATTTTTTCACTAAGTTTTATACCACAGGCTTTTAATGTAATTGAAATATATTTTCAGTCACAAATACTTTCAAAGAATACAATCTCTGCACAAGTCATTGCAACGATAATCTCTTCTGTACTCAAACTAGTTTGCATCGTATTTGATAAAGGTATTTTTTGGCTAACATTAATTTACCTAGTGGAAGCATCGGTATATAGTTCAATATTGCTTTATTCTTTTAAAAAATTTGGTAACCATATTAGAAAATGGAGTTTTAACACGCAGATTGCCAAATCTCTTTTAATAGATTCCTGGCCTTTAATGCTATCATCTGTTGCGATTGGCATCTACATGAAAATAGACCAGATTATGATAAAAAACATGCTTGGCAATGAAAAGGCTGGTGTTTATGCTGTGGCTGTTAAGCTTTCTGAAGTTTGGTATTTCATACCTATGTTAATTTGCATATCCCTTTCTCCTTCTATTGTAAAGGCTTTAAATATAAGCAATGATCTTTTCGAAAATAGAATGAAAAGACTTTATTCTTTAATGTTTTTTCTTTCAACTGGGATTGCTTTTTTTGTATCTCTCTTTTCTTATCCTATTATAAAAATATTATTCGGAAATTTATATCTAGAGTCTATTACAACACTTCAAATTTACGTTTGGTCTTGTGTAAGTGTTTTTATAGGAATGGCAATTGGCCAATACTTAATTGCAAGCAATTTGACAAAGATATCCTTCTACAGCACTATAATAGGAGCTGTGGTAAACATTATATTAAATATAATATTAATACCAAAAATGGGTATTAATGGAGCTGCATTTTCAACCTTAATCTCTTATACCTTGGCCACTTTTGGTATTTTTATTTTTAAGAAAACAAGAAGACAAGGATTGCTAATCATAGAATCAATAATTAATCCTAAAAAAATAGTTTAAAATGAAAAATATAACATTTATCTTTTTCGCGTACAATGAAGAAAAAAGAATTGAGTCTGTTGTAAAAAATTGTATAAATTACGGAAAGGTCTTAATTCTAGATGGAGGAAGCTCTGACAGTACGGAAGCTATATCGACAAGGAATGGTGCGAGATTCGTTGTAAGACCCAAGATGGCAAGCAAGATTGCCGAAAGCCAAGAGATGTATGATTTCATTAAAGAACAAGTTGATACAGACTGGATATTCTGGGGTTTCTGCGACAATTTGATGCCAAAATCAGCGCTTGAAAAATTTGTAGAGTTATCTAAACAAAACAAAATCAAGTATGTGGTTTCCCCTATGTATACTTATCTTTGGGGTAAAAATAAAAATCCTGCCATAAAGACTATGACCCCAAGATTTTTTATGAAAGACTACATGGATTTTACGGGAAACAAAATACATGGTATGGGTAAATTTTTAGGAAAAGAAGATGAAGAACTTAGATTACCCATGATAGACGAGTATGCAATTAGACATTTTAGTCTCTATGATTTAAATAAATTTATTTCAGCCCACTTAAACTATGCAGAGATTGAGGCCTTGGACAGGTTTGAGAGTGGCAGAAAGTTTGGTTTTTTTGTAATGACCAAGAGTATCTTAAAAGAATTTGTTTACTGGTATAAGGATGGATACAAAAATAAATTGTTGGGTTTAATGGTGGCTATAATGTACTGCTTTTTTCGATTTATGGTATTTTTTAGATTATACGAAATAGAAAACGGACTAACTCTTGAGACAATGGGTAATGATTACTTAAAGGAAGGAGAAAAATTAAAGGTGAAGAAGGTTGCATAATGGATTGTCCAATATGTGGAGGTTCTGGTTGGAACCAAGATAT